>JAUNTT010000140.1 GCA_030538555.1 Micrococcus sp.
CCCGGGTGAGTTGTGCACCGTTGCGCCACTGGCCCGCCCATTTTTCGATGGGCCGCCCTCAATCGGGGGCGGGCCCTCGTAAAATGGGCGGGCGAACGGCAGGGCGACCCTCGTGGGCCCACGGTCGGGGCTCCAACCCCGGCGCAGACCCTGGCTGGGTCACCCGGGTAACCATGGACGGGGCCCGAGCAGCTCGGACCAGACCGGCCTGGTCACGTTTCACCCGTCGCCGGCACCGCGGTGGGACGCTCGCGCATCCAGAGGTGTGTGTCGTGTCGGCGACGCTGGCCCAATCCGGGATGACCCAGCGCCCATGGCGGTGCGTGGTGCGGTACCAGACCTGGCGCTTCTCGGCGGTCTGCACCAGCAGGAAGCGGCGGCACAGCAGCGCCCATGCTTCGGCGGTGTCCACCTCGTACACGCGAGCTGCCGAAGCGATCTCAAGGCGGGTTGAGGTGGCCGTCTCCCAGCCCAGGCCGTCCTCCACCAGCCACAGATCGACGGTGCTACCGTCGGAGAGTACACGGGTGGACGAGGCCACCTCGGGGGACGGTGTGGACCACCATTCACCGCCATAGCGTGCCGTGGGGTCGGCCGGACGCTGACGGATGGCCTTCCGCTCGGCTGTGATCCGTGCTCGGCGTGCGCGCAGCAGTACGGCCAGCAGCACCTGCTGGGTCGTCGGCGCCAGCGAGACTCGTGTGGGCTGCCCTGCCACGTCATCGGGTCCGACGTCGGGGACCACCAGATCCCGCGCCCCGGGCCCCACGAAGTGCTATGCAGACCCAGCGTCGGGGGCGAGGTGGTGCGCGGCCCAGAACACCGCGGACTGCAGCGGGTTCTGGGAGGCGGTGCCCAGGGCCAGTCTCTCCGACGCCAGGGCGTACTCCAACAGCAGCCAGCGCCCGCGGGGACCGGCCAGCAGTGCTTCCGCCGTCCACGTGGACCGCTCCGTTCCCCCGCTCCACGACTCGATGGGCTCCGCATACGACGACGGCCCCGCAGCGCGATGCTGCGGGGCCGCCGTCGTGACTCAGTCAGTCAGCTCACCTTAGTGGTGGCCACCGATCGAGCGGTTGTTCTCCACCTGGTGGAACTCGAGGGACTCGGCTCCGTGGGCGTGGGAGTGCGAGCGGGCCTCGATGAACTCCTCGCGGGAGACGGGCTCCACGCGGTCCTCGAAGAACATGCGGGACAGACCGGCACGGGACTTCTCGAGCAGCGTGACCTTGCCCTTGCGGTTCGGGACCGCGGGGATCGGACGGGGGCTGTCGAAGG
Source organism: Micrococcus sp. (assembly GCA_030538555.1). GTDB lineage: Bacteria > Actinomycetota > Actinomycetes > Actinomycetales > Micrococcaceae > Micrococcus. The sequence goes on from JAUNTT010000140.1 coordinate 1,279, forward strand.
ACACGAGGCGGTACATCTCGTAGTCGGTGAGGTTCCGGTGGCGCTCGTGGAAGCCGCCCTCGGGGGACATCTCGATGACGCCGGCCTCGTGGCCGTGGAGCACGAGCTCGCGATCCTTGCGCTGCAGGGAGATGCAGATACGGCGGGTCACGATGTACGCCACGATGGGGCCGAGGAAGAACAGGATGCGCAGCAGGTAAAGCACATCGTTCAGCGACACCTGGAAGTGGGTGGCGATGAGGTCCGAGGACGCTGCGGCCCACATGACGCAGTACCACACGACGGCGGCCACACCGATGGCGGTGCGCGTCGGGGCGTTACGCGGGCGGTCCAGCAGGTGGTGCTCGCGGTCATCCTTGGTGACCCAGCGCTCGATCCACGGCCAGGCCATCATGCCGACGATGAGGGCACCGATGGGCATCATCGGGAACAGGACACCCATGGGCAGCGAGACGCTCGAGCCCCACGGCATCGGGATGTTCCAGAGGAAGCTGAAGTCGCCGATCATGCCGGGCATCAGGCGCAGGGCGCCGTCGAACCAGCCGATGTACCAGTCCGGCTGCGTGCCGGCCTGGACGGGCGAGGGATCGTAGGGACCGTAGTTCCACATCGCGTTGATCGTCACGGTGGACGAGATCAGGGCGAGGACGCCGAACACGATGAAGAAGAAGCCGCCGGCCTTCGCGGCGTACACGGGACCCACGGGGTAGCCGACCACGTTGTTGTTGGTGCGGCCCGGGCCGGGGTACTGGGTGTGCTTGTGGGTGACGACCATGAACAGGTGCACCACGATCAGCAGGATGATGATGGCCGGCACGATCATGATGTGCAGCGCGTAGAGGCGCCCGATCACGGAGTAGCCGGGGAACTCTCCGCCGAACAGGAACATCGAGATGTAGCTGCCCACGACCGGCATGGCCTTGAGGATGCCGTCGATGATGCGCAGGCCGTTGCCGGAGAGCACCTCGTCGGGCAGGGAGTAGCCGGTGAAGCCAGCGGCCCAGCCCATGAGGAGCAGGCCGGTGCCGACGAGCCAGTTCAGCTCACGCGGGCGGCGGAATGCACCGGTGAAGAACACACGCAGCATGTGCACCGACATCGCAGCCACGAAGAGCAGCGCGGCCCAGTGGTGCAGCTGGCGCATGAACAGGCCACCGCGGACGTCGAAGGAGATGTCCAGGGCGGAGGCATAGGCGGCCGACATCTCGATGCCGTATAGCGGTGCGTAGGCGCCGGTGTAGACCACGTGAGCCATCGACGGGTCAAAGAAGAACGTGAGGAACGCGCCCGAGAGCACGAGGATCACGAAGGTGTAGAGAGCCACCTCGCCGAACATGAAGGTCCAGTGGTCCGGGAAGATCTTGCGACCGAACTCCTTGACCATGGGGGAGAGCCCCATGCGGGTGTCGAGGTAGTTGGCGAGCTTGCCGGTGTTGGTGGCCGGGCGGTACGTCGTGTCAGTAGTGCTCATCGTGATCAGCCACGCTCCCAGTAGACCGGACCGACGGGCTCGTGGAAGTCGCTCTGGGCGACCAGGAAGCCTTCGTCATTGACAGCGATCGGCAGCTGCGGCAGCGCGTGGCTGGCAGGGCCGAAGATGACCTTGCACTCCTGCGTGAGGTCGAAGGTCGACTGGTGGCAGGGGCACAGCAGGTGGTGGGTGTGCTGCTCGTAGAGCGCCACCGGGCAGCCCACGTGCGTGCAGACCTTGGAGTAGGCGAAGATGCCGTCCACGTTCCAGTCCTCGCGGCCCGGGGACACCTTCACCGAGGCGGGGTCCAGACGCATGAGCAGCACCACGGCCTTGGCCTTCTCGTTGAGCTTGTTGTGGTGCAGCTCGTTCAGGCCCTCCGGGATCACGTGCACGGCAGAGCCGAGGGTGACATCCGAGGCACGGATGGGGGAGCCGGTGGGGTCGCGCACGAGGCGCACGCCCTCGCCCCACATGCTGTGACGGAAGCGCTCGACGCCGAAGTTCTCGCTCGCGCGGTCCGAGAAGTTGTCCGTGTCATCCAGGTCGCGGAAAATCGCGATGAACGGCAGGGGAGCCAGGACGGCGGCGCCGATCAGGGTGTTGCGCAGCAGCGGACGACGCTTGATCTGGGACTCATCCAGGATGTCCTGCACGATGCCGGCCGCGTCAGCGCGGTCAGCCTCAGTGCGGATCTCGTGACGCTCCTCGACCATCTCGTGGTCCGGCATGAGCGTCTTCGCCCAGTGGACCACACCGATGCCGATGCCGAACATGGCCAGCGCCGTGCCCAGACCCAACAGCAGGTTCTGCAGGTAGATGACGCTGAAGTCCTCGTTGTTGCCGATCTGCCCCACACCGAAGTAGCCGATGAAGAAGATGATCGTGCCCACGATCGAGATGAGGAACAGCACCGAGACCTGGCGCTCAGCCCGCTTGGCAGCCTTCGGATCCTCGTCGGCCAACCGCGGACGGTGCGGAGGCAGGCCCGGGTTGTCGATCGCGTACCGGGGAGCATCCTCACCGGCGTGCTCGAGGGCATCCGAGGGGCGCTGGGACCCTCCGTAGCCTTGCTCGCCCATATGATCCATTTCCTTTGCTTTCAGTGATGTGCTGCAGTGATGTGGACCGACGCCTCACCGGCGCCAGCGGGTCAGGAGGACCGCGAGGTCAGCCAGACCATGAAGCCGATGATGATGGCGAGGCCAGCAGTCCAGATGAACAGGCCCTCGGACACGGGGCCCAGGGAGCCGAGCTGCAGGCCGCCGGGGGAGCCGTTGTTCTCAATGGTCTTGAGGTAGGCGATGATGTCGCGCTTGTCCTCAGGCTTGAGGTTTGCATCGGAGAACACGGGCATGTTCTGCGGGCCCGTGGCCATGGCCTCGTAGATGTGCTTCTCGTCCACACCCATCAGGGTCGGCGCGTACTTGCCGCGGGTCAGTGCACCGCCGGCAGCGGCGGCGTTGTGGCACATGGCGCAGTTGATGCGGAACAGCTCGCCGCCCTTGGCGATGTTCACGTCCTCGTGGTTCACGTCGAGGTACTCGTCACTCGGGATGGCCGGGCCGGCACCAAGGGAGGCGACGTAGGCGGCCAGCTGCGCGGTCTGGTCCTCGCTGAACTGCACGGGCTTCATGCGGGCCTGGGGACCGGACATCTGCATGGGCATGCGACCGGTGCCCACCTGGAAGTCGACCGAGGCGGCGCCGACGCCGATCAGCGACGGTCCGGCGGGACCGCCGACGGCGGCCATGCCGTGGCACGAGGCGCAGTTGGAGTTGAAGAGCTTCTCGCCCTCGGCAATGTCATCGCTGGACGCGGCAGTCGTGACCTGGTTGGCTGCCTGCGCCTGGTTGACCGTGCTGGCGACCGAGTACAGGCCGCCGGTCACCAGAAGCCCCAGCAGGAGCAGTGCCAGACCCATGAGCGGGTGGCGGCGATGCTGCGATAGTGCCTTCACAGTGAGTTCCTTACGTTGTCTGCCGAACCGAGTCCATCTTGCCTGCTCGGTTCGCCTCAGGTGCGGAGGTGGTGAGCGAGGGTGTCTTACTTCAGGAAGTAGACGATGAAGAACAGGGCGATCCAGACCACGTCCACGAAGTGCCAGTAGTAGGACACCACGATCGCGGAGGTGGCCTCGTGGTGGCCGAAGCGCTTCGCGAGGTAGGCGCGTC
>JAUNTT010000141.1 GCA_030538555.1 Micrococcus sp.
CGAGGTACAGGATCCCCTGGGCAGCGGTGAAGAACCCGCCGTAGAAGGAGGCGCCACCGAGGGCTGCGATCAGGCCCGGGGAACGATAGCTGCCCGCGACATCGTCGGCCCGCGTACCGACACCGGCCTGTGCAGTTTCTCGGCGGGCCACGCGGCGCTCACGCCGGGCCTGCAGCGCCTGGTTCATCGGCTTTTGCAGGATCACCAGCAGCAACGCCACCACTATCAGCACCGGCACCACCACCGCGAGGGTCTCCCCCGGTGTGGCCAGCAGTAGTAGGGACCCGGCGGTCGCACACACCAGGGCCGTCGCGACCAGCGGCAGCACCGCGCGACCCTCCGCAGCGATCTCCCGCCGGTAGCCCGCGACGGATCCGATGGTGGAGAAGAACATGCCGATGGTGTTGGTGCGGACCGCGACACCCGGCGGTACGCCGACGGCCAGCAGCACCGGCAGGGTCAGCAGCGACCCGGAGCCGACGGCGGCGTTGATCATCCCGGCGAGAATGCCCATCAGCAGCAGGATCAGCAGGCTGGTGGGGTCCACGCGGGGATCCTCCTCGGCTCGATGCACCCCCGTCCCCGGAGACGGGGCGGGGGCGACGTCCCCCAGAGTGGGGGCGGTTGGCGGGGGTTATCCGCCGGTGGTCAGGAGAGCGCGGCGAGCGCGGCGTCGTAGTCCGGCTCCTCGGAGATCTCCGGGACCAGTGCGGTGTGCAGGACGGTGCCGTCGGCGTCGAGCACCACCACGGACCGGGCGAGCAAGCCTTCCAGCGGGCCATCGATCATCGTGACCCCGTAGTCGTCTCCGAACGAGGAGCGGAACGCGGAGGCAACGGTGGCGTTCTCGATGCCTTCGGCCCCGCAGAAGCGGCCCTGGGCGAAGGGCAGGTCCTCGGAGATGCACACCACAGTGGTGTCCTCGAGCGTGGCGGCGAGTTCGTTGAAGCGGCGGACGGACGTCGCGCAGACCCCGGTGTCGATCGAGGGGAAGATGTTCAGCACCAGACGGCGGCCTGCGAGGTCCGCGCGCCGCACGGGCGCGAGGTCGGTGCCGACCAGCTCGAAGTCCGGTGCAGACGCGCCGACCTCGGGGAGCTCGCCGACAGTGAGGACGTCCTGGCCTTTGAGGGATGTGGTTGCCATGTCCCCATCCTGCGCCCCGTAGCGCGCCGCGTCCACTGAGGGTCAGGGCGCGTCGATCGTGGAGCGCAGTCGGCGCTTCTCCCCCTCCACATCGAAATCGGCGGTCGGCCACTGCGGGTTGATCTCGGCGAGAGCATCGAGCAGCAGCTGCTGGACGACGATGCGGGAGAACCACTTCCTATTGGCGGGGACGACGTGCCAGGGAGCATGCTCGGTGCTCGTGGCGCGCAGGGCGCGCGAGTAGGCGTCCATGTATGCACTCCAGTGCTTGCGCTCGTCGATATCCGACGGAGCGAACTTCCAGTGCTTGTGCGGCCGGTCCAGCCGGGACATCAGCCGTTCGCCCTGCTCGTCCTGGGAGATGTGCAGCATCACTTTCACCACGGTGGTGCCGCCCTCGACGAGGTCCTTCTCGAACCGATTGATCGCCCGGCAGCGCCTCTCGATCTCCTCCTCGTCGGCCCAGCCGTGGACGCGGTGGATGAGGACGTCCTCGTAGTGGGAGCGGTCGAACACGCCGATGTACCCGGGTGCGGGGGTGCGGGGCTTGATCCGCCAGAGGAAGTCGTGCTTCTTCTCCTCGTCGGTCGGTGCCTTGAACGCGGTGATCTTCACGCCCTGCGGGTCGACGGCCCCGAGCACGTGGCGCAGGATCCCGCCCTTGCCGGAGGTATCCATCCCTTGGATGACCAGCAGAATGGAACGGCCGGGATCGGGCTCGCGGTCGGCGTGGACGTGGTGGGCGGCGAACAGGCGCTCCTGGTGATCATCCAGCACCTCCCCGAGGGCGGCCAAACGCTGATGCCCATCCTTCTTCGCCCCGTCGAAGCCTGGGGTCGCGCGCGCATCGAACATGGCCACGTCGCCCTTCCAGTCCGTGGGAATCGTGTACGGGGCGGGGGTCCCGCGTTCGGAGAGATCGCTGGGCAGGGCGTCCTGGATGGCGGTGTGCACGTCGTTGTCGCTCATGGCGGGACCTTACCGTGCGGGCGCCACAGGCCGCGGCCGGGTGCTGCCGGGGGTCGACGAGGCGCCGACGAGAGACGTGGCGGCAGTGAACGTGAATCCCGGGTAGGGCGACATCGATGGACAACCTGATGTCTTTGAGCAAAAGGGAAGGCCGTGCACGCGGGGCGGGTCGCGTGTCGTCCGCCAAACTTTTCGTGAACGGCTCCTCGCGCTTCTATCCGACGTGCCAGCGCCTGCGGTAATCATTCTGCATAGGACCGGTGGCTATGGTTGCCCCATGAGCCTCAGAGAGCTACTCAGGTCCGTGCCTTCCCTTACCGGTTCGGCTCCTGAACTAGACCTTGAGTCGCTTCCCGCTCACCCGGTGATGCTCTTCAGGCACTGGCTTGCGGAGGCAATTCAGCTGGGCGTCCCCGAGCCGCATGCAGTCAGCTTTGCCACCGTCGATGCCGAGGGTATCCCCGATGCCCGCACACTCATCCTCAAGGATGTTGATTCGCGTGGCTGGGCTGTTGCAGGAACAGCCTCTTCGGTGAAGGGGCAGCAACTGCGAGCATCACCGGCAGCTGCCATCGATGTCTATTGGCAGCCCATCATGCGGGCAGTTCGCGTTCGTGGGACAGTCGAGGTGGCCAGCCCCGAAGACTGTGAAGCGGATCTAGCTGGCCGCAGTGAGGCAGCTCGCCAAGCCATCGCTCCGGGGGATTGGCGGTTGTGGTGGATCCGTCCCGCCCGCGTGGAATTCTTCCAAGCCTCCACCGATCGTCAGCATGTTCGGGTCGTGTACTCGACGCAGGATTCCGTGTGGCGCGTTGACGTTTTCAAAGGCGAGGAGAAGCTCGGCTGAGTCTCACTCCGATAGCGAACGGCCTTCAGGATTCGCCGCTCGTAACGGCCGGCTGATCTCGACGGGCAACTGCCGCGGACGGAAATCCGGTTGGGGGCTGCGGCTCGTTCCCGTACCCTTGATGTCATGCTTGGTATTGCCTCGATGAAGCTCTGGGCTCGCCGCTGACGGCGGCAGAGCCACGTCGTCTTCTCCTGTCTCTGCGCGCCGTCCTGGCCATGTACGGGCGGCCCCTCCTTGTGCTGCCCGGCTTCCACGACGAGCCGAAGAGAGCACCATGCAGAACTCCTACCGCACGCACACACCCTTCTTTGGCGGTGCCCCCGCGGGGGCCGCTGCCCACATCCGCGCCGAGGGCATCGACGTCAGCCTCGGCGACCGCCACGTTCTCCACCACGTCGACGCGGTCGTCACGAGCGGGACGCGGCTGGCGATCGTCGGTGAGAACGGTCGTGGCAAGACCACCCTGCTTCGTGTCCTGGCGGGACTGAGCGAGCCGGATGGCGGAACGGTCGTCAGGGTTGGCACCCATGCCGTGGTCGAGCAGGGATTGGACGTAGGTCCGGGAGAGACCGTCGGCTCGCTCGTTAAGGGGGCGATCAGCGACTCTCACGATGCTCTGGCGCGTCTGGACGCGGCAACCCAAGCCCTCGAAGAGGGCCGGCTGGGGGCGGACCAGGAGTATGCCGCGGCTCTCGACCGCGCGGTGGCGCTGGACGCATGGGACGCAGAACGGCGAGTCGATGTGGCCCTGGCCGGTCTGGACGCGTGGTCCGACCGGGGAAGGGAACTGTCCACGCTATCGGTGGGTCAGAGGTATCGGATCCGACTGGCCTGTGTTCTGGGTGCCGACCCCGATTTCTTGCTCCTCGACGAGCCGACCAACCACATCGATGCGAAAGGCCTGGCATTCCTCACCGAACGCCTCCACGGCCACCGAGGGGGGTTGGCGATTATCAGTCACGACCGGGCATTGCTCCGCGATGTTGCCACCAGCTTCCTGGACCTCGACCCCAGCCAGGACGGTCGTCCTCGCGTCTACGCCGGGGGCTACGACGACTGGGTGGCCGGGCGACGTCGCGACCGCGCTCGGTGGGAGCAGGACCATGCCGACCAGGTCGCCGAGCGAGCCCAACTCGCCCAGGCTGTCGACGAGGCCCGTGGCCGCCTCCGGTCCGGATGGCGCCCGGAGAAGGGACATGGGAAGCACCAACGCGCCACCCGCGCAGGCGGAGTGGTCCAAGCCTTCAATCGGCGTCAGGCGGAGCTCGAAGAACACATCATCTCCGTCCCGGAACCCCCGACTCGGCTGTGCTGGCCGGACCCTCGGACACCACCGGGCCGGCCGGTCCTCACCGTCGACGAGGTCACGGTTGCTGGGCGCCTAGCCACGCCGACGACATTGGTTATCGACGGCGGCGACCGACTGGTCGTCACCGGTGCCAACGGAGCCGGCAAATCCACTCTGCTCTCGGTTCTCGCGGGGCGGCTGTCCCCCACGAACGGTCACGTTCACCGCCATGCCACCGCTCGGATCGCGTTCCTCTCTCAGGAGGTGCCTGACTGGCCACTGCACCTGACCGCTCATCAGATTTATGAGCGACACCTGGCGAAGCTCGCCCCAGGAGCGCCAGGGAACTCGCCTGGGCGCCTGCCGGCCGCAAGCACCGGATTGCTCGAGGCACGAAGCTGGAGGACACCGGTCTTTCGCCTGTCCCAAGGCCAGCAGCGACGCCTGCACCTGGCGCTATGCCTCGCCGAGCACCCCGACCTTCTCCTGCTGGACGAGCCGAGCAACCACCTCTCAGCGGTACTGGTGGACGAACTCACCCACGCCCTTCGGGCGGCCA
>JAUNTT010000142.1 GCA_030538555.1 Micrococcus sp.
ACGCCGCAGCGGAGCACGCCGGTGACGTAGGCGGCGACACCCATCGTGCCGCGGACCATGCCACCGGACTATCTGCAAAGATCGACACTTCCCCCTTGTCTGCCCCCAGGAGAGATCCGTGAGCCACGTCGCCCCCGCCCTCACCGGCCCCCGCTCGAGATGGGTCACCGTCCTGGTGGCGGTGACGGTGGCGGCCGCCGTCGTCGGGTTCCTCACGAAGCAGTGGTGCCGCATCAACGGCTGGGCGACCCCGGACGTGCACATTCACATGTGCTACTCGGACTTCGGGCAGCTGTTCCCGACTCGCGGGCTTGCGGAGGGCTACTTCCCGTTCTACACGCCGCTGCCGGAGGAGCAGTGGATGGAGTACCCGGCGCTGCTGGCCGTGGTGGCGGGTGTGACGGCGTGGTTCGTGCCCGGCTCGGGAGACCTGCACGAGCGCACCGTCACGTACTTCGACATCAATGCCGCCGGCGTGGTGCTGTGCTGGATCATCGCCGTGATCGCCACCGCCTACACCGCGCGCGGGCACTCCCGTGATGCGCTGCTCGTGGCGTTGGCCCCCGGCATCATCCTGACCTCGATGCTCAATTGGGATCTGTGGGCCGTCATGCTCGCCTCGCTGGCGCTGTGGTCCTGGGCGGCGGGCCGACCCGTGCTGGCCGGTGTGTTGATCGGGCTGGGTGCGGCCATGAAGCTCTATCCCCTCTTCTTCCTCGGGGCCATCCTGGTGCTCGCCCTGCGCACAGGCCGCCTCTGGGTCTTCCTCAAGGTGACCCTCGCCGCCGTCGTGACCTGGTTGGCGGTCAATGTGCCGTTCATGCTCACCGCCTTCGACCAGTGGTCGCGGTTCTACACGTTCTCCGGGGACCGTGAGGTGTCCTTCTCCTCCACGTGGCTCGCCCTGGCCTGGACCGGTTGGTCCGGGGAGACCTTCTCCACGCTGCAGAACGGCATGTTCGCGCTGTTCTGCGCTGGCATCGCCTACCTCGGTCTCTCCGCCCGGCACCGGCCGCGCATGGCGCAACTGTGCTTCCTGATCGTGGCCTCGTTCATCCTGTGGGGCAAGGTGTACTCGCCGCAGTTCGTGATGTGGCTGATCCCCCTGGTGGTGCTCGCCCGTCCGGTATGGAAGCAGTTCTGGATCTGGCAGGCCATCGAGGTCTACCACTGGGGTGGCGTGTGGATGGAGTCTGCCCGGATCACCTCGGGTGGCGCCTTCGCCGACGGCGCGTGGTGGATCACCGCGTGGTACAGCACGGGCATCGTGGCGCACGTGATCGCCCTGGTGTGGATCATGGTCTCCGTGGTCAAGGACATCCTCGATCCCGCCCGGGATCCGGTGCGCCGGGGCCACCTCATCGACGTGGGGGACCGCGTGTTCCACACCGCCCCGGACCGCTTCCTGCTGCCCCCGGCCGGGCGTGGCCTGGTGCGGCCCGCGGCTGCGGCTACGGCTGCAGGTACTGCGCGCACACGGGGCTGACCGGCCGATCGGGCTGCTGGAGCACGACAACCTCGCGCTGCTGCCACACGGTCTCGAAGCCCAGCCGATCGGCCCGTTCGAGGGCCTCGTCCGGGCTCAGCGGATCCCAGCCGCCGAGCTCCTCCACGGAGGTGTCCACGATCATCCAGGTGGAGAGCTCATCGCCGATGTCTCCATGCAGACCCACGTACGTGCGCGTGGTCAGGTGCGGGATCGCGTTGTCCGCGGCCTCGACGCACACATTGTCCGGAATCATCGCCACGGCCTCGGCCAGGTCGGCACCGTGCTGGCGCTGGTGGAGGTCGCCGGTGAGCGTGCGATGAAAGGGGAAGACCTGCGGGAACGCCGCGGTCCCGACGACGCCGGAGGCCAGCAGCACGGTGGCCACCACCGCCGGCAGCACGCGGCGCCGGGGCGGTGCGGACCGGCGTCGGGCGACCCAGCCCGAGACACGCACGGCTCCCTCCATGGCGGCCATGAGCAGGATCGGCGCGAGGATCGCGTCGTATTGGTAGACGGGCGCCCACACATTGAGCCGGTCGTTGAAGAGGCGTGAGAGCAGGATGGGCATCGCCATGAGCGTGAGCGGGCTCAGCAACGGCAAGAGCAGCAGCGGCACGAAGTGCAGCAGCCACAGCGCGACCTTGAGCGGGTGGTCCACCAGCACGGCTGCCGCCGCCCACGGCTGGGTGAGCAGGAACACGATCGAGGAGCTCATGTCCTCGCCCAGCGCGGTGAACTGCCAGTACTCGAAGCCGCCGGTGGGGGAGAAGGCGGGGATGACGACGTCGGTGGCGAACCAGTAGCCGAGCAGGCCAGCTCCTGCGGTGACCACAGCGGCCCACCAGTACCGCCGCAACGCGAACACCACGGCGATGGCCAGCAGCGTGATGCCCATGTCCTCGCGGACGGTGAGCAGGCTCAGGGCCAGCCCGGTGGCCAGCCAGGGTCGAGCGGAGTCCAGGGCCCAGATCAGCCACGCCATGATCGGCACACCCAGGGTGATCTCGTGGAAGTCCCAGTTGACCATGGCCTGGAACGGCCACCAGAGCAACAGGGCGCCGGCCGCGATCAGGGAGACGCCATGCCCGGCTCGGCGCCGCACGAACAGGTAGACCGGCACGGCGGTGGCGGCCAGGGCGAGCGCCATGATGATGCCCAGCATCCGCGGGTCATCCCAGATCCAGTAGAACGGGGCGAGCAGAGCGAGGATCGGGTGGAAGTGATCGCCGAGCAGATGGAAGTCCACACCCTTGACCGGCACGATCGGGGCCTGGAACATCGCGTACTGGCGCACGGCCTGATCGAAGATTCCGAGGTCATAGCCCTTGGCCTCGTAGGCCGCGAACCGCAGGAAGGAGTGGGTGATGCTCAGCGCGGTGAAGACCGCCATGACGCCGAGCAGCTGCAGCCATTGGGCGCGGGTGACACGCACCCGGACCACCGCGGGACGAGGAGCCTCAAGCCAGGCGCGAAGGCGGTGCAGCACAGTGATCTCCTTCGGGCCCGGCGTGTCCGTGGGTGCCCCAGGAGGGATTCGAACCCCCGACCGGCGGATTAGAAGGCCGCTGCTCTATCCAACTGAGCTACTGGGGCGGGCGCGTGCCAGTCTATCCGCCACGCGAGGACCGCCCGCTCGGATTCTGAGGCTGAAGCCTCCTGCACAGCGAACTAGTTCCCGGGATTGATCCACAGATTCGCTGATGTGGCTGGTATGCACGCGGCCGACGCGGTGCACTCGAGGCACAGCAGGAGCCGTTCCTGCGGCAGCCCGAGTGGTCTCGAGTCGAGGGGCACCGCGGCCGCACCGTCCTTGATCTGAAGGAGAGCATCATGCAGGACACCATCACCATCCGAGGTCGCGTCGCCAACGACCCCGTGCAGCGTCGCACCGAGAAGGGGCTGCCGATCACGGCATTCCGTCTGGCCAGTACTCAGCGGCGCTTCGACCGGCAGACCCAGCAGTGGGTGGACGCCCACACCAACTGGTACTCGGTGAGCACGTTCGCCACGCTGGCCGAGAACACGGCGCAGTGCCTCAAGCGCGGCAACCCGGTGATCATCACCGGTCGGCTGCGGATCCGCGACTGGTCCACCGAGGAGCGCTCGGGTCGATCCGTGGACATCGTGGCCGACGCGATCGGGCTCGATCTGAACCTGGGCGTGTGCGCGTTCCAGAAGAACCCGTCGCGGGCCCCGGCTGACGCCGATGCGACAGCCGGTGACGGGGCTGAGGGCTCGGCGACTGGCACGGGGACGGACACGTGGCTGCCGGGGGCGAGCGTGGACCTGGACACCGGTGAGATTCGGGCGATCACTGACCAGGCCCCGCACGCTGACTCCGAGACGCCCGACGGCCCCGAAGACATGGCCGGGCGTGACGAGGCGATCGAGGACGACGACCAGGACGACGAGGAGGCGGCGGCGCTGCAGCGGGAGCCGGCGCACGTGTGAGCCACACGACGCGGGTGGGGGAGTCGCCGGTGGTGAGGGCACCGGCGATGACCCACTAGCCTGGTGGGCATGGCGGAATTCATCTACACGATGGTCAAGGCCCGCAAGAAGGTGGGCGACAAACTGATCCTGGACGACGTGACCATGTCGTTCTATCCCGGGGCCAAGATCGGCATGGTCGGCCCCAACGGCGCAGGCAAGTCCACGATCCTGAAGATCATGGCCGGCCTGGACGAGCCGTCCAACGGTGACGCTCGACTCTCGCCGGGTTACACCGTGGGCATCCTCATGCAGGAGCCGCCCCTGGACGAGTCCAAGACGGTCCTGGAGAACGTCCAGGAGGGCGTCGGCCAGATCCACGGCAAGATCCAGCGGTACAACGAGATCTCCGAGGAGATGGCGAACCCGGACGCGGACTTCGACGCCCTCATGGAAGAGATGGGTGCGCTGCAGACGGACATCGACGCCGCCGATGCCTGGGACCTGGACTCCCAGTTGGAGCAGGCGATGGACGCGCTGCGCTGCCCGCCCGGGGACTACCCGGTGACGAACCTCTCCGGCGGTGAGCGCCGTCGCGTCGCACTCTGCAAGTTGCTCCTGGAGAAGCCGGATCTGTTGCTGCTCGATGAGCCCACCAACCACCTCGACGCCGAGTCGGTGCTGTGGCTCGAGCAGCACCTGGCCTCCTACCCGGGTGCTGTGGTGGCAGTGACCCACGATCGCTACTTCCTGGACCACGTGGCCG
>JAUNTT010000143.1 GCA_030538555.1 Micrococcus sp.
TGGTCCGTACCCTGGGGTGGCAGATCACCCTCTCGCCCGAGGGGTTCCTCAACCAGTGGCTGCTGAGCGCCGGGCTGCTCGATTCGGCCTTCGACATCCTCTACACGCGCACCGCGGTGCAGATCGGCGTGGTCTACAACTACCTGCCGCTGATGATCCTGCCGCTGTTCGTCGCCATCGACCGCGCCGGACGTTCTCTGCGGGAGGCCAGCTACGATCTGGGCGCCCCGCGGTGGACCACGTTCATGAAGGTCACCCTGCCGCTGGCCATGCCCGGGGTGGTCAGCGGGTGCCTGCTGGTGTTCATCCCGCTGACCGGCGACTACGTCACGGCCACGGTGCTCGGCGGGGCGAGCGGGTCGATGGTCGGTCAGCTGATCGCCGCGCAGTTCAACACCGCGCAGAACTGGGCGCTGGGCGCGGCCATGGCGGTGATCCTGATGGTGACCACCCTGCTGGTGGTCGCAGTGGTCGGCGTGCTGCTGTGGGCCGGACAGCGCGCGGCCGCCTGGTGGAACAGCACGCCCCTGACGTCGCAGGGTGCCGCCGAAGCGCGCGGCGGAGGGGAGGACTGATGGCTCGCACCGCGCGTCTGCGCACCACCGACCTGGGACTGAGGATCTGGGGCGTGTTGGTCTTCGCCTTCCTGTTCCTGCCCATCGCGGTGATCGTCGCCTATTCGTTCAACACCGGCCGGGTGCTGGCCTCCTGGCAGGGCTTCGGGTTCCGGTCCTACGTGGCGGCGGTCAACAACGACGTCATCGTCTCCTCGGTGATCACCAGCCTGCAGGCGGCCGTGGGCACCGCTCTGCTGGCCACCGTCCTGGGGACCCTGGGGGGCATCGCCCTGGCGCGGGCCCGGGCGGGGCTGTGGTGGGCGGCGGCCCTGACGGCGCTGCTGGCGGTCACCATGATCACTCCCGAGATCGTCGACGGCATCGCGTTCCTGCCGTGGTTCGTGACCCTCGGCGTGGACGCCGGTCTCACCCCGTTCAACAACGGTCTGGTCCGGCTGATCGTCTCCCACACGATGTTCTCCGTGGCGGTGGTGACCTTCATCGTGCGGGCGCGCATGGCCGGGGCGGACCGTCGGCTGGAGGAGGCCGCGGCCGATCTGGGCGCGACCCCGTGGCAGGCCTTCCGCAGCGTCACCCTGCCGGTGGCCGCGCCCGGCATCCTGGCCGGATCGCTGATGGCGTTCACCCTCAGCCTGGACAACACGATCCTCTCCAGCTTCGTCCAGCAGCCCGGCTACACCCCGTGGCCGGTCTACATCTTCAGCTCCGTGCGTGTGGCCCTGCGGCCGGAGGTCGCGGCGATGTCGACGGTGATGCTGGTGCTGACCCTGCTGGCCCTGTGCGTGGTCGGCTTCGTGCTGCGCCGGTCGGGTGAGAGCTCGACGGCGATCGTGAAGACCATCGTGCGCTGAGGTGCATCGTCCGCAGGGGCGACCTCCGGATCGTCCTGGAGGATTCCGGCGCAGACCGGCCGGGACCCTCAGATCATCTCGGAGGCCCCGGTGAGGACCCTGCGGATGATCTGCTCCATCTCGTCGAAGATCTCCTGGTCGGCGATCAGCGGCGGAGCCAGCTGGATGACCGGGTCGCCGCGGTCGTCGGCCCGGCAGTAGAGCCCCTCGGCGAAGAGCTGCTTCGACACATAGCCGTGGAGGATGCGCTCTGCCTCCTCGGCGGTGAAGGACTCCCGGGTGTTCCTGTCCTTGACCAGTTCGATCCCATAGAAGTATCCGGTGCCGCGGACGTCGCCGACGATGGGCAGGTCCAGCAGCTTCTCCAGGGCGGCGCGGAAGCCGTCCTCGTTCTCGCGCACGTGCTCGAGGATCCGCTCGTCCTCGAAGATCTCCAGGTTCTTCAGCGCCACCGCCGCAGAGACCGGGTGGCCCCCGAAGGTGTACCCGTGGGCGAACATGGCGCCGTCGCTGAGGAAGGGCTCCATCAGCGCGTCGTCGGCGATCATCGCACCCAACGGGGCGTAGCCGGAGGTGATGCCCTTGGCGGTGGTGATGATGTCGGGCCGGTAGTCGAAGCGTTCGGCGCCGAACATGCGGCCCAGTCGGCCGAAGGCGCAGATGACCTCGTCGGAGACCAGCAGCACGTCATAGTGGTCACAGATCTCGCGCACCCGCCGGAAGTAGCCGGGAGGCGGCGGGAAGCAGCCGCCGGCGTTCTGCACCGGCTCCAGGAACACCGCGGCCACCGTGTCGGGCCCCTCCGCCTCGATCGCATGGGCGATCTGGTCCGCCGCCCACCGCCCGAAGGTCTCCAGCGAGGCCTCGTCGGTCACGGTGAGGGCTCCGGAGGTGATCTCCCGGGCGCGGTAGGCGTTGGTGTTGGCCACGTGCACAGTGGAGGGGACCAGCGGCTCGAAGTCCTGCTTCAGCCCGGCGATGCCGGTGATCGACAGCGCCCCGTGGGTGGTGCCGTGGTAGGCGGTCATGCGGCTGATGACCTTGTGCTTGCCGGGTCGTCCGGTGCGTCGGAAGTACTGCTTGGCCAGCTTCCACGCGGTCTCGACCGATTCGCTGCCGCTGTTGGTCAGGAACACCCGGTTCAGGGTGCCCGGCGCGTAGCCGGCCAGCCGCTGCGACAATTCGACGGCCGGGGTGTGGGCGTAGGACCACAGAGGCATGTACTCCAGCTGCATGGCCTGGGCGGCTCCGGCCTCGGCCAGATCCCGGCGACCGTGGCCCAGCTGCGAGGTGAACAGGCCCCCGAGCCCGTCGATGTAGCGACGGCCCCGGCTGTCGTAGAGGTGGCACCCCTCGCCGCGGGTGATGATCGGCACCTCCGCCTCGGCGTAGGAGCCGTGGCGGGTGAAGTGCATCCACAGGTGGTCCTTGGCGGCGCGCTGCAGCGCAGAGTGGTCGTCCATAGGTCCATCCTGTCGGTCGAGACGGACCGATTCAAGAGAATCAGTACCGTAGGCGCGCCTGTGACACGGATTCCGTGGATTATGACGCAATCATCCATGGGAATCAGCAGTGGCCTTCTGTATGCTCGATCACATGCCGAGGCAGCAGCTGCACAACATCATCGACGGCGAGGCCGTCGAGGCGCACGACGGGCGACGCTACGAAGTCCACGCGCCCCACACCGGTGAGGTCTGGGCCGAAGCGCCCCTCTCAGGAGCCGAGGACGTCGACCGCGCCTACCAGGCCGCCGAACGGGCCTTCGACGCCTGGCGCCGGACCACCCCGCAGGAGCGTGGGACGGCCCTGCTGCGGATCGCGGACGCCCTCGAGGCCCGCAGCGAGGAGTTCGTACACGCCGAGAGCGAGGACACCGGCAAGCCGCGACACCTCACCGCCTCCGAGGAGATGCCGCCGAACATCGACCACCTGCGGTTCTTCGCCGGCGCCGGCCGCCTGCTCGAGGGGCGGGCCGCCGGAGAATACATGGCCGATCACACCTCCTACGTCCGCCGGGAGCCGGTCGGCGTCGTCGGGCAGGTCACTCCCTGGAACTACCCGCTGCCGATGCTGCTGTGGAAGGTCGCCCCCGCACTGGCCGGGGGCAACACGGTGGTGCTCAAACCCAGCGACACCACTCCGGTGACCTCCACGATGTTCGCCCAGCTGTGCCAGGAGTTCCTCCCGCCCGGGGTGTTCAACGTGATCTGCGGAGACCGGGACACCGGTCGGGCACTGGTGGGGCACCCTCGTCCGGACATGGTCGCCATCACCGGTTCGGTGCGGGCGGGCCGTGAGGTGGCCGGCTCGGCGGCGCAGGACCTCAAGCGCGTGCACCTGGAGCTCGGCGGCAAGGCCCCGGTCATCGTCCACGCCGACGCCGACGTCGGCGCCGCGGCCGAGGGGATCGCCGCCGCAGGCTACTTCAACGCCGGACAGGACTGCACCGCGGCCACCCGTGTACTGGTCGCCGAGGAGATCCGCGAGGAGTTCACCGCCGCCCTCGTCGCCCGTGCGCGTGGGACCAGGGTCGGCGGCCCCGAGGACGACGCCGCCGACTACGGGGCGATCAACAACCCCGACCACCTGGCGAAGATCGCCGGCGCGGTGGACGCACGACCGGACCACGTCGAGCTCGCCGCAGGCGGCCATACCCTCGGTGAGCGTGGCTGGTTCTATGCGCCCACGGTGCTCACCGGGCTCCGTCAGGACGACGACCTCATCCAGGAGGAGATCTTCGGGCCGGTCATCACCGTTCAGTCCTTCGAGACTGAAGATCAGGCGCTGGCGATGGCCAACGACGTCGTCTTTGGGCTGGCCTCCAGCGTGTGGACCAGAGACCACGGGCGCGCCATGCGGGCCTCGCGGGACCTGGACTTCGGCTGCGTGTGGATCAACACCCACATCCCCTACCTCTCCGAGATGCCGCACGGCGGATTCGGTCACTCCGGGTACGGGAAGGACCTGTCCATGTACGGACTCGAGGACTACACGCGTATCAAGCACGTCATGTCCTACCTGGGAGGACGAGCATGAGTACGACGCCCGCCGAGAGGACCTGGCCGCTGAGCGGACTGGACGGCTCGGTGCACCGTCCCCTGTGGTTGGACACCGAGGACCGTCCCGAGCCGCGGGCGACGCTCATCGGTGAGCACGAGACCGACCTGCTCGTCGTCGGCGGCGGCTTCGCCGGACTCTGGACCGCCCTGCGGGCCGTGGAACGGGAGCCGGGACGACGAGTGCTGTTGATCG
>JAUNTT010000144.1 GCA_030538555.1 Micrococcus sp.
GAGCCCCCTGCCGGATTCGAACCGGCGACCCTCTGTTTACAAGACAGATGCTCTGGCCAACTGAGCTAAGGAGGCGAGCGGGAAGAGCCGCCCACAGTGGGGCAACCCCTCCAGCCTAGTTCACGCGCAGGATCAGTCCTGCACCTGCTCCTCGACGAGGGCGCTGAACTCGGTCTCGGCGAGCAGCTGGTCGTTGACGAACACGGTCGGGGTGCCGCCGACGCCGGCCGCGCGCGCCTTGGCGGTGGTGTACTGCACCATCGGGCGGTAGGTGTTGTTGTTCTGGCAGCTGGCGATGTCGGCGTCGAGGTCCTGAGCGCGAGCCACCAGCTCGTCGTCGGACAGGCCGCGACCCTCGCGCTCGGCGAAGGTGGAGAACACGCCGGTCACGAAGTCGTTGTAGGCGCCAGGGTTCGCGTCGGCCACGCACAGCGCGGCGTTCGCGGCGCGCGAGGAGTAGTTGGAGTTGGCCGGGCTGTCGAGGAAGCCGAGCATGCGGTACTCGAGGGTGATCTTGCCCTCGTCCAGCCACTGCTTCATCTGACCCGCGTACTGGTCCTCGAAGTTGGCGCAGTGCACGCAGTTGAAGTCCGCGTAGACGATCACGTGGGCAGGCTCACCCGAGGAGGCAGCAGCGCCGGGCACGGTCTCCGGCTGGCTGCCGGCGGTGCCGTCGGGCTCCGGGACGGACTCGGCATCCACCTCGTCCGGCAGGGCGTCGGCAGGCTGCTCCTGGAGCTGCGTGGCCGAGGTCAGCACCACGCCACCCTCGGCGTTGGCGACGTCCGAGGAGGGTCCGGCCGTGGGGATGCTGCGGTTGGTGTTCATCATGACGAAGCCGACCACCAGCGCGATGATCGCGACCACGGCCACCACGGAGCCCCAGATGATGGTGGTACGACGCCGGGCCTCGCGCTTGCGCTGCTGCTCCTGCATCGCGCGGGCCCGCGCGCGCGAATCGGACACGCGCTGAGCCTTCGTCTGCTTCGAGTTGTTGGTGGCCACGTACTTCTCCTCGGTGATGGCGTCCACGGTGCGGCGGGCACACGTCATCGACGGTGCACCCTCGAGCCACACAATTCTGCGCCCCGAGCATACTGGCCGCGGCTGAGAGCCCGCTCAGACCCCTAGGCTGGGGAGTCACCGAGCAGAGGAGACCAGCATGGGCGCTCGACGGGCACCGACGATCACCGCGACCCCCGGCACGGGCGGTGGCCCCCACCCCGGGGTCGCGCTCATGGCCCTGCCCTGGTATCTGCCCATTGCGGATTGGCCCGACGACGTCCTGGCCGCCCTGCCCCGCGGCATCTCCCGCCATGTGGTCCGCTTCGCCCATCTGGGTGATGCGGTCGTGGCGGTGAAGGAGACCAGCCAGGAGCTGGCCCTGCGCGAGTACCACCTGTTGCGGGCGCTCGAGCGCAAGGACGTGCCCTCGGTCGAGCCGATCGCCGTGGTCTCCGGGCGCACGGATGAGGACGGCAATGACCTGCCCGCCGCCTTGGTCACGCGCCACCTGCGCTTCTCCCTGCCCTATCGCGCCGCCTTCTCCCGGACGCTGCGCCGCCCCACGCTGATTCGGCTCATGGACGCCCTGGCCCTGCTCATGGTCCAGCTGCACCTCGAGGGCTTCTTCTGGGGAGACGTGTCCCTGTCCAACGTCCTGTTCCGCCGCGACGCCGGCGCCTTCTCCGCCTACCTCGTGGACGCGGAGACCGGTGAGCTGCATCAGAACCAGCTCTCGCGCGGTCAGCGCGAGCACGATCTGGACGTCGCCCGCGTGAATGTGGGCGGCGAGCTGCTGGACCTGCTGGCCGGCGGGATGGCCGACCCGGACGTGGATCCCGCCGAGACCGGCGATCTGCTCGTGGAGTCCTACCGTCGCCTGTGGAAGGAGGTCACCCAGGACACCGAGTTCGCTCCCGAGGAGAGCTGGCGCATCGAGGAGCGGATCCGCCGCCTCAACGAGCTGGGCTTCGACGTCGAGGAGTACGACCTGATCCCGGTGGCCGACGGCAACCGGGTGGCCCTGCGCCCCAAGGTGGTGGACCCGGGCCATCATCAGCGTCGCCTCATGTCCCTCACCGGCCTGGACGTCCAGGAGAACCAGGCCCGCCGGCTACTCCAGGACATCGACGCCAACCGCCGGTCCCGTCCGCAGCCGTTGTCCGAGCATGAGGCCGCGCAACTGTGGCTCGTGGAGGTGTTCGAGCCGATCACCGGCTCCGTGCCGCAGGAACTGCGCCACAAGCTGGAACCGGCTGAGATCATGCATCAGATCCTCGAGCACCGCTGGTACCTCTCCGAGGCAGAGCAGCGGGAGGCCACCACGGATGAGGCGGTGGAGTCCTACTTCGCCACCGTCCTGCCCCAGCGCCGGGACGAGGACGCCCTGATTCTGCACCCGACGACGACCATGCTCAAGGCCGTCCCCGCCGCCTTCGCCTCGGCCGAGGCGGACTCAGCGCCCGAGCAGGAGGAACCCGGGCGCTGAAAAGCTGCCCGGCGCAGCATCCTCCCCCGGCGCAGCACCCTCACTGGTCACCGCGCCATCATCCGTGTGCCCGGCCAGCACTCTCGCGCCGCGCAGGTCGTCCGGCACGGTGATGGTGCCGGCGCCCAGACCGGCCAGCAGCGTCACCGTGGCGGGCTGCCCGGCGGCCTCGGCGCGGTCCCACCGCACGAGTCGCTGCGCGGCGTCAACCCGCACCGTGGTGGCGGCGCGGTCCTCACACGTCAGTGCGGCGTGCTGGCGGCGCAGCGCGATGAGGCGACGGTAGGTCTCCCGCACTCGTGCGCCCCGGCCATGCTCGGCCTCGGTCCAGTCGAGGACGGCCGCATCGCGCGTCGCAGGGTCCTGGGGATCCGGCACATCGGCGGCGTCCCAGCCGTGCGCGGCGAACTCCCGACGTCGGCCCTCCCGCACCGCCGTGGCCAGCTCCTCGCCCGGAAAGGACGTGAAGAACGGGAACGGGGTGGAGGCCGCGAACTCCTCGCCCATGAAGAGCATCGGCGTCCACGGACCGGTCAGCAGCAGCGCGGCGGCGGCGGTGAGGGCACCTTCGCTCAGCACCGCGGCCGTGCGGTCACCCTGGGCCCGGTTGCCCACCTGGTCGTGGTTCTGCAGGAACGTGACGAAGGCGTGCGTGGGCACCGCGGCGAGCACGGGCCGGCCGTGATCACGGCCGCGGAAGCTCGAGAATGTGCCGTCGTGAAAGAACCCGGACTCCACCACTTTCACGAGAGACTCCAGCGGCGCGAAGTCGGCGTAGTAGCCGTGGGTCTCCCCCGTCGTGGCGACGTGCAGGACGTGATGGACGTCGTCGTTCCACTGCCCGGCCAGCCCGTGGCCGCCGGCGATCCCGGTGTGCCCGGGCCCGCCGAGGCGGGGGCTGACCATGGCGGCGTCGTTGAGATCGGACTCCGCCATGAGCGGCAGCGGCCGGCCCAGGGCGGCGCTGCGCTGATCGGCGAGCGCGGCCATCTCCTCGAGCAGGTGCACGGCGCGGGTGTCGCGCAGGGCATGGACGGCGTCGAGGCGGAAGCCGTCGACGTGCAGGTCATCGATGTACATCGCGAGGCTGCCCAGGATGAAGGCGCGCACCTCGTCCGAGTCGGGGCCGTCGAGATTCAGTGCCTCGCCCCACCCGGTCTGGCCCAGCCCCGTGTACGGGCCGAACTGGCCGAGGTAGTTGCCGTCCGGGCCGAGGTGGTTGTAGACGACGTCCTGAATCACGCCGAGACCGCGGGCGTGGGCCGCGTCCACGAAGCGCCGGTAGGCCTGCGGTCCGCCGTAGGACTCGTCGACGGCGTACCAACCCACCCCGTCGTAGCCCCAGTTGCGCGGGCCGGAGAAGCTGTTGACCGGCAGCAGCTCGACGTGCGTGATGCCGAGCTCGGCGAGGTCATCGAGCCGCTCGATCGCGGAGTCCAGCGTGCCCTCGGCGGTGAACGTGCCCACGTGCAGCTCGTAGAGCACAGCGTCGCGCAGTCCGCCGCCCTGCGGCGCCTCAGGGTCCGCGCCGGCTTGCTTCCCGACGTCGTTCTGCCCCGCGCCCACGGGTCCTGTCCAGTCCGCGTCGGTCCAGTCGAAGTGCTCGTCGTCCCCGCGAGAGGGGCCATGGACCGTGTCTGGCTGGCGGCGCGAGCGCGGGTCCGGGAAGGGTCCGGCACCGTCGAGGACGTAGCCGTAGCCGGGGTTGTCCTGGTGCAGGCCGTGCTCGGCGACGAGCTCGGCCACGGTCTTCTCGGGCACCCACCAGCCTCCCGGGCCGCGCCGCAGCGCGACCCGTACGGCCACCGGCCACAGACCGGGCTCATGGGTCGCGGTGGTGTTCTGGTCAGTGGTGGTCTGGTCAGCGGTGTCCTGATCAGGGGTGTCCGGCAGGGTGGTGTCCGCATGAGCGGCGTCGTGGCGATCGCGCCGCGTCAGCTCGCCTGGCGCGGTGTCCACGAGCACGAGCTCGACGTGCTCCGCGCGCGGCGCCCAGACCGCGTGGGCGGTGTTCCGCGCGGCCGCGATCTCGGCGCGATCCTGCCGCGGATCCAACCAGGCAGGGCGCCGCTGGTCACCGCTCGTCAGCGTGTCACTGTTCGTCAGGGTGTCGCAGTT
>JAUNTT010000011.1 GCA_030538555.1 Micrococcus sp.
TCTTCGCCTTTGCTGGTGGTTTCAGCGCCCAGATAAAACGTGTGTTGTGATCCGAAAGCGCTAGGGGTGGGGGTTGCGGTCGGGCCACCACGCCAGCGTGACGGCCACTCCGGTGAGCACGAGACCCAGGGCCGCGAGCTCCACGTCCAGGCCCAGACGGGTGACGAGGAGATTGGGCAGCGTGGCCGCGGCCAAACCGGTCCAGGCTAGGGCGGTGGCAGCGCGGCTGCGAACAACATGCCGGGGTCTGACCGCCTCGAGCCGCGCCCCGGGCCACGTCAGCCCGAGAGTCAGCAGCATCACGACGACGAATACCGGGATACGGGTCCACCACCAGACCGCCTCCCCGGGTTCGGGGTCCCAGCCCAGTGCCCACATCCCGGCGGCAACGAGGATGATCACGAGCATGTGCCACAGGTAGAGGTGCATCGCCCGGGGTGCCACCAACAGCAGGACCGCCTGAACGGGGCGAACCGCGGCGAGTCGCCGCAGGCCCGGTCGCAGCAGCTGAAAGAGGCCCAGGTGCATGATGCCGACCGTCACGAGCGCCAGGGTCGGCGGGTTGAGGTTGGTCAGCATGTCTTCGCTGTACCAGCGTGTGCCCTCCCCGAAGCCCGCCAGCGTGGCGGTGGCCACCAGCCCGGCGATCGCCAGCACGGCCCAGCCCCACGGTCGGATGACATCGAAGTCGCCGCGTGCCAGGAGCATGCCAGCCAACTGCAGCAGCGGCCATACGAGCGCCATGTTCAGCATGCCCGGCAGGGTGGAACCGCCGGCGTCCACACTGGCCAGCCGCCACGCGTCGACCGCCACGATGGCCCCCAGGTTGATGGTCACCAACCAGGCCAGCGCCATGATGGAGCGCCGCGACACGACCCCGTACTGGACGCCCACAAGTCCCTGGCACAGCAGGAAAGCCGCCATGAACCACAGCGGTTCGCCAGCGCCCTCCAGCGCCGCATCGGCAAGCGCATCCGGCACGCCAGCCGCCACCAGGACGAGGCCGAACGCGGCCAGCAGGGCAAAGAACGGGACGGCGGGCAGACCGATGCGCAGCACCCGGGCCCGGACGTGGTGAGCGAACGGGGTGCCCTCCCCCTCGGCCCGGCGCATCGCGTGAAACGCCCCGTAACCGCCCAGCAGGAAGAACAACGGCATCACCTGGCCCAGCCACGTGGCCACCGCGAAGTGTTCCCACCCGGTGAGCGGATTCGAGACCCGCAGCTCGGCACCGCCGATGCCGACCATGCCGACGTGAATGGCCACCACGATCAGCAGACACCCGACGCGCGCGAGATCCACGGCGAGGTCGCGCTGCGACGTCGGAGTGGTCTTCATGGCGATTCCTGAAGGGCGGAAGTGCTCGGTGTGGCATGGCTACGGTGCGCGCCCGCGTGGAGCCCGGTACGCGCTCTCGAATATACGGAGTGACCCGCGCCACTGTCCGCATCCCCCCAGCGTGGCCGCTCCCGCCGTGACTCACCACGCTGTGGGCGGAATCTCGAGCGGTTCCGGGGCCGTGGGATTGACCAGCGCCGATGCTGCGTGGAAAGTGTTGAAGCAGAGGTCTGCTCATGCAGGCCACCTGGAGACAGTTCGTAGAAGGAGAAGACGATGCGTTTGATCACCCTTGGACTGGGCGCCGCCCTGGGCTACTTCCTGGGCAGCCGTGAGGGCCGCAAGAATCTCGAGAAGATGAGCCAGAACGCGCAGAAGTTCTGGAACGACCCGAAGACCCAGGAGAAGGTCCACGAGGTCCAGGAGACTGCCGCGGCCAAGTGGGAAGAGGCCAAGAACTCGGACACCGTCAAGGAGGCCGCAGACAAGGTCACCAGCAAGGTGGATGAGGTCAAGGCCAAGGTCTCCGGCGACGACGTCCCCGGCAAGTCGGACCGCCCCCAGGTGAAGACCACCGCCAGCGACCGTGGCGCGGACCCGGACGTGGTGTCCGATCCCGCGACCTCGATGTCCGCCGAGGGCCCGTCCAACAGCTGAACTTCAGGAGGACTGATGTCCGAGCAGAACAAGAACGCCAAGCACTCGTCCGATCCCCTGGACGCTGACGTCAACGCGGACCCGGATGTGGCCGCGGATGCCGACGTCGAGTCGGATCCCCAGACAGATCCCGCCGCGGAGGGCCCCGCCGACGACGAGGCCTGAGCCGCAGCCCGAGGACCACGACGGCCCGCCCACCATCCTGGTGGGCGGGCCGTCGTGCGTCGGGACACGTGCGTTCCGTGCACGCTGCATGGGCACTCCGATCGCGATCCGTGCGCGCTGGATGCACGGTCCGCGAGGGTCAGCCGGTGATGGGCTCCATGTCGAGGATCTCGCTGGGCTCCGGGGTCGGGGCCGGGGAGACCTCGTTCCACTCGGTGAAGGTGATGGTGCCGCCGTCGTCGGCGATCTCCACCTTGACCAAGTAGCCGTCCTCGTCGATGGTCACGGCGGTCTCGCGACCGCGCATGTCCTCGGTGTCGGCCTCCACGTACGTGAACATCTGACGCCCGTCCTCCTCGGTGACCCGCGGCGGCACCTGCTCCATGGTGGAGCGGTCCACCTCAGAAATCCCGCTGACCATGTCCTCGATCAGGGTGCTCACGCGCAGGTCCTCGAGGCCGAGTCCCGCCATGTCGCCCTTGACCCAGCGATCGCCCAGGACTTCGCGCAGCGAGGCGAACTCGCCCTGGGTGGCGCGGTCGACGCGCAGGTAGGACACGCCATCGTTGTCGCGGAAACTCATGGTGGAGCGGCCTTTGCCATCGCCCAGGGTGATGGTGCCGAAAGACCAGGAGTCGTCCATGGCCCCCACCAGACCGAAGCGCAGCGGGATGGTCGCGCCCTCGGCGTCGGTGGTCTCCATGCCGAGACCGGAGATCCGCACGGACTCCGCGCTGGACAGCCGCTCATCGGCGACATCCCATGCCTGGGCCAGATTGGGCTCGGCGGTCCCGAAGGTCTGCTCTGCCGTGGTGGGCTCAGCAGTCTCGGTCTCCTCCGGCTCCGGCGTCGGCTCCTCCGAGCTCGAGTCCGTGGTCTGCTCGGCCGAGGTGGCGGCGGCCGTGTTCTCCACGTCGGGCGCGTCGGCGTCGTTGGTGCAGGCGCTGAGCACCAGCGCGGTGGCGCCAAGCAGCGCGAGCGCGCCGGTGCGAGTGGCCCCTGCGCGGGCAACGCCGGTGCGAGTCGTGGTGGTGATCATCGATGCGGTCCCCTCGGGAGTCTGGTCAGCGTGGATCTGGCGCGGCAGCGCGTCAGTTCGAGGCGGGCTCGTCGTCGGTGGGGGCAGTGAACGGCTCCACGGCGTTCCAGTCCGAGAAGCGCACCTCTTCGGTCACCTCCGTGCCCTCCTCGTTCTCGCCTGTGGTCACGATGCCGATCAGCGATCCCTCGCCGTCGACGATGAAGGACTCGATCTCCTCGACGTTGAGCGAGGCGGCCGGATCCGAGGGATCGGTGGCCGCAGCGTCGTTGTCGGTCTTGCGCAGCTCCTCCGGGACGTCATAGGAGTAGCCCTGCGTGCCGTGGAACTCGGTCTCCACGCGCTCGACGTCGGCGTCGTTGAGCGCATCGCGCGCGGGCAGCTCCTCGACGATCTGATCGCGGATCGTGCCGATCATGCCGGCCTCGGCCTCCGGGATGTCCTGCTCAATCCAGCCCGCGGCCTCGTCGACGCCGGGCAGCACCGTGTTGATGTAACCGGTGCCGTCGACCTCCCGGACCTCCATGGTGAGGCCCTCCTCCTCGGTGCCCATGCGCAGTGTCAGCATGCCGTTGGGCTCGTTGGTCTGCCCCGCGAACTCGACGTAGACCTCATCGGCCTCGGAGACGACGCGCAGCGACTCCGCCTCGCTGAGCTGAGTGTGGGCCTTCTCCCAGGCCTGACCCGCCGTGGGGGGCTGGTTCGCGTCCTCACCGTTGCTCGAGCAGGCGCTGAGCACCAGTCCGACGCTAGCGAGCAGCGCCAGGGCGGACAGCGGGCGGGGGCGGGCGGACAGGGTCGCAGTCATCTCAGAGCCTTCGATCGGGAGCATCCTCAGTGCGGCCCACTGTACCGAAGGGGTCTGAACGCAGCCGGGCCACGGGCCCGGCCTGCACCCCGGCCCGCCCCGAGCCTCAGGCACTCACCCCGAGGCTCACCCGCTGGGCCGGGTGCTCCTGCGGCAGCCGGTCGCCGCGGCCGAAGAGCTTGTGGCGCAAGGTGCCGTCCGTGTAGGCCTGCTTGTAGCGGCCGCGTGCGCGCAGGGCGGGGACCACGTGCTCCACGATGTCCTCGAAGGTACCGGGGCTGATGTGGTAGGCCAGGTTGAAGCCGTCGACGTCGGCCTCGTCCTGCCAGCGGATCAGTTCCTCGGCCACGGTGTCCCCGGAGCCGACGATCACGGGGCCGAAGCCGCCGACGCCGACCCACTGGGCCAGCTGGCGCAGCGTCCACTCCGACTCCGAGCCCGAGGCGGCTTTGAAGGCGCCGGCGAGGGACTGGATGGCGTTGGACTCGACATCACCCACGGGCTTGTCCAGGTCGTAGGCGGAGAGATCCACGCCCATCCACCCGGAGAGCAGCACGAGCCCGCCCTCGGGATCCACGTACTGGGCGAGGTCGTGGAACTTCGCCCACGCGGCCTCGTCGGTCTCGGCGGTGACGATCGTCTGCATCGCGAACACGGTGATGTCGTCCCGACGCCGGCCGGCGGCTTCCGCCTCATCGCGCAGCTTGCCGACGGTCTTGGCCGCCATGGACAGCGTGGGCACCGCCACGAACGTGGCCTCCGCATGGGTGCCGGCGAAACGGCGCCCGCGATCGGAGGCGCCGGCCTGGAAGATCACCGGCACGCGCTGCGGAGAGGGTTCAGTGATCGCGTGGCCGGGCACGGAGAAGAACTCGCCGCGATGATCGATGTTGTGCACCTTGGCCGGGTCCGTGAAGAGCCCGGACTGCTTGTCCGCGACCACCGCATCGTCCTCCCACGAGTGCTGCAGCAGCTTGTAGACGACCTCGAGGTACTCCTCGGCGTGGTCGTAGCGGGCGTCGTGCTCCATCTGGTCGTCCTGGCTCATGTTCCGCGCCGCCGAGGGCAGGTAACCGGTGACCACGTTCCAGCCCACGCGCCCGCCGGTGAGGTGGTCCAGCGTGGCCAGGCGGCGCGCGAACGCATAGGGGTGCTCATACGCGGTGCCCGCGGTGACGCCGAAGCCGAGGTGCTCGGTGACGGCGGCCATGGCGGAGACGAGCAGCGCGGGGTCGTTGACGGGGACCTGCGCGCCGGAGCGCAGCGCCTGCTCGGAGGTGCCGCCGTAGACGTCATAGGTGCCCAGCACATCGGCGATGAACACGGCGTCGAAGCCCCCGGCCTCCAAGACCTGGGCCAGGTGCGTCCAGTAGCCGATCGTGTTGTAGTCGCGGGAGCGGTCCTGCGGGTGCCGCCACAGGCCCGGGGACTGGTGGGCAACGCAGTTCATCTCGAACGCATTGAAGCGGATCTCGCGGGGCTGGTCTGCGCTCATGGTGGGACTCCTTGCAGCGGTGGCAGTGGCTGCTCAGCAGTACACCAGCGCCACCGGGGCGCAGGGAAAGAGCGGTGGCGTCCGGCGTCGTGCACCCCCGGCCGCAGGGTCCGCGTCCCGACGGCGGCGCGGACATGACGGTGCCCGCGCTGCGGTCCCGTCACGTCGGCGGGGACCACCGGCTCAGTCCGCGAGCTCAGTCCTCCGGCTCGTCGACGTCGCCGGCCGAGGTGTAGGCGATCGGTGGGGTGCCGTTGACGAGGAAGTCTCCGGCCAGGCGCACCTTGAACGCGGCGGGATCGTGGGTGGCCAGGGTGCGGGCGTTGCGCCAGTGCCGGTCGAGCTGCAGGCTCGTGGAGGTCACCGACGCCCCGAGGGTGTCGAAGATGCGCGTGCAGACGTCGAGGACGAAGTCCGGGACCACGGCCTGGGCCCGGTAGGCGGCCGCCATGGCCTCATCCCACAGCCGCGAGGACTCGGCCTGCAGCGCCTCGTCGGTGGCAGCGTCGTCGCCGTGCTCGGCCTCAGCCTCAGCGGCGGCATCCATGCGCGCGGCCACCGCGCCCACGAGCTCCTCGCACGCGGCCACCTGACCGGCCATGCGCCCCACGATCTCGAGCAGCTGCGGGTCCTCCTGGGGGCGCTGCGCGGTGCCGGTGTTGAAGGTGCGCGTGCGGGCCTGCAGCTGCGCCACGCCCTCGGCGAGCGCCGCGCGGGCCACGCCCACCTGCAGGGCCAGCAGCGTGGCCTCCTCCACCACAGGCACCGGGCCGTGGGGCCGCGGAATCTCCATGAGCTCCTCGGCCGCGGCGCCGTCGAGCACCACGGAGCCGGTGGCGGTGAGGCGCTGACCGAAGCCGTCCCAGTCGTCCTTGACGCGCACGCGGGGCTGGCGCACCCGCACGACGGCGATCGCCCGGTCCGGCACGCGCACCGCGCCGCCGGCGCGCTTGGAGTTGCGGCGGGAGACGAGGTCCGCGCCCTCGATGCCCACGGTCACGATGGTCCACTTCGCGAACGCCGAGCCGGTGGCGTAGTACTTGTGCCCCGTGATCACCCACGTGCCGCCGTCGTCCCGCGTAGCCCGTGCCGCGGCCTTGCCCGGTGCTGCGCCGCGGCGCTCAGCCAGCGCGGAGCCGGCCCAGTCGCCGGCGGCCACGCGCGGCAGCCACAAGCGGCGCAGCTTCTCCGGCTGATCCCGTAGCGCGCTGACGAAGACGAGGTGGGAGCGCCACAGATGAGCCGTGTTGACGTCCTTGGCGGCCAGATCCATGAGCAGGCGCAGGACGGTGCGGTGGTCCGCGCCGTGGCCGCCGTACTGGCTGGGGACGCTGACCAGGCCCAGGCCGGCGGCCTGCAGCTGGCGCTGCGCCTCGAAGGGAAGATGCCGTCCCACCTCGCGGGCGCGCTCCCCCTGGGCGACCGCCTCGAAGACGGGCTCGAACTGCGCGGAAAGATCAGCATAGGTCTGCATGGGTTCCACTGTGTCAGACGCAGGCCGGGCCGCGCGGGTTTCCCACACCGGCGCGGGATACATGACCGGCAAGCGGAGGCTGAGTGCTCCGCCGCCTAGGGTTGCCGATCATGGCCTGCACTGTCCTGACCGGTTCCTGCGCTGACTCCTCCTCGCCCGACGCCGTCCGCCCACCCAATGCGGGCGTCTCGGCCGCCGCGCTGGCCACCCTGCCCGGGCCGCTGACCGCCGACCTGCTCGACGCCGCGGACCCGGACGTCCACCCCGGCCGCCCCGCGGGCCACGCCCACGGCGGCCGCGGAGACGGGGAGGCCGTGCGCGAAGAGGACCGCCTCGCCTTCTGGGCCGCGGCCGCCCGCCGCCTGGACTGGGAGCGTGACTTCACGGCCGTGTGCGCGTCCACACCGGTGGACCCGGGGGCCGAACGCGGCCCGGACCTGCGGTGGTTCGCCGACGGGACGCTGAATGTCGCCGTGAACTGCGTGGACCGGCACGTGGCCGCCGGACGCGGGAACAAGGTGGCCCTGTACTTCGAGGGCGAGCCGGGCGACCGCGCCGCCGTGACCTACGCGGACCTGCAGGAGCGCGTGGCCCAAGCCGCGCACGCCCTCACCGCGCTCGGGGTCCAGGCGGGAGACCGCGTGGTGATCTACCTGCCGGTGCTCGTGGAGACCGTCGTGATCACGCTGGCGTGCGCCCGGATCGGTGCCGTGCACTCGCTCGTCTTCGGCGGCTTCTCCGCCGAAGCGCTGCGCTTCCGCGTCGAGGACACGGGCGCCAAGGTCCTGGTGACCACCGACGGCCAGCACCGCAGGGGCAGTGTGGTGCCGGTCAAGGCCAACGCGGACGCCGCCGTCGCGGGCGTGGACACCGTGGAGCACGTCCTGGTGATCGACCGCACCGGGCTGAGCCCCGAACGTGGCGAGATCGAGTGGACCCCGGGGCGGGACGTGTGGTGGCACGAACTGGTGGACGCGCAGCCGCGCGAGCACACCCCGGCCGCCTTCGACGCCGAGCACCCCCTGTTCATCATGTACACCTCCGGGACCACGGGGCAGCCCAAGGGGCTCGTGCACACCTGTGGCGGGTACCTCACGCAGGCCTCGTGGAGCTTCGACTACCTCTTCTCCCAC
Source organism: Micrococcus sp. (assembly GCA_030538555.1). GTDB lineage: Bacteria > Actinomycetota > Actinomycetes > Actinomycetales > Micrococcaceae > Micrococcus. Next base: position 8,110 of record JAUNTT010000011.1, read on the forward strand.
CCGGACCCGGCGCAGCGGGCCGAGGAGGTTCACTGGTGCACCGCGGACCTGGCCTGGGTCACCGCGCACACCTATGAGATCTACGGGCCGCTGTCCAACGGCGTCACCCAGGTCATCTACGAGGGCGTGCCGAACGCGCCCCATCCGGGCCGGCACTTCGAGGTCATCGACCGCTACCGGGTCAGCACCTACTACACGGCGCCGACGCTGATCCGCTCGCTCATGGGCTGGCACCCGGATGGGATTCCGGCGCAGTATCGACTGGACTCGATCCGGCTGATCGGCACGGTGGGTGAGGCCGTGAATCCCGAGGCCTGGCGGTGGGCGCGCACCCAGATCGGCCGGGCCAGCGGCGGCACCGTGCCGATGGTGGACACGTGGTGGCAGTCCGAGTCCGGTGCCTGCGTGCTCTCCCCACGCCCCACGGACACCGAGTTCAAGCCCGGGTGCGGCTCGCGCCCCCTGCCCGGGGTGGACGTGGCCGTCGTGGACGACGACGCGGCCCCCGTGCCCGCAGAGGTCCAGGGCAAGATCGTGCTCACCCGCACCGGCCCGGCCATGGCGCGCACCGTGTGGCACAACCCGGCCCGCTACTACTCCTCCTATTGGAAGGACTACGCGGAGCAGGGCTGGTTCCTCGCCGGAGACGGCGCCAAGCGCGACGCCGATGAGGACATCTGGATCCTCGGGCGCATCGACGACGTCATCAACATCTCCGGGCACCGCCTGTCCACGATCGAGATCGAGTCCGCGCTGGTCTCCCACCCGCAGGTGGTCGAGGCCGGCGTCTGTCCCGTCCCGCATCCGGGCACCGGCCACGCCGCGATCGCCTTCGTGGTGGCCCGCGCCGACTGGCTGGCCGGAGCGGAGAGTGGGGACGCGGCCGGAGCGGACGCTGCGGACCGGGGAGGCGACGTCGTCGGGACAAACGGAGCGGACGCTGCGGGCCGGGGAGGCGACGTCGTCGGGAAACGAGCCCAAGAACTGCGCGAGCACGTGGGCCGCGTCATCGGGCCCGTGGCGAAGCCCGCCGAGGTGATCTTCGTCCCGGATGTGCCCAAGACGCGCTCCGGCAAGATCATGCGGCGCCTGCTCACGCAACTGCACACCGGGGACACGCTCGGCGACACCACCAGCCTGCAGAACGAGGCGTGCGTGGCGCAGATCGCCGACGTCGTCGCGCGGCGGCGCTGAGGGCGGGCCACGGGGCGGCGCTGGGGAGGCCACCACAGAGGCGGTCGCGTCCATTAGGATCGGACAGCAACGCCGGTTACGACGCGAGAAAGGGGACGCTAGCGCATGACGTCGTTCTCTGAGCTGTCTGGGGTCTGGAAGATCGATCCCGCCCACAGCCGCGTCGGCTTCTCCGCCCGGCACGCCATGGTCACGAAGGTGCGCGGTGCGTTCACCGACGTCGCGGGCACCATGACGCTGGATCCGCGCGGCATCGAGCACTCCCACGTCGAGGTGATCCTGCAGGCCGAGTCGCTGGACACCCGCAACGAGGACCGCGACCTGCACCTGCGCTCGCATGAGTTCTTCGACGTGGAGACCTACCCGGAGATCACCTTCCGCTCCACGCGCATGAAGGAAGCCAGCGAGTGGAACTACCTCGTGGTCGGTGACCTGACGATGCACGGCGTGACCCGGGAGATCGCGGTGCCGCTCGAGCTGATCGGCGTCGAGGTGGACCCCTACGGCGTGATCCGCGCCGGCTTCGAGGGCCAGCGCCGGCTCAACCGTCACCACTTCGGTCTGACCTGGAACGTGCCGCTGGACTCCGGTGGACTGCTCATCTCGGACCGCGTGTCCCTGGAGTTCGAGCTCTCCGTCATGCGGGTCTCCGCGTGAGCGGGACCCACCGACCGCCTGCCCCTGACGCCCTCGCCCCCGGAACCGGTCGGCTGATCGGTCTGCTGGTGGCCGCGGCGTTCGTGGTGATCCTCAACGAGACCATCATGTCCGTGGCCCTGCCTCGGCTCATGCAGGAGTTCAGCATCACCGCCGCCACCGCGCAGTGGCTTTCCACCGGCTTCATGCTCACGATGGCCGTGGTCATCCCCTTCACCGGCTGGTTGCTGAACCGCTTCACGCTGCGCGCGGTGTTCATCCTGGCGATGAGCAGCTTCGCCGTCGGCACGCTCGTGGCCGGGTTGGCGCCCGCGTTCACCGTGCTGCTGGCAGGGCGCGTCATTCAGGCGATCGGCACGGCCATCATGATGCCGCTGCTGATGACCACTGTGCTCAACGTGGTCCCGCCCGAGCGGCGCGGCCGGGTCATGGGTCTCATCTCGATCGTCATCTCCGTGGCTCCGGCCACCGGGCCCACCGTGGGCGGGGTGATTCTTGAGCACTTCACGTGGCGGTGGATGTTTGGCTTCGTGCTGCCCATTGCCGTGCTCGCGCTGGTGGCCGGTGCCGTGTGGGTCCGCAATGTCACCGATCCCCGGCCCGTGCGGCTGGACGGCTTCTCCGGCGTGCTCTCGGCGATCGGCTTCGCCGGCCTGATCTTCGGGCTCTCGAGCATCGGTGAGGAGGCCGGGGGCGATGCTCCGGTGGAGCCGTGGATCCCGGTGCTGATCGGCGTCGTGTTCCTGGCGCTCTTCGCCCGGCGCCAGATTCGGCTGCAGGACGATGCCCTGCTGGACCTGCGCACGCTCGCGCGGCCCACGTACTCCACCGCGATGGCCGTGATGCTGATCTCCATGATGGCGCTGTTCGGCACCATCATCCTGCTGCCGATCTACATGCAGGAGGTGCTCGGCTACACCACGCAACAGTCCGGGCTGGCCCTGCTCCCCGGCGGCCTGGTGATGGCTGTGCTGGGGTACATCGTGGGACGGCTCTACGACCGGGTGGGGCCGCGGCCGCTGATCGTGCCGGGTGCGGTGGTGGGGGCGGCGGGCCTATGGGGCTACACGTTCCTCTCCGAGGAATCCACGTCTGTGATGGTGACGGGCCTGCACATTGCGGTCTCGACCGGTCTGGCGCTGATGTTCTCTCCGCTGATGACCACCGCGCTCTCCGCACTGCCGCGGCCGCTGTACGCGCACGGCTCGGCGTTGCTGTCCACGCTGCAGCAGGTGGCCGCGGCCGCCGGGACCGCCCTGTTCATCACGCTGCTCACGATTGGCACCGCCCGCAGCCTGGACGCCGGAGCCGGGACGGCGGCCGCCACGATGGACGGTGTGCACCTGGCCATGATCTCCGGCGCCGCGATCTTCAGCATCAACCTGGTGGCCGTGTGGTTCGTCCGCCGCCAGCCGGTGAATGCCTAGCTGACGCTCGGAGCTTTTTCAGGGTCGCTGCCTAGAGTCATGACTACCTCTTCGAGAGGTGCGAGTGATGATGGACAACTGAACAGCACGGCCCCGGTCGGGATCTGTCGCAATTCCCCCCCTCTTGCGACCCGGCCGGGGCCGCGCCATGTCCGGAGCCGGTCTCGCGCGCGGAGGCGGCCACCCCATCCTCGCTTTGTGTTGAGCTTGGTCGGTCCCGAGAGCCAGGAGACCGACCAAGCTCAACAGAAAGCGGTGAGAGCGCGCCCGGAGGCAGTGGGTTCGGGCACGGTCGCGGCGGGTTCGGACCACGGGTTGGGGCCCCAGGGATGGCTATGCCACGATGAGGCGCATGGCGCGCGAGTGGGATGCAGCAGGGCACGATGGGGACGAGTCTGGCGACGGACGCGAGCAACGCGACGGGCGCGAGCGGGCCGAGACCGCGAGCGAACGCCGCGTCCTGGCGCGCACCCGGTGGCGTCCCTGGATGCCGATGGTCCTCGCCGTTGCCGTGACAGTCGGCCTGCTGGTCTGGACCGCCGTGGCACTGCCCGGTCTACCTGAGGAAGTGCCGGTGCACTGGGGCGCCGACGGGCAGCCCACCCGATATGAGCCGACGTCGTTCTTCTCCGTCACACAGGGCCTGCTGATCGCGATGCCGATGCTGATCCTCGTCACTGCCGTAGTGCCGCTGGCCGCGCAACTGAGCGGGTCGGGCGGGCAAACCTCGTGGCAGCGGGTGCGCAAGGTCGGGGTGTCGCGCGGGCTGACGGCCGCGATGGGCTGGGTCAGTCTCGCGGTCGTGCTGCTGGTGAGCGTGCCCATGATGGAGGTGCTGACCGGCGCCACGGGTCAGATGCCGTGGTGGGTCATGCCGCTGGCGGTCACCCTGCTGCTCGTGGGGATGCTCCCGCTGATGTCCCTGGCCCTGCGGCGCTGGATGCGCTGGGCCGAAGACACCGCCACCGAGCTCGGGTACCGGCCCAGCCAGGAGGAGGCGGCCGATGATCGCCTGTGGACGCCGATGGGGCTCAAGAACGACCCGGACGACCCGCAGGTCTTCGTCAACAAGCGCGAGGGCTACGGCGTGGGCGCGACGATCAACATCGGCTCGCGTGGCGGCCGGATGCTCTACCGCGGCTTCATCGCGGTCTTCATGCTGGGCATTCCGCTGCTCCTCTGGATCGCCGCGGCGGCCGCCCGCTGACCCCCCCCCGCTTTGTGTTGACTTTCCGGAGAAACCGCGCCTGACTTTCTCCGACAAGTCAACAGACAATGCGTGGGTGTGCCATCAAGTGGCCTCGGGAGCCGCCGTGTCCCTAGCCAGCCTCCACCCGTGGGAGAGCGCTTCCGCCATCGGGGGACACCATGGGTGGCAGGCGTCCTCCACACCTGACCAGTTGCCAGCGGCTGTCCACAAATACTCGCGGTCACACCATCCGACGGCGTCAGACGGTCCGTCAGTCGGGCACGCTCGCATCCATGAGACCCCCACGTGCACTCCCGCCGTCCCTCGGCGCCGCGGCGTTCACCAGTACGGAGCTGGCGGCGGCAGGGATTCCGTCTGATCGGGTTCGCGCCCGAGACGTCACCAGGATCGCCCAGGGTGTCTATGTGCCGGAGGGTATCGACGAGCGCTCGTGGTCAGCCGCCGCCGCTCTCGCCAGGACCACCGGCGGAGTGGTGTCCCACCTGAGCGCGGCGCAGCATCACGGCATCCCCGTTCCAGCTCGACTTCAGGCCGACACCACGCTGCACCTCTCCTTCGAGACACGGAACCGTACTCACCGCTCTGAGCTGACCACAGTGACGTCCCATCGGCGCCGCCTTCCACGGGACCTCGTGGTGGACGTCAACGGCCTACCCGTGACGACGCCGGCACGGACGTGGTGTGACCTCGCTTCCATGTTGCTTCCCCACGAGCAACCGGCGTTGGTGGCAGCGGCCGACCACCTCATCACTCCCCCGTGGACACCGCAGGGCCGGGCCAAGCCTCTGCTCACCGTGGGCGACTTGCACTCTGCACTGCGCCAGTCCGGCCAGTTCAAAGGGATTCGGCTCGCTCGAAGTGCACTCGAGCTGGCACGTATGGGAGCAGATTCCGTGCCCGAGACCTTGATGCGGCTCGCGCTGATGGATGCAGGCCTTCCCGAGCCAGAACTTCAGCTCGCCATCGACCCATCGGATCCACGGGCGCCAGTCGGTGACGCCGGATACCGCGTGTGGCTGATCTTGCTCCAGTACGACGGCGCTGGCCACCGTTCACCGGAGCAGCAGGCGCGCGACGCCTATCGAGACGGCTACGCACAACAGCGCGGCTGGGTCACGGTCCGGGCGACTGTCACGGACCTGCGCGACGGCTTCCGCCGCGTGATCGGTCTCGTGCGGAGCCGCGCGGCCTCCTTCGGCGGTGAGGCGATCCCTCACCGGCCCTCCAGCTTCCCCTCGACGCGTACGTGAGGCGGTACGCGTCTGCCCCAGCCGCCCCAGCTAGCAGAGTGTGTTGACATGTCGGAGGAATACGCGGTTCTTTCGTCCAAGAAGTCAACAGAAAATCTGAGCGCGAGTGGTGGGACGCGAGGGTAGGGGCGGGCGCGTGGGGTGGGGAGGTGGGAGAGGGTGCGACGGCCGGGGGACGCAGCCGCGGCGGCCGGGACTGCGTGACGTCGGGCGACCCACGGCCCGCACCCTCGCCCCGCACCTCAACAACAATGGCGGCATGGCAGAGACTCCTGATCATCAGTTCGGCTTCCGCACCAAGGCCCTGCACGCGGGCGGGGTGCCGGATGCGGTGCATGGCTCCCGCGCGGTGCCGATCCACCAGACGAGCTCGTTCGTCTTCGAGTCCGCCGACGACGCCGCCAACCTCTTCGCGCTGCAGAAGTACGGGAACATCTACTCGCGGATCGGCAACCCCACGGTCGCCGCGTTCGAGGAGCGCATTGCGACCCTCGAGGGCGGCATCGGAGCCGTCGCTACCGCCTCGGGCATGGCCGCCGAGTTCGTCACCTTCGCGGCCCTGGCCGGCGCGGGCGATCACATCGTGGCCTCCTCCAAGCTCTACGGCGGCACCATCACGCAGCTCGATGTCTCGCTGCGCCGCTTCGGCGTGGAGACCACTTTCGTGAACTCCACGGAGGCCGAGGATTTCGCCGCCGCCATCCAGCCCAACACGAAAGCCGTCTACAGCGAGGTGGTCGCCAACCCCTCGGGCGACATCGTGGACCTGCCGGGTCTGGCCCGCGTCGCTCACGACGCCGGCGTCCCCCTCGTCGTCGACGCCACGCTCACGCCGCCCTATCTGATCCGTCCCATCGAGCACGGTGCGGACATCGTCATCCACTCGGCCACCAAGTTCCTGGGCGGGCACGGCACCACGCTGGGCGGCGTCGTCGTGGAATCCGGGACCTTCCCGTGGGACAACGGCAAGTTCCCGCTCATGACCGAGCCGGTGCCCTCCTACGGCAATGTCTCCTGGTGGGGCAATTTCGGTGAGTACGGCTTCCTGACCAAGCTGCGCTCGGAGCAGTTGCGCGACTTCGGGCCGTCGCTGGCGCCACAGTCGGCGTTCCAGCTGCTGATCGGCGTGGAGACCCTCGCCCAACGCATGGACGCGCACCTGGCCAACGCCCAGACCGTCGCCGCGTGGCTGGACGAGGATCCGCGCGTGCCGTGGGTGCGCTTCGCCGGGCTGCCCTCGCACCCGCACCACGAACGCGGCAAGCAGCTGCTGCCCTTGGGCGTGGGCTCGGTCTTCAGCTTCGGGGTCGACGGCGGCCGCGCGGCTGGCGAGCGCTTCATCTCCGCGCTGCAGCTGGCCAGCCACCTGGCCAACATCGGCGACGCCAAAACACTCGTGCTGCACCCGGCGTCCACCACGCACCAGCAGCTCACCGCCGAGCAGCTTGCGACCGGTGGCGTGCCGGAGGATCTGATCCGCCTGTCGGTGGGCATCGAGGACGTCGAGGACATCCTGTGGGACCTGGACCAGGCCCTCACCGCCGCCACGGGCCGCACCCGCGAGGGCGCCGCCGCGGACGCGACCAGCCCTGCCGCGACCGCTCCCGTCGCCACCGAGACTGAGACCACGGCCGAGGCCACCACCGAGGAGGAGACCGCATGAGCACCGTGCTGCCGGAGCGCACCTGGACGGGGCCGACCGCCCCGCAGCGTCTGGACATCCTGCGCCGGACTCGCTCGATCGCGATCGTCGGCGCCTCGGACAAGCCGGCGCGCGCCTCCTACTTCGTGGCGACCTACTTGCTGAGCTCCACGAGCTTCGACGTGTACTTCATCAACCCGATCCTCGCCGAGTCCGGGGGCACCATCCTGGGGCACCAGGTGTACGCCTCGCTCGCGGATCTCCCCGTCACCCCGGATCTCGTGGAGGTGTTCCGCAAGGCTTCCGACGCCCCCGGTGTGGTGGAGGACGCCCATGCTGCCGGCGCGAAGACCGTGTGGCTGCAGCTGGGCATCTGGAACGAGGAGGCCGCCGAACTGGCCGAGGGCTACGGCATGAACGTGGTGATGGACCGCTGCGTGAAGATCGAGCACGCCCGCTTCCACGGTGGGCTGAACCTCGCTGGCTTCGTCACGGGGGTGGTGAGCTCCAAGCGGCAGACGATCGACCGGCACTGAAGGGTTTACCGCTGAGCCACATGGCCCTGCCCTGGGCGTTCCCGACGCCGACCCCACCACTGCCAGGCAACTCCCAGGCCGCTCCCCTGCTTCCTCCATACTCGCTTCGTATGCTGAGACCACCTCATCGAAGGTGCGAGTGATGACAAACGAAGGGCCCCGGCTGATTCAGCCGGGGCCCTTCGTCATGCCGGGTGCGTCCCGGCCACACGCGTCAGCGGCGTGCGGAGCTCACGCCGGCCCAGATGCCGCCGAGCAGACCGGCCACGGGCAGGCCGATCACCACGATCCAGAACGAATGCAGGGCCACGGTGTTGGAGAAGGTGATGATGACACCGAGCACGGCGACGACGCCGCCCACCACGCCGCCGATCGCGTAGCGGGCAGCCGAACGGCCCGGGCCGCCCATCAGCGTCACCACGAAGGCACCGACCACGCCGGCCATCGCGCCACCGAGCAGGGCAGCCAGGGCGCCGACGACGATCGGCACGAGGCCCACACCACCCTCACCGAGGACGACGAGACCGTCCTGCGGCATGACGGCGGCCTTCCAGATCTCCGCGCCCACCATGAACACGGCGGCGAGGATCATGATCCGGTTGGTCAGGCCCCACGAGTTCACCGGGCGGGCGATCGGGGCCGGGGCCACCGGGGTGTTCTCGATGGAGCCGGGCCGGTTGGCGACGTGCGAGCCGGTGTCCACGGTCATGATGATCTCTCCGATCAGCCCTGCTGGGGGCGGTTGCTGCTGGCGCTGGGCACGCCGGGGTAGGTCTTGGTCACGATTTTAGAGCACAAGCCCAGCGATCACACCGCCTGCGAAGAGCGGGATGTTGTAGTGCAGGAACGTGGGCACGCAGGTGTCCCAGATGTGGCTGTGCTGGCCGTCGGCATTGAGACCCGACGTCGGCCCGAGCGTCGAGTCCGAGGCGGGCGAGCCGGCGTCGCCCAGGGCACCGGCGGTGCCGATCATGGCGGCGGTGGCCAGCGGCGAAAAGCCTAGCGACGCGGCGAGCGGCACGAAGATCGCCGCGATCACCGGCACGGTGCCGAAGGAGGTGCCGATGCCCATGGTCACCACGAGGCCCACCACCATCATGACGACGGCGGCCGCGAGCTGACTGCCGCCGACCCACTCGCCCATCTGGTCCACCAGGGCAGCCACCGACTCGGTCTCGGTGAGCACGTTGGCATAACCGGCGGCCAGGAGCATGACGAAGGCGATGGTGCCCATCAGAGCGACACCCTCGGGCACGATCTTCTCGCCCTGCTTCCACGTCTCCACGCGCAGCAGGAACATCAGCAGCACACCGCCCAGGGCGGCGAGGACGAGGGACTCGGTGACCAGCTGCAGCACCAACGAGACCGCAAGAGCCAGCACCACCACGGTGTGCTTGTAGCCCCAGGGCTCATCGGCACCAGCGCTGCGCTGCGTGAAGGTCGACTCCACGGTGAGGTACTCACGATCCTTGCGGTAGCTGATCAGCACCGCGAACAGCAGACCCACCACCATGCCGGCCACCGGGATGGCCATGGCGATCGGCATCTGGGAGATCTCCAGCTCCATGCCGTGCTCGCCCATCGCGCGCACCACGATGCCCTGGAAGATCAGGCCGAAGCCCAGCGGCACCAGCAGATACGGCGCCTTGAGGCCGAACGTCAACGCGGCGGCCACAGCGCGGCGGTCCACCTTCATGCGGTTGAACGCCGCGAGCAGCGGCGGGATGAGCAGCGGGATGAAGGCGATGTGAACCGGCACCACGTTTTGCGAGAGGCACGCGAGCCCCGCCAGCAGGAAGACGGTGGCCCCGCGGCGCCCGGAGATCCAGGGCAGCAGCCGGTCCACGAACTTCTCCGTGACGCCCGAACGGGACACCATGACGGCGAGGATGCCGAGCAGCAGATAGGCGATGGCCGTCTCGCCCTGATTGCCGAGCCCGGCGATGAGGAACTCGAGGGTCTCCATGACCGAACGCCCGGACAGCAGGCCGGCCGCGAGCGTCGCGATCAGCAGCGCCAGAATGACGTGCACGTTGAGCAGCGCCAGCACGCACAGCAGCAGAACGGAGAGGAGAACGGGGTTGGTCAGGGCTTCCACTCGCCCGAATGTAGTCCTGGGAGAAACCTGACAGCGCCGCACCCCCGGGGTTTGTGTCGCAGTTCACGCGCCCCCGTGCGACGCCGGACCCCCAACGTCACACGTCCACGGCCACCGTGCGCTCACACCCCGCCAATGCCTCAGCGCCCGTTCCTCCCCCACGAGTCGGACCCGCGATCACCGGAAGGCGGAACCGGCGCCCGCAGAAATCACCCCCTGCTCCGATGTCCGTGACACAGCTTCTTCATAGGCTCCGCTCATGACGTCTCGACTTCTCCAGCTCACCCGCGTCCCGCGCATCACCGGTCTCGACGCAGCTCGCGGCATCGCGGTGCTCGGCATGATGGGCGCACACATGGCCACTCGCGGCGCCGAGTTCTCCCTGCGCGACCCCGCCACATGGCAAGCCCTCGTCCATGGCCACCCCTCGATCCTCTTCGCGCTGCTCGCTGGCGTGTCCGTCGCCTTGATGACCGGCGGCACCACGCCCCCACCCCTCGAGCGCCGCCACGAGGTCCGCGCCCGCCTGGTCGGCCGCGGCATCGCGATCTTCCTCATCGGCCTGGTGCTCGAGCTGCTGGGCAGCGCCGTCGCGGTCATCCTGTGCTTCTACGGCGTGCTCTACGTGGCGGTCCTGCCCTTCCTGCGCTGGCGCGGCCGCTGGCTGTGGACCGCCGTGCTCGTCCTCGCCGTCACGGGCCCGGCCTGGATGGCGCTGCGTCACGGACTGGGCCTGACGAACACGGGCACCGGCGCCGTCCTGGTCTTCGACGGCGTCTACGCCCTGACCACGTGGCTGCCCCTGCTACTGGCCGGGCTGGCCGTGGGCCGCGCCGATCTCACCCGGCTGTTCACCGGCGTCGCCCTCGCCGCCGGCGGTGCTGCCCTGTGCGCTGCGGCGTTCGGCCTCAGCGCCGCCGTCGCGCCGCTGATCAGCCCGACGGCGCCGCCCACCCCCGGTGACAAGGTCACCGGTGAGGTGGTGGATCAGCCGCCGGCAAGCGAGCTCGACGGCTCGAAGCTCGACGCGAAGCTGGACGCCGCACTGCAGGACGCTGCGGCGGAGAAAGCAGTGCCCGAGCCAAAGATCGAGGGCGATCTGCGCGGCCCCAACAACGGGTGGGAGACGTTCGTGGAGACCGTGCAGTCAGTGGATCATCTCAGCCTCGTGCGCGACGCCTGGGCCAACGCCCAGCCGCACTCCGGGGGCACCCTGGAGATGCTGGGCAGCGGTGGCTTCGGGGCCGCGCTCCTGGGCGTGTGCTTGCTGATCGCGCGCGTGGCGGCACCCGTGCTACTGCCGCTGGCGGTGGTGGGATCGATGCCGCTGACCGCGTACGCCGCCCACGTCCTCGTGATCCTGGTGCTCGCCGGACCCCAGGGCACGCTCGAGGACTCCGCGGCGTGGGGCTGGACGTCGCTCGGGATGGTGCTGGGATGCGCCTCGTGGATCAGCGTCGCCGGGCGTGGTCCGCTCGAGCGGCTTGTGGCGCGCTCGGCCACGTGGCTGACGCCACCCGCGACCCTCCTGGCTGCTGACGTCCCCGCGCCGGTGCATCGGGAGGTACGCACTCCGGTTCGGGTGGTCGACCGCGGGTGAAGCGTGAGGCAGCTCACGCGCGACGTCGTCGTGAGCGGGGCAGCGGGTCACGCAGGCCGCGTCAGGGCAGCGCTCCGGCGCGGCCGCCGCTATTCGTGGGACGCCAGGCTTGTGCGACCTCCGGTTCGTGAGCCCGCAGGTTCGTGGAACCTTCGATTCGTGAGCCCGCCCATTTTTCGATGCTCCGCCCGGAATACGTGGCGGGATATCGAAAAATGGGCGGGTCGACGATGACGCCCCGCCGCTGCGCCGCCAGCACCGACCCGGCGCCGCCCCGGCACCGCCCCCCATAGCAGGCCCGCCGCTGACCAGGACGCGCGCCAGCGCCCGAGGACCGCGGCGGGCAGGGCGCTCGGCATGTGACGACGCCCACCCTGCGGCTCTGCCCGGCCCGTAGCGTCGGGCTCACCAATCCATCCAGAGCGGCTGAGAGACCTGGCTCCGCGACGCCGCAGCAACCTCCCTTCACAGGGACCGGTGCTACCGCCAGGACCGATGGGAGTTGATGATGAGCCCTACCTCGGCGCACCCACAGACAGCACACCCCCGCACCACACGCCCGCTGATCCTGTCCGCGTTCCTCATGGCCACGCCGAGCCACATCCTCGGCGGAACCTGGCGCCGCGACGCCGCCCAGCAGCACCGCTACGCAGACCTCGAGCACTGGGTCTCCCTGGCCCGGACCCTCGAGGACGGCGGCTTCGATCTCGCGTTCTTCGCCGACGTCGTAGGCCTGTATGGGGACCACGAGGGCGGCTGGGCCTCGCACGTGCGCCGCGGCCTGCAGGTCCCCGCGGCGGACCCGCTCGTGCTGGTCTCGGCGCTGGTCGCCGCGACGCGTCGGCTCGGCTTCGGGCTGACGTCGTCGGTGATCCAGGCTCACCCCTTCGCCTTCGCCCGGCAGCTCTCCACCCTGGACCACCTCTCCGGCGGGCGGATCGGCTGGAACGTGGTGACCTCGGCGGCGGGCAACGCGCACCGCAACTTCGACTCCCCCGGCCTGACCCCGCACGCGGATCGCTATGACTGGGCGGAGGAGTACCTCGACGTCGTCTACCAGCTCTGGGAGGGCTCGTGGGAGGACGACGCCGTCCTGGCGGACAAGACGATCCAGCATGAGCGCGGCCGTGGCCTGTTCGCCGATCCGGCAGGTGTCGCCAAGATCCACCACCGCTCGCACCGGTACCGGGTGGAGGGACCGCACCTGGTCTCCCCCTCGCCGCAGCGCACCCCCTACCTGTTCCAGGCCGGCGCCTCGCCGCGGGGTCAGGACGTCGCCGCGAAGCACGCGGAGGCCACGTTCTCGCTGGCCCCCACGCGCAGCATCGCGGGCCGGCACGCCCAGCAGGTCCGCGCTCGGGCTCGCGCACAGGGCCGCGCCGAGACGGACATCGCGTTCCTGCAGGGCCTGTCCTTCGTGATCGGCTCCACGGAAGCCGAGGCCCGGGCCGCCGCCGCGGACCTAGATGAGTCCCTCGACGTCCACGCCCTGATCGCCCACACCGCCGGGTCCCTGGGCTTCGACGCCGGCCACCTCCCCCTCGACACCCCGGTCAAGGACCTCAGCACCGAGGGCACGCGAAGTCACCTCGAGGCAATCCGGGAGATGGTCGGCGACGGCGACGTCACCCTGCGCGACTTCGCCCGCTTCCGCGCCACCGCCACCCGCGTGGTCGGCACCCCGGAGCAGATCGCCGACGAGCTCGGCCTCTGGCGCGAGGCCGGGATCGACGGGATCAACGTCATCAACGCCGAACTGCCGGGCAGCTACACCGAGTTCATCGAGCACGTCATCCCCGTCCTGCGCGACCGCGGCCTGGCCCGCACTCAAGACGAGCTGACCGCGCAGATCGGCACCACCCTGCGCGCCCGCCTCACCGGCAGCGATCGACTGCCGGACACCCACCCGGCGTCGGCCTACCGCGGAGCCTTCCGCGACGCCAGCGCCGCCGCCACCGAACTGCCGGTCCCGACGCCGGCCCGCACCCTGGAAGGGCTCCCCTCATGATCGAACTGCGCAACATCGTCACCGAGTTCACCCCGGCGCGCGGCGGGGACCCCGTGCGGGCCGTGGATGACGTCAGCCTGCACGTCACCGCGGGGCGCATCCACGGGATCATCGGCTTCTCCGGGGCAGGCAAGTCCACTCTGCTGCGCAACATCAACCTCCTCGAGCGCCCCCAGCACGGCAGCGTCCGGGTCAACGGCACCGAGCTGACCACCCTGGATCCGGCGCACCTGCGCCGGGCGCGGCACCAGATCGGCATGGTGTTCCAGGGTTTCAACCTGGTCAACAACCTCACCGCCGCCCAGAACGTGGAACTGGCCCTGCGCTTTGCCGAGGTCAAGGACGCGGGTGAGCGACGTCGTCGGGCCCGGGAGGCGCTCGAGGTGGTGGGACTGAGCGAGCGAGCCACGGCCTATCCGGCGCAGTTGTCCGGCGGGCAGAAGCAGCGAGTCGCGATCGCGCGGGCCATTTCGACGCGCCCCACCGTCCTGCTCTGCGATGAGCCCACGAGCGCGCTCGACCCGTTCACCACCGCCTCGGTGCTGCAGCATCTGGCCGATGTGAATCGGGAGTTCGGCATCACCGTGGTGATTGTGACCCATGAGATGGAGGTCATCCGGGCGCTCACGCATGACGTGTCCGTGATGACGCGGGGAAAGATCGTGGAGCGCTTCGCCACCGCCGATCTGCGCGCGGGCACCTACCAGGCCACCACGGACATTGGCCGCTACCTCAACAGCTCCGGGATCGAGCTGGACCGCGGCGCAACCCCCACGCGCGAGCTGCCCACCCGAGAGCAGGTGGCTGCCTGATGGAGCTGATCCTGCAACGCCTCCCGGAACTCGGCGAGGCCCTCGTCCAGACCTTCGTGATGATCGGGGTGTCGATCCCGCTCGCGGTCCTCCTCGGCACACCCCTGGGCGTGTGGCTGTTCACGCACCGCCCGCACGGGCTGAACCCGAGCCCGCGGACGCACGCGGTGGTGGACACGATCGTCTCGATGCTGCGCTCGTTCCCGTTCCTCATCCTGCTCATCGCGATCATCCCGTTCACCCGTTTGGTGGTCGGCACCACGGTGGGCACGGCCGCGGCGATCGTCCCGCTCACGATCAATGCGATCCCCTATTTCGCGCGGCTCGTGGAGCAGAACCTCACGAATCTGGGCGGCGGCGCGGTCGAGGCTGCCCGGTCGATGGGCGCCACGCGCTTCCAGATCATCCGCTACGTGCTGCTCGTGGATGCCCGGCCGGCGCTGATCGGCTCGATCACCATCACCACCGTCGGCTTCATCTCCTACTCGGCGATGGTCGGCCTGGTGGGCGGCGGCGGGATCGGCGACTTCGCCATCCGCTACGGCTACTACCGCTATGAGACCCCGGTGATGGTCCTGGCGATCGCCGTGATGGTCGCACTGGTGGCCGCGGTCCAGTACGGCGGCAACGCGCTGGCCCGCGTCACCGATCAGCGCGCCTAAGTTCCCGACGCCGGTCCGCTCGCCTCCGGCGCGCGCCACCGCTATCCCCCTCGTTTCGTCCTACCCGCCTGTTTTGTCCTGCCGTGATTGAAGGAGTCCTGCCATGACCCGCCTGTCCCTGCCCTCGTTCGTGTCCTCGTCCCCGTCTGCGTTCGCCTCGCGTGGCGCTGCCCTGCGCCGTCGTAGCGTTCTTGCCTCCGGCGTTGCGGCCGCGGCCCTGGCCCTGAGCGGGTGCGGGCTGACCGGCACCACCCCGGCCGCCGAGGGTGACGACAAGACCATCAGCATCATCGTCACCGAATCCGCCCCGTTCCAGGAGCCCACCGAGATCGCCAAGGAGCTGCTCGCCGAACAGGGCTGGACACTGGAGACCACGTACGTGACCGACATCGTGCAGCCGAATCAGGTGGTTTCCCGCGGCGAGTACGACGCCAACTTCTTCCAGAACCTCTCCTACCTCGACGCCTTCAACCGGGACAACGCGCTGGACATCCAGCCGACCTTCCCGGTCTATGCGGCCCCCGGCGCCATCTACAGCCGCCAGCACTCCTCGCTCGCGGACCTGCCCGACGGCGCCCGCATCGCGCTGCCCGTGGACACGGCGAACAATGGACGCGGGTTGAAGATCCTCGCCGACGCCGGTCTGCTGTCCGTGGACCCCGAGGTGCCGGTGTCCCGGCTGAGCCAGGACGCCATCACGGACAACCCGCACGGGTTCGTGTTCGTGGAAGTCGATCAGCAGTCCGTGGCGCAGACCCTGCCGGATGTGGACGCGGCCTTCACGTTCGTTCGCCTGGCCGCCGAGATCGGCCTGAACGCCGACGACGCCCTAGCGTTCGAGGACCCGCAGGTGGCCGAGCCGTACTCGATTGTGGTGGCCGCACCGGCAGAGTTCGCCGGGACGGAGAAGGCCGAGGCTCTGCGGGAGGCGTATCAGTCCGAGGAGGTGTCCGCATGGTTCGACGAGTACCAGGGTGGCGTCCTGGACACCGCCTATGACCTGGACCTCGAGCGGGTGTGGGCCAGCGTGCAGCAGGACGGTGAGGGCGCATGAGCGCGACACTGGAGGCCACCCGCATCACGGCGATCCCGGAGGCACTGCCCGATGACCTGCTGGAGCAGATCCGGGCCGGCGCCGTGGAGCGCGAGCTCACCCGGACCCTGCCGTTCGAGGCCGTGGCCGCGTTGGATGAGCTCGGCTTCGGGGCCCTGCGCATTCCGGCCGAGCACGGCGGGGGCGGGCTGAGCATCGAGCAGTTCATCACCCAGTTGATCCGCCTGGCCGCCGCGGACACCAACGTGGCCCACCTCTACCGCGGCCACGTGGGTTTCGTGGAGTCGCTGCGGTTCCAGGCGCCGGCGGTGCGGGAGCGCTGGTACCGGTGGATCCTGGCGGGTGCCACGATCGGCAACGCCTCCACGGAGATCGGGGGCAACGCCGTCGGGACACTGAACACGCGACTGACCAGGGCCGAGGGTGCCGAGGGGCGCGAAGGCGGCTGGGTGCTCAATGGGGAGAAGTTCTACTCGACCGGCACCCTCTACGCCACGCATACTCGCGTCTCGGCCTCCCGCGAGGGTGAGGCGGGCCGGTGCTTCGCCGTCGTGCCCACGGATGCGCCGGGCGTGCGCGTGGTGGATGACTGGGACGGCTTCGGCCAACGGCTGACGGGGACGGGGACCACGCAGCTGGTGGATGTGGCGGTGGCCGCCGACGACGTGCTGGAGCGGGTGCGGGGCACGCACGAGGCGATCCATGAGGCCTCGTACTTCCAGCTGCATCTGCTGGCGGTGCAGGTCGGCGGGGCGAAGGCTGCGCTGCGGGACACCGTGGAGACCATTCGCGCGCGGACCCGGACCTTCAACACTGCCCATGGTGGCCTGTTCCGGGACGACGCGCAGATCCAGCAGGTGGTCGGCGAGCAGGCGGCCAAGCTCTTCGCGGCGGAGGCGGCCGTGCTGGAGGTGGCTCGCATCCACGACCGCACCCTGGCGGTCGGGTACGAGGTGGGAACGTGGGGCGAGCGAGCCGATGCCGAGGCCGCCGCGGCAGGTCGAAGCCTGGCGGAGGTCGAGCTGCCGGAGCACGTGCGCGCGGAGCTGCTGGAGGCGGAACTGGCCACGGAGAAGGCGCAAGTGCTGGTGCCCGAGCTGTGCTTGGCGGCGGTGGGCGATCTGTTCCGCACCGTGGGTGCCTCCGCGGTGGCCCGTGGCAAGGCCCTGGACCGGCACTGGCGCAATCTGCAGACGGTGTCCACGCACAACCCGGCCGTGTTCCGGGCGCGCTCCGTGGGCGATCACGCCCTGAACGGGACGCTGCCGGAGGGGCTCAACGCCATCGGAGAGGCGACGCGCGGCTGAGCAGAAGTCAGGCGCGCTGGATGGCGCCGGGTCCCGCTCGCAGCTCCGCTCGGCTGTGCCCACCGTCGCCACGCCCATTTTTCGATGTCCCGCCCTGCATGAGCGTCGGGATATCGAAAAATGTGCGGGTTGACGGCGAGCCCGGAGCGCGGGGCCTCAGCTCGCGGGGCGGCGAGGAGGGCACGGCTCCCGCGCCTCTCGATCAGGACTCGATCAGATCCCGCACCTGGACCACCTGGTCGCGGCCCGGGCCGACGCCGATCGCGGAGATCGGGCAGCCGGAGAGCTTCTCGAGCGCCTCCACATAGTGCTGGGCGTTGAGCGGCAGGTCGGTGAACGCGCGGGCCCCGGAAATGTCCTCGGTCCAGCCGTCGAAGTACTCGAAGATCGGCGTGGCGTGGTGGAACTCGGTCTGCGTCATGGGCATGCGGTCGTGGCGGACGCCGTCGACGTCATAGGCCACGCACACCGGGATGGACTCGATGCCGGTGAGCACGTCCAGCTTGGTGAGGAAGTAGTCCGTGAAGCCGTTGATGCGCGCGGCGTAGTGGGCCATCACGGCGTCGTACCAGCCGGTGCGGCGGGGGCGGCCGGTGTTGACGCCGAACTCGCCGCCGGTGGTGCGCAGCTGCTCGCCCATCTCGTCGAAGAGCTCGGTGGGGAACGGGCCGGCGCCCACGCGGGTGGTGTACGCCTTCACGATGCCGATGGTCCGCGAGAACCGCGTGGGGCCGATGCCCGCGCCCACCGACGCGCCGCCGGCCGTGGGGTTCGACGACGTCACGAACGGGTAGGTGCCGTGGTCCACGTCAAGGTAGGTCGCCTGACCGCCCTCGAGCAGGACGACCTTGCCCTCGTCCAGCGCGTCATTGAGCAGCGTGGTCGAGTCCACGACCATGGGCCGCAGGCGCTCGGCGTGGGACAGGAAGTACTCCGCGATCTCATCCACGGTGACCGCGCGGCGGTTGTAGAGCTTGACGAGCAGCTCGTTCTTCTGGCGCAGGGCACTGTCGATCTTCTGACGCAGGATGGACTCGTCGAAGAGGTCCTGCACGCGGATGCCGAGGCGGGCGACCTTGTCCATGTAGGTGGGCCCGATGCCGCGGCCGGTGGTGCCGATGGCGCGCTTGCCGAGGAAGCGCTCGGTGACCTTGTCCATGGTCTGGTGGTACGGCGCCACGAGGTGGGCGTTGGCGGAGATCTTGAGGTTCGCGCACGAGTGCCCGCGGGACTCGAGGCCGTCGATCTCCTCGAAGAGCGCCTCGAGGTTGACCACCACGCCGTTGCCGATCACGGGGGTGGCGTTCGGGGAGAGAATGCCGGCGGGCAGGAGCTTGAGCTCGAACTTCTCCCCGTTCACGACGACGGTATGCCCGGCGTTGTTGCCGCCGTTGGGCTTGACCACGAAGTCGACGCGGCCCCCGAGCAGATCGGTCGCTTTGCCCTTGCCTTCGTCGCCCCACTGGGCCCCGACGATTGCGATCGCTGGCATGTTTCACTCATCTCAGACGTGGACACACTTACCTCCGCACTGTACCAGCGGGGCGCTCGAGCACCGGGTCGCTAGTGTGGTGCACGTCACTCCCACCGGGGTGCGCCTGCAATCACTCCGCGCACTCAGGCACTACCCCGCATCGCACCGCACCGATGGAGGTCCCCATGCCCGCCTCAGCACCCACCGACCGCCGCGAGGCGCCCGAGGACGGCGGCCGCAACGGCACCGTGTTCTCGCGCGCCATGCGGCCTATCAACACGGTGATGGAACGCTTCATCCCGTCGTCGTTGATGTTCTCGATCATCCTGACCTTCGTCGTCGCCGTTCTGGCCCTGATCCTCACGCCGACGGGCCCCGTGGACGTGCTGGTCGGTTGGGGTCAGGGCCTGTCCGGGCTGCTGGCCTTCATGACGCAGATGGCGCTGATCTTGCTGCTCGGCCACATCCTGGCCAACACCGGCCCCGTGCGCGCGCTGCTCTCCCGGCTGGGCCGGGTTCCTCAGTCGCCAGCGCAGGCCTATGTCTTCGTGTTCACCGTGGCCGCGCTGGCCTCGCTGATCACATGGGGTCTGGGCCTCGTCGTCGGCGGCCTGCTCGCCCGCGAGGTCGCCGCCCAGGCCCGCGAGCGCGGCATGCCCCTGCACTTCCCGCTCCTCGTGGCCGCCGGTTTCTCCGGGTTCGTGGTGTGGCACATGGGCTACTCCGGTTCCGGTCCGCTGACGGCCGCGACGCCGGACTCCTTCCTCGCCGATTCGCTCGGTGGGGAGACCGTCCCGATCACCGCCACCACCTTCTCCTGGTGGAACATGACGGCCGCGGCCGTGACGGTGGTGGCCGTGGCCATCACGTTCTTCCTGATTCGCCCGCGCGGCGGGGACAAGATCGTGGAGCTGGACTTGGACGCGCGCGAGAAGTCGGTGTTCACGGCGGCCGAGGTGGAGACCCCCGCCGACCGCCTGGATGCCAGCCGCATCCCCACCCTGCTCGTGGGTCTGGCGCTGGCCGGCTACCTCGTGGCGCACTTCGCCCAGGGCGGCTCGCTGACCCTGGACATCGTGAACTGGTCCTTCCTGGCCTTGATCTTCCTGCTGGTCCGCAACGCCCAGGAGCTGATCCAGCTCACCGCCCACGCCGCCTCCAATGTCGGCGAGATCCTGCTGCAGTTCCCGCTCTACGCGGGCATCCTGGGCATGATGACGGCGTCGGGCCTGATCCAGGTGTTCTCGGACCTGCTGGTCAACGTGGCCAACCCCGTCACCTTCGGCCTGCTCGCGTTCCTCTCCGCGGGTCTGGTGAACTTCTTCGTGCCCTCCGGCGGCGGGCAGTTCGCCGTGCAGGGCCCGATCATGCTCTCCGCCGGCGCGGAACTGAACGTGGACCCGGCGATCACCATCATGGCCGTGTCTTACGGCGATCAGTGGACCAACATGATCCAGCCGTTCTGGGCCATCCCGCTGCTGGCCATCGCGGGCCTGCGCATGCGCGACATCCTCGGCTACACGACCGTGGTCCTGCTGGTCACCGGCGTGGTCTTCGGCGGCACCATGCTGCTGGTCTCGCTGTGAGGTCAGCGGCCTCGCGCTGAGCCCTCACGCGTTGGGCTGCACCGCGGTCCCCGCACCACGACGACGCAGACTCGGCTTCTCCGCGCCCGCTCCGGGCGCGGCGGCGGCACGCAGGACGGTATAGCCGGCGTCGGCGATCATCTGCAGATCCGCCTCGGCGGACTGGCCCTCGGAGGTGAGGTAGTCGCCGAGGAAGATCGAGTTGGCTACCTGCAGGGCGATCGGCTGCAGGCTACGCAGGTGCATCTCGCGGCCGCCGGCGATGCGCAGCTCCTTGTCCGGGCAGACGAGGCGCACCATCGCGAGAATGCGCAGGCACTGAAGCGGTGAGAGCTGGTGGTGGCCCTCGAGCGGGGTGCCGTCGAAGGGCATGAGGAAGTTCACCGGGATCGAGTCCGAGTCCAGCTCCCGCAGCGCGAACACGGCCTCCACGAGCTGCTCATGCGACTCCCCCATGCCCGCGATGAGCCCCGAGCACGAGGACAGGCCCGCGTCCCCAGCGCGCTGCACCGTCTCCACGCGGTCCGCGTAGGTGTGCGAGGTGCAGATCGAGGGGTAGTGGGATTCGGCGGTGTTGAGGTTGTGGTTGTAGGCGTCGACGCCGGCCTCCGCCAGCCGCTCGGCCTGACCGTCCTTGAGTGCCCCGAGACACGCACAGACCTCCACGCCCGGGTGCTGGCTCTTGAGCTCGCCGACCATGTCCGACACCCGCTCGACGTCCCGATCCGTGGGGCCGCTGCCCGAGGCCACCATGCACACGCGCGAGGCCCCGCCCGAGATCCCGAGCCCGGCCTGGCGCACGGCCTCGTCCTTCTTCAGCCACGTGTACTTGAGGATCTGCGCCTCGGTGCCGAGTCGCTGCGAGCAATATGTGCAGTTCTCCGGGCACAGGCCGGTCTTGAGGCTGACCAGATAGTTGACCTTGACCGTGCGGCCGAAGTGGGCCTCGCGCAGTCGGCTGACCTCGGCGAGCAGGGGGAACGTGACGGTATCCGGGGCATCGAGCACGGCGAGGGCGTCTGCCGGGGTGACGGCCTCGCCGGAGAGCACGCGCTCGACGAGGGCGCGCGGGTCCAGGGACGAGGCCTCTGTCATCGGCGAGCCGGGCTGAGCCGGCGACGACGCGCGGTCAGCGTGGTCGATGTCCTGAGTGGTGGTCATGCGGCTCTCCTGGCTTCCGTGATGAGGCTCCGTGGTGGGTTGTGTGCACCCTAACACCGTTCTTGAACAGTGTTCAGCTCGTGAGGCCGCTACTGACCCTCTTCGCCTCTCCGCGACCCCGGCGCCAGCCATTCCGGGGTGGCATGTGCGCCTCACCCACCCCTCGCTGGTGGGCAATGTCCCTCATCGGCGCGCGAAGGGGACATTGCCCACCCGGGAGCGCGGGGGCCGGGACATTGCCCACCCGGGAGCGCGGGGACCGTGCGGCTGCCACCACCCGCTCCACCACTGACCCCGGAACAGAACGAAGGGCCCCGGTTACACCGGAGCCCTTCGACCTGTCATCACTCGCACCTTGATGAGGTGATCTCAGACTAGGAGGGTCAAGTGAACGGCGCCAGAACGGAACCTGGGAGTTCCCTAGGGAACTGCGGCGGGCTGGTGCGACGCCGTCGGGACCGCGGACGCCCCTCAGCCCAGCCGGCCGCCGGATTCTTCGAGATAGCACGTGGCGCACAGCGGCTCGTAGCCGACCTCGACGCCGTCGATGGCCACCTGGTCGCCCTCGAACACGAAGCGCTCCACGCCGCTGGCCGCATCGGTGACCGTGCGCGGATTGAACAGCGCCTTGCGCCCGCACCGGCAGATGGTCTTCAGCTCCTCCAGCGAATGTGCCAGCTCGAGCAGCCGCGCCGAGCCCGGGAACGAGTGCGTGCGGAAGTCGGTGCGAATGCCGTAGGCCAGTACGGGGACGCCGTCGAGCACGGCGATCCGCAGCAGGTCATCCACCTGCTCGGGCTCGAGGAACTGCGCCTCATCCACCAGCAGGCAGGCCACCGGCGGGGTGTCCACGTGGTCGAGCAGGGCGTCCGGATCATCGCCGGAGGCGTGCTGGCGGAACAGCGCGACAACGTCGGCCCCGGCCGGGATAAGCATGTCCACGTCCCGGCTCACGCCGAGCCGGGAGACGATCTGGGCGCGACCCTTCGTGTCGATCTCGGGCTTGGCGAGCAGGACGCGCTGCCCGCGTTCCTCGTAGTTGAAGGCCGCTTGCAGCAGTCCGGTGGATTTGCCGGAGTTCATCGCCCCGTAGCGGAAGTAGAGCTTGGCCACCGGGTCAGGCTCAGGAGGTCGAGGCGTGCAGGGCCTCGATCTGCTCGCTCGCGGACGGGTCGGAATCATGCAGGAAGGTGCGGATGCGCTGCACTTCTTCCGACTCGCCGATGGCGGCCGCGGCCCGGCCCAGAGCGTAGAGGGCCCGCAGGAAGCCCTGGTTCGGCCCATGCGAGAACGGCACGGGCCCGGCACCGCGCCAGCCAGCCCGGCGCAGCGCATCGAGGCCGCGGTGGTAGCCGACGCGGGCGTAGGCGTAGGAGTCCACGGAGCGGCCCTCGCTCCAGGCGTCCTCGGCCATGAGCGCCCAGACCAACGACGACTCGGGCGCCAGAGGAACGAGGTCCTCGGGCAGATCGCCGGCGGCCAGACGTTCGAGCACCTCCGGCTCCTCCGGCAGGCGCGTGGCGGGCGGCTCCATCAAGTTCTTGCCGATGAGGGACTCGGTCATGATCGCTCCTTGGGATACGCGGGGGCGGAAGGCTGAGAGGGCGGACATCGGGGACAGCGCAGGCCTGGGCGGGCGGGCTGCACGGTGCGACCCCGGGGGCTCACGGACCGCCGCATGCACCGCAGGCTCCGGCTCGAATGCAGTGTAGCCGCGCACCCTTCTCCGGTACCGTAGAGTCCGCTGCGGACTGTTGTTAAGGAGCACTCATGGCACATGTTTCCCCCTCCGCACGTCCTCGGCTTGCGGTGACCGCAGCTGTGGCCGTGGTGGGACTGACGCTGGCCGGGTGCACCTCCGAAGCTCCGGCGCCGGCCGACCAGAGCCCCACCGCCGCGCCCGCCAGCACGCCCGCCGCTACCGCGGAGGAGACGAACGGCGCCGCGGAGTCCACCGAGGACCCCATCGCCGCCGCCGCCTCCCAGGCCGCCGCCGAATACGCCGCGGAGATGGCGCAGGGCACGCAGCGCCCCACCCCGCGCGAGGCCCTCGAGACCGTGGGCGCCGGCGTCAACGACGGCGCCGCCACCGCCGGCTGGCAGTCCACCGCCGCCGGACGTTCGGACACCGTCTCCGTGCAGAATTGTGTGCGCGACGTCCTCAACCAGGACACGATGGACGCGATCGCCACCCACATCCCCAACGCCAACGCGATCGAGATCATGCAGCTCTTCGCGGCCCGGGACACGGACTACGAGTTCCTGACGTGCTCGTTCTCCACGCAGGCTGCACGCGCTGAGGGCATGCCCACCGTGCTGGTCCGGTACCAGCACAATCTCAACGGCGAGCGCCTCGACTGGTGCCGCGAGGACGCCCCCGTCGTGGCCGATGAATACACCTTCGATCCGGAGACCCACCGGGGCCTGATGTCCCTGCTGCGCCCCGGCATGGTGGGTGGCACCTCGGGCGCGTCGCTGCTGCCGCAGCGCACCGGCTGGGCGTGCACGGAGGATGGCACGCAGATGGTGGGCATCACCTTCGGGGCTGCCGAGGGCTTCGGCGACTCCGCCACGGGCCTGTCCACCGTGGACAACTCGCCGGTCGCCGACTCCACCACGGTGGTCACGCAGGCCCGCGATCAGCTCGCCGACACGTGGCTGAGCGATCCCAGCCAGGTCCAGGAGGTCATCGGCCGCTCCTCACCGTTCTTCATGGACTACCAGATGGACGAGGCGACCCTGCAAGAGGCCCTGCGCGTGCCCACGGCACCCGCCGAGGAAGGCGCGTACTCGGATCAGTCGCTCATCGAGCGTCCCGAGGGTGCCCCCGGGCCGATCGCCCCCGGCCAGCCGCCGCGCCCGGCAACGGATTGACCCGCGCCGCACGTCTCCGCATTCCTGAACCCACGACGACGGCCGCCTC
>JAUNTT010000145.1 GCA_030538555.1 Micrococcus sp.
GCCCAGCAACCGGCTCAGCCCAGGCGGCCGGCCTCGGCGGCGTTGTAGGTGCGCGGATCCTCGAGGTCCTCGTCCACGGGCTCGGTGCCGCGCAGTCGCGCCACGGCGGTCATCACGTGGTAGACGGTCAGCGCGGTGACGGTGCCCAGGGTGATGCCGCCGAGGGCCATGCCGCCGATGCTCATCGTGGGGTCCGCGATGGCCACGATCAGCCCCGCGCCGGCGGTCATGAGGTGGATGGTGTTGGAGAAGTCCACGCGGTTCTGCACCCAGATGCGCACGCCCATCACGCCGATCATCCCGTAGAGGATGATGCCGGCGCCGCCGGCCACACCCATGGGGATGGTCGCCACGAGCGCCCCGAACTGCGGCAGGAAGGACAGCGCCACCGCGGTCAGCCCGGCCACCCAGTAGGCGGCGGTGGAGTACACCTTGGAGGAGGCCATCACGCCGATGTTCTCGGCATACGTGGTGGTGCCGACGCCGCCACCGGTGCCGGAGAGGGTGGTGGCGAGGCCGTCGGCGATCAGGGCGCGGCCCATGAAGGGGTCCATGTCCCGCTTGGTCATCAGGCCCACGGTGCGCACGTGCCCGATGTTCTCGGCCACCAGTACCAGGACCACGGGCAGGAAGAGGAAGAGCACGTCGAGTCGCAGCTCGGGTTGTTGGAAGTGCGGCAGGCCCAGCACATCGGCCTCGAGCACCCGTGTGAACTCCACCTGTCCCTGAGCCAGGGCCACCAGGTAGCCGGCGATGATGCCGAGGAGGATGCTCAACCGTCCCAGCATCCCGCGGAACAGCACGGCGGACAGGACGATCGCGCCGGCCGTGGCGAAGGTGGTCACGGGGACCTGCTCCATGGCATCCACCGTGGCTCCGGCCAGATTCAGCCCGATGAGCGCCACGATCGTGCCCATCACCACCGGCGGCATGAGCGCGTGAATCCACCCGGCCCCGGCCACGTGCACGATCCCGCCGATGATCATCAGCAGGATGCCGGTGGCCAGGATGCCGCCGAGCGCGGCGCCGACGCCGGCCATCGTTGTCGCGGCGATGATCGGGGCGATGAACGCGAACGAGCTGCCGAGGTAGGAGGGCAGGCGGTTCCGCGTGATCGCCAGGAACAGCAGTGTGCCGATGCCGGAGAAGAACAGGGCCGTCGTCGCGGGCATGTCCGTGAGCGTGGGCACCAGCACGGTGGCGCCGAACATGGCGAGCACGTGCTGCACGCCGATCCCCAGGGTGCGGGGCCAGCTCAGCCGCTCATCGGGGGCGACGACGGTGCCTCGCGTGATCGTGCGGCCGTCGCCGTGGACGGACCACCCGAAACCGGGGCGGACGGAGCGGTGAGCCATGAGGTCCTCTCGCAGGGGGATGCGGCCCGCACAGGCCATTGCCGGGCACCGAACGTAGAGTACCGTTGAGCGCATGCATGAGTATGTCGGTGTGATCGGAGAAGCTCTCGTCGACGTGGTGCTCTCCGACACCGCAGACCCGCGCGCGCACGTGGGCGGGAGCCCCCTGAACGTGGCCGTCGGCGTGAGCCGCCTCGGCCGTCCGGTGCTGTTCGCCGGCCGCTACGGCGAGGATGAGTACGGGCGGATGATCGCCGCCCACCTCGAGTCCAACGGCGTGACATCCCTGCTCGGGGCGGATGCCACGCCCACCTCGCAGGCCACCGCGCGCCTCGATCCCACGGGTGCGGCCAGCTACGAGTTCGCCCTGGACTGGACCCTGCCCACCGCGCAGGAACTCCTGGAGAAGTTCACGACGCCGGCCGGGGACTCCGGTGCCCGCCTCAAGCACCTGCATGCCGGCTCCATTGCCACGATGCTGGCCCCCGGGGACACCGAGGTGATGTCGCTCATGCAGGAGCTCTCCGCCTCGGCGACCATCAGCTACGACCCGAATGTGCGCCCCACGATCGTCCCGGACCGCGAGTTCGCGCGCGCCCGGGCGGAGGAGTCGGTGCGGCTGGCGGACGTGGTGCATGCCTCGGATGAGGACGTGGCCTGGTTGTATCCGGATCGCCCGCTCGTGGACACCCTCAAGGCCTGGCAGGAGGCCGGCTGTGCCTTCGTGGTGATGACCCGCGGCGCCGAGGACATGGTGGCCGTGACCGCACACGGAGTGCATGAGCGCCCGATCGTGCCCGTGGAGGTGGCCGACACCGTGGGTGCCGGTGACTCGTTCACCGCCGCGATGCTCGCCGCCCTGGACGACCGCAATCTGCTCGGCGCCCAGAACCGTGAGCGTCTGCACGCCATGGACCGCGCCGATGTGGAGTCGGTGCTGATCTACGCCTCGCGGGCCGCCGCGATCACATCGTCGCGGCCCGGCGCCGACCCGCCGACCCGCGCCGAGCTCGACGATTAAGTCTCAGCCAGAGACTCGTCCGTACACGACGACGACGGCGGGCGGCATTCTTGCCGCCCGCCGTTGTCGTCGTGGTGGGGCTCAGAGCAGACCGAGCTCCCGCACCGCCTCGCGCTCGGCCTCCAGTTCTGCCACGGTGGCCCGCAGTCGATCGGACTCGCCGGGCAGCGCAGACTCATCCGGTGCAAGGCCCGGCACGATCTCCCACGCCCCGTCCTTCGCGACCACCGGGAACGAGCTGATCAGGCCCGCGGGCACGCCGTAGGAGCCATCCGAGACCACGGCTGCGGAGGTGCGACGCGGGTCGCCGTCGGGACCGGTGCCGGTGCCCAGCGCCCAGTCGCGCATGTGATCGATCGTGGCGGACGCCGCCGAGGCCGCCGACGACGCCCCGCGGACGCTGATGATCTCGGCGCCGCGCTTCGCCACCCGGGGAATGTAATCCTCGGCCACCCAGGCTGGGTCCACCACCTCGAGCGCGGGACGCCAGGTCCCGTCCACGCGCAGGCGAGCGTGCGTGAGGTCCGGGAACTGCGTGGCCGAGTGGTTGCCCCAGATGGTGATGCCATCGACGTCGGTCACAGCAACCTGTGCCTGCTCGGCGAGGAGGGAGACGGCGCGGTGGTGATCGAGGCGGGTCAGCGCGGTGAAACGCTGGGCCGGGATGTCCGGGGCGTGCGCGGCGGCGATCAGCGCATTGGTGTTCGCGGGGTTGCCGACCACCACCACGTGGACGTCGTCGGCGGCGTGTTCGTTGAGCGCCCTGCCCTGCGGCCCGAAGATCCCGCCGTTGGCCTCGAGCAGGTCGGCGCGCTCCATACCCGCCGCCCGCGGACGCGCCCCCACCAGCAGCGCATGCTGCACACCGTCGAACGCGCGCGCCGGGTCATCGGTGACCTCCACGCTCTCCAGCAGCGGGAATGCCGAGTCGGCGAGCTCCATCGCGGTGCCCTCGGCGGCCCGGACGGCGTCGGGAATCTCCAACAGGCGCAACGTCACCGGGGTGTCCTCGCCCAGCATCTGGCCTGCGGCGATGCGGAACAGCAGGGCGTAGCCGATGTTGCCGGCGGCTCCCGTCACGGTCACGGTCTGGGCGGCGCGGCGCGGAGGATTCTGCGAGGAGGTGCTCATGCCTCCATTCTCCCGCGTGGAGGGGGTGCGTGCCTAGACTGGCGGCATGCCCGACGCCGCCCACCCCGCCGCGCTGACCGCCGTGCGCCGTCGTCCGCGGTTGATCGCCACGGACCTCGATGGCACCGTGATCGGCTACGCGCACACTCGCTCGGGCCGGCTGTCTCCCCGCACCATTAAGGCCCTGGAGGCCGCCCATGATGCGGGCATCATCGTGGTGTTCGTGACGGGCCGTCCCCTGCGCTGGCTGGATGCGCTGCGCGATCAGCTCGGCCAGGTGGGACCCGTGATCTGCTCGAATGGCGCCGTCGTCGTGGATCCCGCCAGCGGTCAGGTCCTGCGCGCGCACGGCATCGACCACCCGGTGCTGCACTCGGTGGTGGACACGTTGCGGCAGGCGGATCCGGACGTGAGCTTCGGCGTCGAGGCACTGGAGGGCTTCTTCTGGGAGGCGGACTTCCGGGCTGATGACCCGCCCTTCGAGGTGAGCATGTCCACGCGCATCGAGGAGTCCTTCGAGCGCGCTGAGACCGTGGTGAAGCTGATGGCCAAGGCCCCGCACTGGGACACTCGCGATGTCCTGCAGCTCACCCGCGCGCGCGTGGGGGATGTGGTGGCCGTGACGCACTCGGTGCCCGGTCTGGCGCTCGTGGAAATGTCCGCGCCGGGGGTCAACAAGGCCTCCACCCTGGAGCGCTACGCTGCGGAGCACGGCGTCGAGGCCGCCGACGTCGTCGCGTTCGGGGACATGCCCAATGACCTCGAGATGCTGCGCTGGGCCGGCACCGGCCTGGCCGTGGGCTCGGGGCATGAGCTGCTGCGCGCCGCCGCCGACGGCGTGGTGGGTGCCTGCGATGACGACGGCGTCGCCATCGCGATCGAGCACCTGCTCACGCTGCCCGCCGCCTGATCCGGCTCGAACGCCCCACGCACCACCCCTCCACAACTCGGGCACGCAGATGACCCACTCACCCCCCGAAAATGGGGGTTGAGTGGGTCATCTGCGTGCCCGAGT
>JAUNTT010000146.1 GCA_030538555.1 Micrococcus sp.
CATGCTCGCCACGCTTTTCCCAGGCCGGATCGACCTCGGTCTCGGGCGTGCGCCGGGGCAGTGCCTCCGTCTCCGCGGCGGGCCTGTTCAGGGCGAGCGATTCGTCGCTGGCGCGCTGAAGGGCCACCGCGTCTTCATCCGCGCGGTGCAGCGCGACGGTCTCGTCATCTGCGCGGCGCACCGCCACGGTGGGGGCCGACTCGCGACCCGCTTCGGCGTCGTCGAGCGCCCGGACATGGGTGGATTCCGCGTCCGCGTCGATGAGCACTTCCGCGTCCTCAGCGGCGTCCGCCGCAGCGTCGTCGTCGGGGTGGTCCCGTGCTGCGGGAGCGGTGCTCGGGACGGGCACGGTCTCCAGCGCCACCGCAGGCTCGGCGCGCAACCGCTGAACCTCGCGGAGCACGGCGGTGGCATCCGCGGGACGGAGCGCAGGATCCTTCTCCGTGCACCACAGGACCAGGTCGTCGAGGGCTTCCGGCACGGAGGCCACGAGCCGCGACGGCGGAGGCACCCG
This sequence comes from Micrococcus sp., assembly GCA_030538555.1. Classification (GTDB taxonomy): domain Bacteria; phylum Actinomycetota; class Actinomycetes; order Actinomycetales; family Micrococcaceae; genus Micrococcus. The sequence continues at coordinate 515 of JAUNTT010000146.1, forward strand.
ACGATGCAGATGCTGCGTGGCCACCTGCACGGGATTCGCAGCGGTGTAGGGCTGCTGCCCCGTGAGCAGCTCATAGAGCACGATGCCCACGGCGTAGACGTCGGACCGGGCATCGGCGCTCGCCCCGGACACGAGCTCGGGGGAGAGGTAGGCCACCGTGCCCACCAGCGATTGCCCGCTCGAGGTGTGGGCCGTCGTCGCCCGGGACAGCCCGAAGTCGGCCACCTTGATGTGACCGGCAGGGGAGACCAGCACGTTCTCAGGCTTGACGTCCCGGTGCATGATGCCGATCTCGTGCGCGGCACTGAGGCCATCGAGGACGGCCTCGATGATCCGCAGGGCCGCGGCGGGCGGCAAGGGGGCGTCCTCGCGGATCACGCGGCGCAGCGTGTGCCCGGGGACGACCTCCATGACCAGATACGCGAGCACGTCCGTGCCGGCCTCATCATGGCCCTGGTCCAGGACCTGCACCACCTGCGGGTGGGCCAGCCGGGCCGCCGTCTTGGCCTCCCGTTCGAAGCGTTCCACCAGAACGGGATCCTCGGCCAGGTGCGGGAGCATCACCTTGAGGGCCACCTCGCGCTCGAGGCGCCGGTCGAGCGCGAGGTAGACAGTGGACATGCCACCGCGGGCCAGGCGCGATCGCACCAGGTACCGCCCGTCGATGATGACTCCCACCAGGGGGTCTCGCTGCCGCTCGTCCATGATGGCGTCAGCCTACTGGCCACGCATGAGAAGACGGCGAGCGTGGAATCAGAACATCGCCATCGCGGCCTTCACCTTGGCCACGTAGTTCTTCGTGTCCGGGCGCAGGCCGTCGCGACGCACACCGCCCAAACCCTGGTAGTAGGACGCGATGCCCAGGTCCACGGTCGGCGTGTTGGCCTGGATGTAGCGGATGTAGGCGATGCCAGCGGTGGCGTTGTCATAGGGGTCCAGCAGGTTCAGCTTGCGCCCCACCAGCTGGGAGGCGAACTCACCGGTGGTGGGAATGACCTGCATCGCGCCGATCGCATTGGCCGGGGAGACGGAGTGGTGCCGGAAGTGGGACTCGGTGTGGGCATGGCCCAGCGCCAGCGCCGGATCCACGCCCATGCGCACGGCCGTGTCGCGGATGATCTGCTGCATCTGCGCCGGCGTCGGGGCAGGAGTCTTGATCAGGGCCTGATAGTTGGCGTTGGCCGAGGCCGTGACATGCGGCGGGTACGTGTAGTGGAGGAACGTGTTCCCAATGACCTGCTGGGCGGCGGGGGAGTCGGCGACCGGGGTGGTGGCTGCCGTGGCCTCGGTGGGCACCACGCCCGTGGAGATCACGAGGCGCTGCCCGGGGTGGATGACCGCGGCCGCGCTGAGGCCGTTGAGCTCGCGGAGACGCTCCACGGAGACCTCGTGGCGCAGTCCGATGAGCCACAGAGAGTCCCCCGGGCGCACGGTGTACCGCACGGCGGCACCCTCGGTGCCCGGCGCTGCGGTCTCGGTGGCCGGCGTCGGGGTGGCGGGACTGGCCGCGGCGGTGGCTGCCTCGCCGGCGGGCACGGCCGGCGCGGGAGCCGGTGCCGCGGCGGGGGCGCTCAGGCGCAGCACCATGTTCGGATGCAGCATGGTGGAGGCGGTCATGCCGTTGGCCTGCTGCAGGGCGCGCATGCTCACTCCGGTGCGCTGGGAGATGATCCACCAGCCGTCACCGCGCTGGACGGTGTAGCTGCCGGGCGTCGCGCTCGCGGTAGACGCGGCCGCAGCGGGCGTTGACTGGGGGGCGGTGGCGCCGGGACGCACCACAATGCGCTGTCCGGGCTGGATGACGGTCTGGTAACCCATCGAGTTCGCCTCGAAGACCTGGCGTAGCGGCACGCGGTAGCGCATCGCGATCTCGGAGAGCGTGTCACCGGGGACGACGGTGTGCACGATCTCCGCGGAGGCCACGGGAGCCGCGGGAGTGCGCTGCGCGGTCGTGACCGCGACGGGGGCACTGCTTTCAGTGTCGGCCTGCGCTGCGGGGGCGGCGTGCGCCGCCGTGCCCGAGAGCACCACCGCGGGAAGGATCGTCGACACCGCGGCCGATCGAGAGAACGAGGAGTCGCGGCGGGGCTGCGGGGTCGTCGGAGCCGTGCGAGCAGTGAGCGTCATGGGAACCTCTGCGTGGTGGGAAAGCGATGACAGACAACGTGAGATCAAGCCCACATACCGCATAACGATTCACCCGTCAATCGGCGTGTTGTGTTGACCTTTCGAAGCAAACGGTTGTCAGCGTAGCGAACATAGATCCGGAGTGCCACCATCCCAGATCAATCAACCAATTCTTCCCCGGCCGACGCCACCCTTGTCTCTCCCCGGGCGGTCCCCGTGCCCACGCGTGCGCGGATTAGAGTGGACGGGTGAGCCATAATGAGTCCTCTCCCGCCGTCCTGCCCGCCGACGTCGACGCCCTGGTCGGATCCTGGCTGACGTTGCCCGAGGTGGCCGAGCGCCTCGACGTCGTCGTGACGCGGGTGCACAACCTCATCCAGGACCGCGCCGTGATCGCGGTGCGCCGCGGCGAGCGCGGCATCCGCAGCATCCCCGCCGCGTTCCTCGAGGAGGACCGGCTGGTCTCCGCGGTGAAGGGCACCCTGATCCTGTTGCACGACGCCGGCTATGACGACGTCGAATCCCTGCGGTGGCTGTTCACCGACGACGAGTCGCTGCCCGGGTCTCCGATCGACGCCCTGCGCGGCGGCCGCAAGACGGAGGTGCGACGCCGGGCTCAGGCATTGGCCTGGTAGGCCTCACGCGTTGCGGCCCATGAGCGAGTCCATCAGCCGCCGCAGGTCCTCAACGGCGGCGCACGCCGCGCCCTCCTCCGTCAGGCGATGCAGCGCGGCGAACGCCTCATCATGCAGGCGCGACACCTCGGCCTCCACCCGCTGACGCACTCCGGAGTCCGTGAGCCGGTCCTGCCAGTGGCGGATGCGGTCCTCGTCGAGGTCCTCGCGGCCCAGATCGGCCTCGAGCGAGGCGATGTCCTGCGCTGGCAGCACCGCGTGGGCGTGGGCGATGAGCACGGTGCGCTTGCCCTCACGCAGATCGTCACCGCTGGGCTTGCCCGTCTGAGCGGCGTCGCCGAACACCCCCAGCAGGTCATCGTGGTACTGATACGCCAGCCCGAAGGGCAGCGTGACCGCAGAGCAGGCCCGCACCAGTGCATCGGACCCGCCAGCGAGCAGGATGCCGAGGCTGGTGGGGTGGACCGCGGTGTAGCGGGCGGACTTGAACTCCACCACGCGTGCGGCGCGCTGCGCGGCGAGCACCGGATCCTCGGCGGGTGGCATGACCTCCGCGAGCACATCCAGGTACTGCCCGGCCATCACCTCCCACCGCATGGTCTGCATCTCCTCTCGGGCGCGCGCCGCGCGCGGGGAGCCCTCGATCGCGGCGTGGAAGGACGCATCGGCCAGCGCCAGGGCCAGGTCGCCGGCGAGGATCGCGGCCGACTGGCCGAAGTGGGCCGACGCGGAGCGCCAGCCGCTGTCCCGGTGCAGCGTCTCGAACTGGCGGTGCACGCTAGGCTGACCGCGACGCGTGTCCGAGCGATCCAGGATGTCATCGTGAATGAGCGCCGCGCTCTGGAACACCTCGACGGCGGCGCCCGCCTCGACGATGCGCGTCGCCTCCGCGTGACCCCCGGCGGCGCGGTAGCCCATCCAGGCCAGCAAGGCCCGCAGCCGCTTTCCACCCCGACTCAGCGCGGCGACGGAGTCCAGCAGGGCGGCGGCGTCGGGATGGACAGTCTCGATGCTGCCGCGCTGCTCGGTGAACATCTTGTCCAAGCGCCGTTGGACCGCGGCACGATGCTCATCGAACGTCTCCATGCCCTGCTGTGCGTGCGCCACCATGGACTCGAGCCTAATACGGTGCCAGCGGCTCACCGTGGTGGGTGGGTCTCATCCGAGGGCGACGCCTATTCCGGTGGCGAGAAGACGCCTATTCCGGT
>JAUNTT010000147.1 GCA_030538555.1 Micrococcus sp.
TGCTCGTGGTGCTCTCCGCCGCGCTGATCCTGGAGATGGCCGTCAACCGGCACACGAACAACATCGTGCTCGTCCTGCTGGCCGCGATGGTCGGCTTCGTCGGCTCCGTGACCATCGCCCGCTTCGTGGAAGACAACCGCCCGGACATGCAGCCACCGACCGAGGGCGGCTCACGCACCGCGGCCGGCTCGCACACCGAGGAGGCCGCCCGTGGCTGACACCCAGTTCGTCCTCGACGTCGTGGCCGCCGTGCTGCTGATCGCCGGCTCCCTGCTCTCCCTCGTGGCGGGCGTGGGCCTCGTGATCCTGCCGGACCTGCTCACTCGCATGCACGCCGCCGCGAAGCCCCAGGTCCTCGGCCTGCTGCTGATGCTCGCGGGTCTGGCGGTCGTGTGGAAGGCGTGGGTCTGGCTGCCGATCCTCGTCTTCGCGTGGGCCCTGCAGATGCTCACCGCCCCCGTGGCCGCCCATCTGGTGGGCCGCGCCGGCTACCGCACCAAGCACGTCAAGCGCTCGCTCCTGTACCAGGACGAGCTCGCCGACGTCGTGCGCACCGGCCGGCACACCGAGGCCACCCAGCCCGTCACGGCGTCGAGTCCGGCCCGACCCGCCCAGCCCGACGACGCCGCCGCGGCACCGCGCAACGACGACGCCGCCCGCCGCTGATCTCAGCGACGGACGGCGTGCGGGGGTGTCTCGTGTGGGGGACCGAGCGGCTCAGACCTCGTTGTTCACGCGCTGAGCGGTCTTCTCCTGCAGCGCGCGCAGGGCCGTGCCCGCGCCGCGCTGCCCGGCCACGCGGATCAGCGCGGAGATGCCGGCGGAGATGAAGGCGAAGGACAGCGCCTCCACGATCGGCAGCTCCTCATCGGTGGCGTCATGGGGTGCCGAGTGACCGGTGGCCACGCGCCAGCCCGCCGAGACCAGCTGGGATCCGACGAATCCTCCGGCCACGGAGATGCCGGTGGCGAGCAGCTTGTGCAGGATCGTGTTCATGGCGTCTCTGGTGTCCTCTACGCTGGGCGACTCTGGTCTGGCATGCACCGGCAACCGTGCGGCCGGGCACGCCGCTGGCCACCAGCCTAGCTTCTCGGAGCGTGGGTCGGCCCGTGCTCACCGGCGGGCAGATCCGCCCGCAGATAGTCCTCCAGGGTGGCGGTCAGCTCGGCGTCGATGGCCAGCTCGGGTCGGTCGATGCCCAGCCCGCTCACCGCGCGCACCGGCACGACGCCGCGCACCGAGGAGACCAGCCAGATGCCGTCCACGGTGGTCAGGTCCTCGGTGACGAGCGGGCCGTAGCCGAGCTCCCAGCCGTCCTGGGCGGCGGCGGCGAAGATGACCGCCTGCGAGGTGCCGGCCAGGATGCCCTGCTGGCGCAGGGGGGTGATCAGCCGGCGCGTCCCGTCGTCCTCGGTGCGCACGAGCAGGATCGTGGAGGTGGGGCCCTCGAGGAGCTGGCCGTCCGCGCTGACGAAGATCGCGTCGTCGGCGCCCTGGGCGCGGGCGTGGCGCAGGGCGGCCATGTTGATCGCGTAGCTCAGGGTCTTCGCGCCCGTCAGCAGCCACGGTGCCCGCGCCGTCACGCGGGAGTCCAGCCCGCGTTCGAGGACCAGTACGCTGACGCCGCGCTCGCGCAGTTCCGGCCGCGGCGCCGGCAGGGCGCTCACCAGCACCCAGCACGTGCTGTGCGGCTGCTCACCGGGGGCAAGCAGGGTGGGATCCGGGCCGCGCGTGGCGCTCAGCCGCAGCACGGCGCCCTCGCCCGGGTGGCAGGCGCCATACTCGCGCAGGGCCAGCTCGATCGCCGAGCGCCATTGCGCGGGCTCGGGGACGTCCAGGCTCAGGGCGTCGGCCGAGGCGGCGAGGCGTTCCAGGTGCGCCTCGAGCTTGCGGGGTCGCAGGGTCCCGTCGGTTGCCGGCACCGCGAGGGCCGTTTCGAAGAGGCCGTCCCCGCGTGTGGCGCCCTGATCGGTGACCGTGAGCTGGGGGGCGAAGGGATCGGCCAGGCGTGGTGTGCCGGGGTCCGCCCCGTGCTCCCACAGCACCAGCACGGGCGCAGCGGCCCGACCCACCGTGGCGGCAGGGTCAGCGTCCGGGACAACGTCAGCAGCCGGTACTGATTCAGTAGCCGGTCCTGGGTCAGCGGACATCGCGGCGGACGGCGTGGGGGCGGGGGCCGAGTCGGTCATGGCAGAAGCCTACGACCGCCCACCCCCCGGCGCCGCGGTGGTCTCCGCAGTCTCCTCGCCACCCACGCCGTGGGCGCGCTCGAGCTTGGAGCCCTCGACGTCCACATCCGGCAGGATCCGGTCCAGCCAGCGCGGCATCCACCAGGCCGCGGGGCCCAGCAGGTGCATGATCGCGGGCATCAGCAGCAGGCGCACCACGAAGGCGTCCAGGAGCACGCCCATGGCCAGACCGAAGCCGATCGGCCGGATCATCGTGTCGTGCGAGAAGATGAACCCGCCGAACACGGAGATCATGATGATCGCCGCGGCGATGACCACGGAGCGTCCCGCGCGCAGGCCGGAGAGCACGGCGGCCCGAGCCGGGGTGCCGTGGGCGTAGGCCTCGCGCATGCCCGTGGCGATGAACAGCTGGTAGTCCATGGCCAGGCCGAAGAGCACGCCGATCATGATGGTCGGCAGGAAGCTCAGCACGGGTCCGGGCTGGGTGACCCCGAAGAGCCAGGACAGCCAGCCCCACTGATAGATCGCGACGACGGCGCCCATGGCCGCGAACACGGAGAGCACGAAGCCGCCCGTGGCGATCAGCGGCACCAGCAGGGACCGGAAGACCACCACCATGATGATCAGGGACAGCCCGACCACCACGGAGAGGTAGAGGGGCAGGGCATCGGAGAGCGTCTGGGACACATCAATGAACCCGGAGGTCATACCCGCCACGTCCAGGGCGGTCGCGTCGCCGACCGGTTGGGTGTCGCGCAGCTGGTGCACGAGCTCCTCGGTCGAGACGGAGTTGGGCCCGTCCACGGGGATGACCTGCATCATCGCGATGGTGTTGTCGTCGTTGAGGGCGGCGGGCACGACGGCGGCGACGTCGTCGAACTCGCGCAGCTGCTCCGCCACATCGAGCTGCAGATCCTGCGCGGCAGTCTCGTCGAGCCCCGAGGGCAGATCGGCGGTGACCACGAGCGGACCGTTGTACCCGGCGCCGAAGGCCTCCTCGGTGAGGGTGTAGGAGACCTGAGCGTCGCTGCCCACCGGTTCGGCGCCGCCGTCGGGAAGGCCCAGACGCATCGAGGCGAACGGGATGGCGACGATGGCCAACGCGATGGCCGCGAGCAGCGCGACCGCGATCGAGCGGCGCGTGGACAGCGTCTCGTACCGACCATCCGCGCGCTGGGCCGGCGCGGCGTGCAGGACGGCGCGCTCGCCGGCATCGAGGCGGGCACGCTCCTTCTTGGACAGGGCGCGGCGGCCGATGAGCGAGAGCAGCGCCGGGGTCAGCGTGGTGGCCACGAGCACCGCGATGCCGACGCAGACCGCGCCGACGGTGCCCATCATGCCCAGGAACGGGATCCCGGTGATGTTCAGGGCCACGAGGGCGATGATCACGGTCAGGCCGGCGAACACCACGGCGTTGCCCGAGGTGCCGTTGGCCAGGCCGATCGACTCGCGCACCTCCATGCCGGTCTTGAGCTGCTGGCGGTGGCGGTTGACGATGAACAGGGCGTAGTCGATGCCCACGGCTAGGCCCAGCATGATGCCCAGCACCGGCGTCACGGACATCATCTCCATCGTCCCGGAGAAGGCCAGCGCGGCGGAGACACCCACACCCACGCCGATCAGGGCGTTGAGCAGGGGCAGACCGGCCGCGGCGAAGGTGCCGAGCATGATGAGCAGCGTGATGGCGGCCACCACGAGGCCCACGATCTCGGCGGGGCCCACGATGTCCGGGACGGACTGGGTCAGATCCTGCGTGGGGTAGACCTCGACGCCGGCGATGTCAGCCTCGGTCAGCAGGTCGGCCACGGCCTCGCGGTCGTCCGACTCCACGTCCAGGCCGGGCACCGTGAAGGTGACGACGCCGATGGCGACCGCGCCGTCCTCGGAGACGCTGCGGAAGTCCTGGGCCAGCGCGGCTGTGCGCTCGCCCCGGTCCAGGGCGGCCTCGTTCGTGGCGATCTGCTCCTCACCGTCGGCGAGCTGCTGCTGACCGGACTCGAGCTCCTCGCGCGCGGCATCCAGCTGCGCCTGCTGCGTCTCGAGCTCGGCGCGCCCGGCCTCGAGCTGCTCACGCCCGGCGTCGAGCTGGGCCTGCTGCGGAGCGAACTGCTCCTCGACGGCTTCGGTGGGCGCACCCGCGGCCGCAGCCTGGGCCAGGGCCTGCTCACGGGCGGCATCGAGCTGGGCCTGACCGGCGTCGAGCTCGGCCT
>JAUNTT010000148.1:0-3720 GCA_030538555.1 Micrococcus sp.
GTGGTCAGGGTGCGGGTGGTCAGGTCAGTCCGGTTCACTTCTGGCCCTCCCACCCGGTCTCGCCGCGGCGCGCGGCGGCGAGGGCCTCGCGCAGGAAGCCGCGCACCTCGGACCACTGCACGCGGGCCTGCCGCAGGTGCTCCTCGAGGCGGTCGATCTCCGCGTGCTGGGCGGACTCGCGAGCTTCACGACGACGTCGCGTGATCTCCTCGCGCAGCTCGGTGACCGTCGCCTCGGCTTCCTCGAGCATCGCCTCGAGGTCCTGGTCCGTGACGGCGGGCTGGTTCTCGTTCAGGCTCACGATGGAGTCCTCCTCGTCGTGGTGGGGCGAGTGCGCGTGCGGGGTGGGTGTCATGGCTTTAGAGCACCACCATCAGCAGGATGACCAGACCCGGGATGATGACGAACACGCCGAGCACCCAGGCGGCCACATACAGCTTGTTCTTCGCGCCGAGATCGCCGAGCCACTTGGCGCCCCACACGGGGACATCCTTGAGGAAGGGGATCGACAGGATGGTGATGGCCGCGAGCACGTTGTAGAACATGTGCACGTAGGCGGCCTGCAGGGCGGCGTGCGCCTCGACGCCGGAGAAGCCGAACGCTGCGATCAGCGCGGTGAGCGTGGTGCCGATGTTGGCGCCCACGATGAACCCGAAGATCTGCTTGAGCGAGAACTTGCCGGTGGCAGCCAGGGGCACGGCCAGGGAGGTGGTGGTCGAGGAGGACTGCACCAGCACGGTGATCAGCGTGCCGGAGAGGACACCGGAGACCGGGCCGCGGCCGATGGCGTTGTGGAAGATCTTCTCGGCGGTGCCCACCAGCAGGTACTTCATCATCATGCCGATGAATCGGATGACCGCGAGGATCAGCGCCACGCCGATCACGATCAGGGCGATGCCACCCCACAGCTCACCCAGCGGGCTCACGGCCCATTCGAGCAGCTCGGTGCCCGGCCCGGTGATGACGTCCACGCTGTCGCCCATGATGTCGAAGACGACGCCGATCGGGCCGGCGTCGTCTCCCGCGGTCTGGTCCGCGAGCCAGCCAGAGATCTTCGCGAGCAGGCCGAACATCATCTCGAGCGGCAGGAAGATCAACAGCGCCGTGAGGTTGTACATGTCATGCAGGGACGCGGCCGAGAAGCCCTTGCGGAACATCTCTCGGTCCCTGGCCATACCGAGGCTGACCAGCGTGGAGGTCACCGTGGTGCCCATGTTCGCGCCGAACAGGATGGGGATCGCGATCTCGATCGGCAGACCGCCCGCCACCATGCCCACCGTGATGGCGGTGGACGTGGAGGAGGACTGCGTGAGCACCGTGGCGGCCACGCCGATCATGAGCCCGACGATCGGGTTCTCCGCGAACTGGAACAGCTCCGGGGCGTTGTCTCCGGCAGACATGGAGAAGCCCGAGCCGATCGCGCTCACGGCCGTGATCATCAACCAGATGCCGGCGAAGACGGCCAGCCAGTCGACCACCGACTTCACGGGGCCGGAGAGGTTCAGGAAGCGCAGCGGGTACTCGTTCTTGCTGTCTTCCTGATGCTGGCTCGTCGACTCGTCATCGCTGCCGGCGGTGGCGGCGTCGCGGTCCTGGTCCTGGTCGGTGTGCTGCTCGGCCGCGTCGGCCGTATGCGATCCGGTCATGGCATTGTCCTCGAGTCGGCGGCGTGAGGGTCGGTGTCGAGTTCGATGCGGCACCCAGGAAGAGCACAGGTGCCGTGCCTCCACGGTCCCGTGCTCGCGTGACGCCGCGGTGAACAAGGGCTGACGAGCAGGAAAGCCCCATGTGAGGGGTTTGTCACCCTCGACCGGGGTGGGCTCCGCCCGCCCGCGCCCTACAGTGGAGCCATGCCCTCCTCCTCCCCCACCCCGCGCATCGCCGTGCTCATCGACTGCGACAACGTCTCCCCCACCCATGCCGGGGCGGTTCTCGAGGAGCTGGCCACCCACGGCATCCCCACGATCAAGCGCGCGTACGGGGACTGGACCACCACCAACCTCGTCGGGTGGAAGCGCGCGCTGAACGATCTGGCGATCCAGCCCGTGCAGCAGTTCGCCTACACCTACGGCAAGAACTCGACCGACTCGGCCCTGATCATCGACGCGATGGACCTGCTCTGGATGGGACACGTCGATGCCTTCGCCCTGGTCTCCTCGGACTCGGACTTCACGCGCCTGGCCACCCGCCTGCGCGAGTCCGGCAAGCGCGTGATCGGCCTGGGTGAGCGCAAGACGCCGGCCTCGCTGCGCAATGCGGTGGACCAGTTCGTCTACCTCGAGCTGCTCGGCGGCCCGACCGGCGGCGAGGCGAGCAGCACCACCGCGAAAGACGGCTCGAGCAGCGGCGCCGGGTCCCAGAACACCGAGGCGCAGAACGGCGAGCCCACCGGCTCGAAGGGTGGCCGGCGTCGGGCCGCCTCCAGCAGTGGCGCGGCCAGCGGCGGGACCCGGAGCGCGGAGGCCGAGACGTCGGAGCGTGCGGCGGCCGAGGAGCAGGCGGAGGCGCCGCGGATCAATCTGCAGTCGGCGCTCGTGAAGGCGGTCAACGCCACCTCCGACGACGACGGCTGGGCCTCCCTGGGCGTGGTGGGCCAACACCTCTCCCGGGCCCACGTGGACTTCGACCCCCGCGACTTCGGCCATCAGAAGCTCTCCACGCTGGTGGCCGAGCAGGCCTATCTGCTGACGCGCTCCGAGGGTCGCACGCTGCAGGTCAGCCTGAAACAGGGCCGTTCCCGCCGCTGAGGGCGCGAGGGCCTGCACTCGGAGCTGGCGCGCCCCTACAGTGGAGGCCATGGCACGTGAACTGGAGTTCCTGCGCGGCGTGGACCGCCTGCACGCCTTCTACACCGAGCAAGTGCGCATGCTGGCCCACGCCTATGATCTGACCGATAAAGAAGCTTCCCGACTGCTCTACGAGCACGACTTCACCAATGTGGCGCACGCAATCCTGCGTGATCCCCGGGTGGACGATCTGGAAGATCCACGCGAGACGCGGGGGCTGTGACCCGGCTGCTCTGAAGAAACCGCGTGCTCGACGCCGCTGTGTCCTAGAAACCGACAAGCAGCTTCACGGCCAGGGCGAGCATGACCAGGCCGATGAGGACGTCGAGCACCCGCCACACGGCCGGACGGCCCAGCACCCCGGAGAGACGGTGGGCGCCGAAGCCCAGGGCCGAAAACCACAGGATCGACCCGAGGCAGGCACCCGCGGCGAAGATCCACCGATCTGACGTGCCGTACTGATTGGCCAGGCTGCCGAGCATCACCACCGTGTCCAGGTAGACGTGGGGGTTGAGGAAGGTGATGGCCAGCGTGGTGCCGACGACGCTCGCGCGGGAGCGGGGCGCCTGCGCAGTGAGCCCGGAGCTGCGCAGCGCCGAGCGGAAAGACGTGAACGCGAAATAGAGCAGATACGCGGCCCCGGCATACCGCAGTACCACCAGCAGCCACGGCACCTGCGTGACGAGCACGCCGATCCCGAGCGTGCCGGTGAGGATCAGCCCGATGTCGGCTAGCGTGCAGATCGCCACGACGACGCCCACGTGCTCCCGCCGCAGTCCCTGCCGCAGCACAAAGGCATTCTGTGCGCCGATCGCCACGATCAACGCGAGCCCCATGACCATCCCGGTCAGCGCGATGCTTGCCACGAGGGCTCACCCTAGCCGGTGACGGGCCGGGCTAGACGCAGCGTTCCGCCATGACGCGGTGTCCCGCC
>JAUNTT010000148.1:3730-4150 GCA_030538555.1 Micrococcus sp.
CCACGATGCCCCCTGCAGTCCCGTGCGCTCGACCTCCGGATTGCATCACGACCCCCCGTTTTTGCGTGAGGTCGTGATGCTTTTCGGCGGTCGAGTCGGTGGCGTGTCAGGTGAGGGTAGGGCCAGGCGAGGAGCGAGTCAGTGGCGCAGTGCGCGGTCGAGGGCGGTGGCGATGCCGTCCGCGTCGGGGGTCGCGGCTGTGCCGAGCAGGTGCAGCCCGAGAGACTCGGCGGTGCGGCGCGTCGGCTCGCCCAAGGCCAGGCAGCCGATCCACCGCGTCGATCTCGATGACGGCGCCTCGGTCTGGCCGAGTCCGCGCCGCTGGAACTGCTCCGCGGCCGAGGAACTGGTCAGGACCACGACGATCGGCGCGGCCGGGGGTTCACGCAGGACGGCCGGGTCGAGCAGCGTGGCGGGGTC
>JAUNTT010000148.1:4160-4375 GCA_030538555.1 Micrococcus sp.
GGTGTTCGGGGGTGACCGGATAGGGCCGGGTGGCGTACGCCTGCACGCGGTGCACGGTGAATCCTGCTGTGGCCAAGCCGTCCGCCAGATCGTCGCGCGAGAGATCAGACTGCGGCAGCCACACCCGGGTTCGCGCCGGATCGTGGCGCACCGACAGTCCCCGCAACAGCCCCGTCGCGGAGCGGTGCTGCTCCGGCACCCACACGGGCGCCGTC
>JAUNTT010000149.1 GCA_030538555.1 Micrococcus sp.
CGGACTGGCGGCCGGCGTCGTGGTGCTGATGGCGAGCACCGCACCCGTTCCGCGCTTGCGCCGGCATCTGAGCATCTACGCACCGGAGGCGCACGCCGTGACCGTGGAGCGGATCGCGGTGGACACCGACGTGACCGTGGTGGCCGTGCCGCGCGAGGACCTCGACGACGTCGACGTGACACACCTGTCCGGTGAGCGCACGCGCGCCGTGGTGGACATGACCAACTCGTGGGAGGACAACGTCCTGGCTCCGGCTCTCGCACGCGACGGGCTCTCCGACTCGGCCGCGCTGCGGCGCGCGTGGCACGAGGCCGGACTCGAGGCGCCGATCGTGCGTGCCTTCTTCGACGTCTCCCACCACGTCCTGGCCGACGCCGGCCGCGCCGCCGTCGTCGCTGGGCCTGGGGGTGGGTCCGCGGCGGCGTCGGAGGCAAGGCAGTCCCTCTGCGTCGGTGCCGATGACGCCGACGCCGGCGCGCTCATCGCCAGGCTCGTCACGGCCATGGGATTCGAGGCCCGCCGCTGCTCGCTGGACGAGGCAAAGGCCCACGAGCCCGCCGCCGGCTGAGCGGGCCGACCGCTGACCTCACCCGTTTCCCCTCGGGAGTCCCGCAGGATGCCCGACGGCGGTGTGAGCCCCTCCGGTAGGGTGGATTTTGTGGAGTCGACCCAGCATTGCGCCCCGCGTTCGCCGCGTTTCCGTGCCCCGGCCTCCCGCACGCCGCGGGCCCGCTCGCGGCGCGCTGGCCTGAGCCTGGCCGCCGCCCTGACGCTCGGCCTGGCCCCCGCGGCGGTGCCTGCGGTGACGCTGGCTGTACCGGTGGTGGGCGCGATCGCGGCCACCATGAGCGCGGCCCCGTCCGCGTCCGCCCTGACTGCCCAGGACGTGACGCTCGCGGACACCGCCGGCATCATCGACCCGGCCCAACTCGAACGCGACCTCGCCTCCATCGACTTCTACGAACCCACGCACGTGGTCGTCTACACCGAGCGCGGCCCGTCGATGCGTGATCTCGACGACGCCCAGGCCGCCCAGGAGTTCAACGGCCGTGTCCTGGCCTACGCCCGGGACAACCACCCGGAGTGGCTGAGCGAGGACGGCCAGAAATGGGCGGACGGGCTGATGATCTTCGCCCTCGACCCGGACAACCGCATGTCGGGCGTGTACCTGGGTGAGGATCGCCATTTGGGTGCGAGCCAGCGCGATGCCGTGCGCAATGCCGCGGCCCCGAGCGCGCGGGAGGCGAAGTGGACGGACGCGGTGGTGGCCGCCGTCGAGCAGGCCGCCTCTCTGATCAACAGGCCGTGGTACGCGGAGCCGGGCGTCTGGATCGGCGGTGGCACAGCGGTGCTGGGCGCCGGAGCCGTGGGCGGCGCCGTCGTGATGAACCGCAGCTCGAAGCGACGCCGCACCCAGGGCGATCTCGACGCCGCCGAACGGCACCTGACCAACGTCACGTTGGACATGGACGCGACCGAGGTCAATGCGTCCACCGTCCCCACGGACAATCGTCACGGCGCGACGCTGATGGAGAAGTTCCGCGGGTTCCGATCCCAGTCCTCGACGCTGCGCAGCGAGTTGGACGAACTGCGGGCGCTACCGGAGAAGCAGCTGCACCAGCCCGAGCCCAGCCGCCGGGCCGCGGACCTGCGCCGCAGTGCGGAGAAGATGGACTACCTCGACGACGCGATCGCCGCGGCCAACACGTTCCTCAACCGCTACCCCGGCTGGGAGGCGGCCTGGGACCTGCAGACGGAGCCGCTGCGTGAGGACCTGGATCGCGTGGACTCGACCCTCGACGACGCCCCGGGAGCCGTGCGCCGCACCCACGCCGCGCAAGCCCTGTCCTCGTTCACGCAGCAGGCACAGGCGACGCTGACGCAGCTCGGCGGAGACCTGAAGGAGCAGCGCATCACCCCGGCCGCGGCCCTGGATGAGGTGGAGAGCCTGCGCGAACGGCTCACCGCGGGCCTCGAGGCGCTCTCCGAGGACCAGGTGCGCCTGTACGGCAAGACGGAGCAGGAGCGGGAGCTGATGCGCGAGCAGATGCAGCGGCAGCGGCAGTCCACGCGCCGCTCGCAGGGCTCCATCCTGGACACCACGCATGACGTGGGCTTCTTCTGGACGGTGGCCGCGTACTCGATGGGCTACCGGGCAGGCCGCTCGCAGATCCAGCAGCAGCGGCAGTCGCAGTCCTCGTCCTCGGGCGGCACCGGCTACGGTGCCGGCGGCGGCAGCTTCTCCGGCACGGGCTCCTCGGGGCGGTTCTGAGCCCTCGGCGAGAACCCCTGTCGCCGCGGGGTCGGCTGTGATGTGCTGATCCCATGAGTGCGAACCCCGAAAATGCGAGCCCCGGCCGGCAGGATCCCCTGGCCTTCTACCTGGACAAGTCCGATCCGGACACGTGGCAGGCGGTCGGCGTCCTGCGACGCGCCGCGATGGCCGCGGCCAAGGATGCCGGCCTGGACCTGCAGCTCATCGAGCTGGTGTTCCTGCGGGTCTTCCAGATCAACGGTTGCGCCTTCTGCCTTAACACCCACCTGCGGGCCGCCACCAAGGCCGGGGTGAGCCCCCAGCGCATGACCCTGCTCCCTGCCTGGCGGGACGCCGAGGACGTCTACTCGCCGCTGGAACGGGCCGCCCTGGCCCTGGCCGAGGCCGTGACCGAGCTACCGGAGCACGAAGAGCTGCAGGTGGCGCAGCTCATGTCCCACGCCGAGCTCACGGACGCCCAGTACGCGGCCGTGCAGTGGCTGGCGATCGTGATGAACGTGACCAACCGGGTGAGCATCCTGTCCCATCACCCCGTAGCTCGCGCCACGGAGGCGTGAGCCGGGAGGTGCACTGAGCTCGCGCCGTGGGGCTGGGCTGGCGGCGTGGGCCTGGGCGGTGCCGCGCGCGAACCCCGCGGCCGCTGACGCCGAGCGCCCGTCGGATCGCACATTTTTCGACTTCTCGCACCTCATGAACGTCGAGAAATCGAAAAATGTGCGATCGAACCGTTGAGGTGCACGCCGACGCCGACCCGGAGGGCTATCTCTACGGCCGCGTCGGCGTCTTCACCGGCACGCTCAGTTCCATGACGCGTGACGTCGCTCGCCAGGAGTGTGCGCGGGTCGGTGCCATCCCCGCTGACGTCACCACGAAGAAGACCAACGTCCTGGTGGTGGGCAACGTGAATCCTGCGGCGCTGAAGCCTGGCAGTTCCGTCACGAGAAAGACCCGCAAGGCCTTCGACCTGCAGGCACAGGGACAGGCGATCGAAGTCATGACCGAGGACGACTTCCTGCGCCGCCTGTAGCCCAGGCGTCGCGCAGGGCGAGACGTGGCTGATGCCCTCCACGACGCCGCCGAGCGAAACAATGCGCGGGCTTGACGATCTGTGGCTGCACGACAAAGGACCGGCTCGTTCTGCATCGCTACAGATCGAGCCGGTCCTTGCTGGGTCGGGGTGACAGGATTTGAACCTGCGGCCTCGTCGTCCCGAACGACGCGCGCTACCAAGCTGCGCCACACCCCGTTGGCCATGCCAGAGCATTTCCAACGAGGGTCAACACTACCACCGCGTGATCACGCGAGCAAAAATGCCCGGCGCGGTGGCGGGTGAGACGATGAGGCAGTCAGGACCGGCTGCCGCCGGCCCGCCACCACCGGGAGATGAGGTCAGTTGATGAGCCGTCATGACACCGCACCGCAACATGGTGAGAACACTCAGCGCGCGGTGGACCGTCGATTCGCGGCATCCCCGGGGACCGACCATCTACGGGCCGGCGTTGAACGAGGACGGCATGTCCTCCAACAGGAACGACGCCGCGTACGCCCCGACTCGTGGGAGCTGGCGTGGTCGATCGTGGAGAGCAGCGCGGAGCTGCTCCCCCAGTGGGACAGCATGCAGGCGAAACGTGGTGCCGATGCCCTCGTCGTAGAGGACATCGTGTGCCGGTACCTGCCGCAATCGCTGGAAGCGTTCCTCGAGATCCCCGATTCGAAGAAGCCCGCAGCGGCCCCCGAGCTGCTGGATCAGCTCTCCTTGATGAGCGCTGAGCTGCGGCGTGCCATCCGCCGCCTGCACGGCGCGCAGCGCACTCAGCTCGAGGCCGTGGGCGATGTGCTGCGCCTACGGTTCTCCGGGGGTCACGCCGACGACTGAGGGCCACACGCCCCTCGTTCTCGGAGCACGCGTCTGGATGCAGCCTGGCTACTGAGCGAGCACGTCTCCGGTGGCGCCCCTGGGGACAATGGCTGTACCCCTCCAGACATGGCTGTACCCCTCCAAACGCGCGACGGTGGTGTGTCACCCCCACCCAAACAGGAAGGAACAACACACCACCACCACAAAAAAAGGGGAGGCCCCCCAGCCAGCCCCCACAAA
>JAUNTT010000150.1 GCA_030538555.1 Micrococcus sp.
ACCGACGACCTCAGTACTGAGCAACAACGCAGCGAGAAGGAGCCTGACATGAGCATCACCGTGGACGTGGCCATCATCGGCGCGGGCAACGCCGGCATCTCTGCCGCCGCACGACTCCGCCGGCAGGGATGGACCAGCATCGCCCTGATCGACGGCCAACAGGTGTACCGCTACCGGCCCATGCTCAACTACGCCGCCACCGGGCAGGCCCGCATGCGCCGCTTTGAGCGGCCCATGGCGCAGGTGATCCCGCACGGCGTGCGGTGGGTCCCGGATCACGTGGAGAGCCTGGACCCCGAGGCGCAGATCCTCACCACCAGCACGGGGCTGAAGTTGCCTTCCAGCAGGTGGTGATCTGCCCCGGACTGACCCCGCGGTGGGATGCCATCGAGGGCCTGCGGGAGGGGTTCGCCGCCGGGGGCGCACAGTGCTCACGTGCCCGAGTACGTCGAGGCGACCGCCGCCGCGCTGGCCGGTCTGCGCTCCGGGACGGCGGTGTTCGCGGTGCCGCCGGAGCCGTCGTCGTGCGGCGGGACCGTGCTCAAGGCCCTCTTCCTCGCGGCGGCCGCGTGGGAGCAGCAGGGGGTGTTGGAGGACATCGACGTTCACGTGGTCACCCCGTATTCGCGCCTCCTGGACCGACCCACGGTAGATGACGAGCTCGACGACGCCGCGGCGCGGCTGGGCATCACCGTGCACCCTGGCGCGGAGGCCAGCGCCGTGGAGCGGGACGGGGCGGGCGAGCGCTTGCATCGCTACGACGGATACACCGTGATCCCGGTGGCCACCTCGCGCACCACCCTGGCCCTCGATGAGCATGATCGCGCCGGTAAGAATGCCCGCTCCGTGCCCCTGTTCGACACCACCCGCGAGCGGCCCAGCGTCTACGCCTTCGACCGCTACGTGCAGCCGCAGGTCTACTTCCGCGGCATCCTCACTGGCCGCGTCTGAGCCCCCGCCCGGCCTCCAGGATCGCTTGTGCACCGGCCCGCCGCTCCCGGGTGGGAAGTGCACCGATACCTCGTTCGCGGGTGGGCAAGGTCCTGCAAACGCGAAAATGAGGGACTTTGCCCACCTTGGACGCTGCGGGGTGGGAAGTGGACCGCTCCTTTGCTCGCGGGTGGGTAATGTCCCGCAAACGTGAAAATAAGGGACATTGCCCACCCTGGACGCTGCGGGGTGGGAAGTGGACCGCTCCTTTGCTCGCGGGTGGGCAATGTCCCGCAAACGTGAAAATAAGGGACATTGCCCACCTTGGACGCTCCGGGGTGAGTAGTGCTCACCCGGGAGCGTCGATGGGACGGTGGTGGGATTGACCGTAGGGCCGGGCAACACGCGAGCGAGTAGCCGTTCCGTCGGAATGAGGGCCGTGAAGCCCGTCATTCCGACGGAATGGATACTCGCTCGATGCGGTGGCGGTGCAGTTATCACCCGGGAGGGTCAGCGGCCGCGCCCATCAGTCGTGGCGCTGCCGCCGTGGCCAGCCTGACCCCGCCAGCTCCACCGGCCCGCAGCCTTACTCGGCCGCCGAAGACCCGCTGCCGGAGCTGCCGCTGCCCCTCCCACGACCACCGCGACCACCGTGACCACGGTGGCCCTCGGTGCGCAGGTCCTGGCGGATCGAGTCGCCGTAGTGGTCCACGCGGTGCATGGCCTGGGTCTCGCCGTCGCGCCACAGGGTGACGCCCTTGGCCTCGGGGATCGAGGAGGCGCGGAACACGGGGTCCAGGCCGTCCTTGCGCTGGCGCTCGTAGTCCTTGAGTAGCTTCAGGGCGATGCCGCCCAGCGGGATCAGGACGATCAGGTTGATGGTGGCCATGATCGAGGCGAAGATGTCGGCCAGGTTCCAGACCACGGCCACGGTGCCCAGGGCGCCGCCGAGCACGCAGAGCATCACGGCGATGCGGTAGGCGGTGATGAACGGCGCGGCGTTCTTCTGGGCGAGGTAACGGATGTTGGCCTCGCCGTAGTAGGTGTTGCCGAGCACCGAGGACCAGGCCAGGAAGAAGATGACCACGGTCAGGAACGGTCCGGCCCAGTTGCCCACGTTGAACTGCAGCGCGGACTGGGTGACGGCCATGCCGATCGCCTCGCCCTCGCCGTAGGCGGGGTTGCCGAGCAGGATGATGAACGCGGTGGCGGAGCAGACGATCAGCGTGTCGAAGTACACGCCGATGGACTGGGTGAAGCCCTGCTTGGCCGGGTGGGACACGGCGGCGGTCGCGGCAGCGTTGGGCACGGAGCCCATGCCGGCCTCGTTGGAGAACAGGCCGCGGCGGATGCCCATCATGATCATCGAGAACCCGACGGCGGCACCGGCCACCTCGCGCAGGCCGAAGGCGTGGCCGAAGATCAGGGCGATCACGCCGGGGATCTCACCGATGTTCAGGATGATCACGAAGAGAGCGACGGCCACGTAGCCGGTAGCCATCACGGGCACGAGCACATTGGTGACGGCCGAGAGGCGACGCACGCCGCCGAAGATCACGACGCCGGTGATGGCGGCGATGAACAGGCCCACGATGAGCGCGGTGTTGGTGGACTCGCCGAGGTTCGCCTGTACGGACTCGGAGATCGAGTTGGACTGCACGGCGTTGAACACGAAGCCGTAGGTGATGGTGATGATCACCGCGAAGAGGACGGCCACCCACTTCCACCCCAGGCCATTGCGGATGTAGTACGCGGGACCGCCCACGTAGCCGTCGCCGCCGCGGACCTTGTAGAGCTGCGCGAGGGCAGACTCCACGAAGGCGGTGGCGGCGCCGAAGATCGCCATGACCCACATCCAGAACACGGCACCGGGACCGCCGAGGACGATGGCGATGGCCACGCCGGCCACGTTGCCGGTGCCCACGCGGGAGGCGGCGGAGATGGTGAACGCGCGGAATGGCGAGACACCGTTCTCCTTGTCGTTCTCATCGGGCTTCGCGACGACGGAACGCACCATCTCCGGCAGCAGCCGGAACTGGAGGCCGCGGGTGCGGATGGTGAAGTAGATGCCGGCGATCACGAGCATCGTGACAACGATGATGCCCAGGCCGCTGTCGAGGGTGGACATGTACTCGAGCACAGTGTCGAGCAGCGTTCTCGACTCGTCAGTGGTTTCCATGAGGCCCCATGCTACTGCGCTCTCAGCGAACACCCAGCCACCTGTGCTGCGCCCCCGGTGAGGTCAGACCAGGCCAGCCCCAGAATCGGAGTCCGGCGGGTGCTGCCACGCGGTGGCAAGAACCGTGAGTCTGCGGTGAATCTCGTCGTCTCCGGAGTGGGCCAGCGTGTTGCGCGCCACCGAGCGGGAGAGCGCATCGGCGACTTCATTGCCTTGGTCCCCGGCGTGTCCCTTGATCCACCGGGCCCGCACGGGCACTCCCGCCGCGGAGACCTGTTCGCGCAGTTCCAACAGGTTCCGCATGATGCGGCGCACCCGGTCTCCGCGCGCCCCACCGAGGGTCACCGGCTCGGCGATCGCATCGCGCAGCAGCGCCAGAGCGGCCCGCGAGTCGGAGTGCACGGTCACGCCGTGCTCGGCGTCGCCCACCCACAGGGCCATGAGATGGCCGAGCAGCAGCGCGTCGAGTTCGCTCTCCACCGAGCGCACCGCCCCGGGCACCACGCGCGCTGCCCACAGCCCGGGTGCGGCGGTGGCGGCCGACCCGCCCACGCGAGCGCCGCGCAGCGTGGAGCCGTCGACGTAGACGTCGTGCACGTCCGTGCGCTGGGAGCCGGTCACGTTGTGGTGCACGTTCCGCACGAGCCGCTGCACGCCTCTCGCGTCGCGCCGGCGATCTCCCGCGTACTGTGCGCCGAGTGGCCGCACGGCCTCGGGCGCCTCCTCCAGGCTCAGCCGGGGGAGACCGCGCTCCTGGATCGACGCGGTGTCCACGACGGGCAGCAGATAGGAGGAGCGCTGCGTGCCCACGCTGGAGTCGTCGAGGCGGTAGCTGAGCACCTGTTCCGGCGAGTCCGGCAGCGCCCGGAGCAGGCGCACCAGCTCGGCGGCGGCGTCGTCGGGAACATGGATGATGACGGGCTGCTGCGCCGGGCTCTGCCCGGTCACGGTGCTCCAGAAGTTGCCCAGGTCCTGGGCGCGCACCAGGCCGACGTGCACGGCGCCCTTGTCATCGTCGCCGAGTTCGCGGATCACGAGCGCCCGGCTGATGTACACCACACCGCCGGGCACGATGCTCACGTCCAGGCGCAGCGCGGGCCCGAGGCTCAGCCCCGGCAACAGGGCAGGCCCGTCGCCGAGCACACGCACCCCGTCCGCGCGCCGGCGGGAGGTCAGCGGGCGGGGTCGCGGTCCCGACGCCGTCCGCTCACCGCCGGCTGCGCCGTCGCAGTCCGCGCCCGCGCCGCCGTCGCAG
>JAUNTT010000151.1:0-3602 GCA_030538555.1 Micrococcus sp.
ACGTCCCGGCCGAAACGGCGGATGGCGGTCAGCTCGCGGGGCTGGTCGATGTACCACGCCTCGCACTCCACGCCGGCCCGGGCCAAGGCAGCGGGCATGGCGGAGGCGAAGATCCCCTCGGCCACCACGGTCTGGCCCTCCTCCAGGTCGAGCGTGAACTCACCCACGCGTGATGACGACGAGATGTCATAGTCCGGCACGCTCGTCACCCCCTCCTCGAGCAGCGCCACGATCGCGTCCACGGCCGCCTGCTCATCCCACGTCCCCACGTCATCCCAGTCGATTTCCCCATACTCGGTGCGCGGGAACACCGGCCCGGACCCGCCCACGGCCGCGTCGTCGGCGAGCTGGTGGTAGAACGCATCCAGCGGGAAGTGCGGGTGCCCGTACTTCCGGGCCAGATAGGACTTGCCCGAGCCCGACGCCCCGCCCAGCAGGACGAGGCGGGGCCGCCGGCCAGCGCCGGACACAGCAGAGCCGGGTGCGGGAATCGAAGAGTCGGTCACGAAGCCCCATTCTCCCTGATGCCCCACCCGGCTCACGGCTGGTTGGGATCAGTGTGTGCGGATCAGCCGGCGCCGCTCAGTGGCCGCGATCGATCCATTCCTGCAGATGCGGGGACTCCTCGCCGATCCGCGTGGACGGGCCGTGTCCGGTGTGCACCACGGTCTTGTCCGGCAGCGAGAACAGTCGGTTGCGGATCGAGGAGATGATCGTGTCAAAGTCCGAGTAGGAGCGGCCCGTGGCACCCGGTCCACCCTGGAACAGGGTGTCGCCGGAGAACACGACGCCGGTCGGCTGGTCGTCACGATTGCGCTCACCCAGGGACGGTGCGTAGAAGCACACGGAGCCGGGGGAGTGGCCCGGGGTGTGCTTGACCTGCAGCTCCACACCGGCCACGCGGAAAGTGTCGCCGTCCTGCAGCGAACCGTCCGGGGCGTCGTCGGGAAACACCGCGTCCCACAGCATCCGGTCCTCCGGATGGATCAGCACGGGCGCATCCACGAGGGCGCGGAACTCCATGACCTGACGGATGTGGTCGTCGTGGCCGTGGGTCAGCAGGATGGCCAGGACCTGGCGGCCGTTGACGGCCTTCCACACGGCCTGAGCGTCATGGGCGGGGTCGATGACGACGCACTCTTCGGCGCCGCCGACCACCCACACGTTGTTGTCCACCTCATGGGTCTCACCGTCGAGGGAGAAGGTTCCCGAGGTCTCAATATGGTCAATGCGTGCACTCATCAGATCACCACCACAGATCGAAGGACATTGCCGGACTTCATGGTCTCAAAGGCCTCGTTGACCTCGTCAATGCCGATCTTCTCGGTGACGAACTCATCGAGGGGCAGGCGGCCCAGCCGGAACTGCTCCACAAGCATCGGGAAGTCGCGCTCGGGCAGGCAGTCGCCGTACCAGGAGGACTTCAACGATCCGCCGCGCCCAAAGATCTCCAGCAGCGGCAGTTCGAGCGTCATGTCCGGCGTCGGGACACCGACGAGGACCACGCGCCCGGCGAGATCGCGGGCGTAGAAGGCCTGCTCGTAGGTCTCGGGGCGCCCCACGGCCTCGATGACCACGTCGGCCCCGAAGCCGCCGGTGGCCTCGCGGATGGCCTCGACCGGGTCCTGCTCGCCCGCGTTGACGGTGACGGTGGCGCCCAAGTGCTCGGCCTTCGCGAGCTTCTTTTCGTCGATGTCCACGGCCACAATCGTGGTGGCGCCGGCCAGCTTCGCCCCGGCGACCGCCGCCACGCCGACGCCGCCGCAGCCGATCACGGCCACGGATTCGCCGCGCTGCACCTCACCGGTGTTCATCGCCGCGCCGATGCCGGCCATCACGCCGCAGCCCAGCAGACCGACGGCGGCCTGGTCGTCCACGCTGTCCACGCCCTCGACCTTGGTGCACTGCAGCGCGTGGACCAGGGTCTTCTCCGCGAACGCGCCGATGCCCAGCGCGGGGGACAGCACGGTGCCGTCCTCCAGGGTCATCGGCTGGGCGGCGTTGTAGGTGTTGAAGCAGTACTTCGGCTCACCCTTGCGGCACGCGCGGCATTCGCCGCACACGGCACGCCAGTTCAGGATGACGGTGTCGCCGACCTCAACATGGGTGACGCCCTCGCCGAGCTGGGACACCACACCGGTGGCCTCATGGCCGAGCAGGTACGGATAGTCATCGCCGATCCCGCCCTGGAGGTAGTGCAGGTCCGTGTGGCAGACGCCGCACGTGGCGATGTCCACGATGACCTCGCCGGGCCCGGGGTCCGGAATCACGATGGTGGTCAGTTCTGCGGGGGCATCCTTCGCGGTGACGACGACGCCACGCACCTTCTGAGACACGTCTGTCTCTCCTCTCATCGGGCTACTGCCACCATCCCATCACAGGCGCACCGGCCCTGCCCACCCTGCCCGCACCCGCGGCAGCGCTGGGTGGTGCACACTGGGTGCCATGTGCGGACGCTATGTGATGGCTCGAGCCACGGGTGACCTCGTTCATCTCGGCGGGGCGCTGGACCCCGAGGAGGAGCTTCAGCTGCGCCCCTCCTGGAACGTCGCGCCGACCACGAGCGTGCCGATCCTTGTGGACCATGGTTCTCGTGCTGCCGGTGCCGATGATGCCGGTGCCGGTGATGCTGGCACGGGTGCGGCGAGGCACGACGACGCCGGGCCCAGTCCGGGACGCCAGCTCCACGTGGCCCGCTGGGGCCTGGTGCCGCCGTGGGCCAAGGACGTGGGCGTGGGCGTGCGCGCCTTCAACGCGCGCTCCGAGACCGTCGCCGCCAAGCCGACCTTCCGTGCCGCCGTGCGGGCACGGCGCTGTGCGGTGCCCATGGACGGTTACTACGAGTGGCAGGCACCGGCCCCGGGTGAGCGCGGCCCGGACGGCAAGCCCGCACCCAAGCGCCCCCACTTCATCCACCCCGCCACCGCTGGCGAACGCGCCGGTGACCCTGACGCCCGCGACGTGGACGTCATCTGGTGTGCCGGGCTCTACGAGTGGTGGCACGATCCGGCCGGCGACGCCGAGCGCCCCTGGGTGCTCTCCACCACGATCCTCACGATGCCGGCCCCGGACCCGGAGGATCAGGACCCCGTTCTCGCCGGACTCGGTCGGCTCCATGACCGTCTGCCCGTGCCCCTGGCCACCGGCACCCTGCCGAGCGACGGCGTCGTGGACGCCTGGCTGTCTCCGGAGAAGCTGGCCAGCGCTGAGGACGCCGAGCGTCTCGTGGGCGCGGTGGTCGAGGCCGCACCGGGGATCGCCGCCGAGTGGTCGATCCGCGAGGTGGGCCGCGCCGTCGGCAATGTCCGGAACAACACGTCCGCGCTGGTGGAGCCAGCCGACGTCCAGGACCGCTTGCTGTGAGCACAGTGTCGAGGAGCCGAGGACAGTGAGCGCGGTTCAATGAGCGCAGTGCAGTGAGTGCAGTTCAGTGAGCAGACTCGAGCGCTGGCAGGTCCTCGTCTATCTGACCGCCGTGGCGATCGGTGCGAGCCTGGGTCTGACGATGCCGGGGCTGCAGGCACCGGCGGGGTGGCTCGTGTGGCCGGTTCTGGCCGCGCTGATGTTCTTCACCTTCACCCAGACTCCGCTGCGCGCCCTGG
>JAUNTT010000151.1:3612-4350 GCA_030538555.1 Micrococcus sp.
ACCGCACTCGTGGGGAACTTCCTCGTCCTGCCGCTGCTGGTGTTCGCGCTGGTGGCCGGGCTCGATGTGTTCGGCCGCGCGCTCGCCGGATCCCGGCTCGAGGTGGACGCCCTGAGTCTGGGGCTGCTGCTCGTGCTGCTCGTGCCGTGCACGGACTGGTTCCTGACCTTCGTCCACCTGGCCCGGGGTGACCGGGCCGCGGCGGCCGTCATCACGCCGGTGAATCTGGTGGTGCAGTTGGGCATGCTGCCGCTCTACCTCGCACTGTTCTCCTCCGGCCGCACGCCCGTGCTCGAGCCGGGTCCCGTGGCGGCCGCCGCGGGCGTGGTGCTGCTGCCGCTGCTCGCGGCCACGTTGTTCGAGCGCTTCCTGCGTGCCTCCCCACAGGAGCATCTGCGGCGGGAGCGCCTGGGGCGCTGGCCGATTCCGCTGCTGGCCGTGGTCATGCTGTTCGTGGCGGTGACCCATGTGCCGGCCGCGCTGGCCGCACCCGGGGTGCTGTGGATCGGGGTGCTGGTGTGCGTCGTGTTCCTGGGGGCCGCCGTCGGGCTCGCCTGGATTCTCGCGGAGATCGCGGGACTGGGGACCGCGCAGCGGGCGACGCTGATGTGCACGATGGGCACCCGCAACTCCTTCGTGGTGCTGCCGGTGGCCGTCGCGCTGCCGGCCGGCTGGGAGCTGGCCGCCGCGGTGATCGTGGTCCAGGGTCTGATCGAGCTGCTCGGCATGGCCGGCGTC
>JAUNTT010000152.1 GCA_030538555.1 Micrococcus sp.
CAACCCCGTTTTTCGCGGGGTTGAGTGGGTCATCTGCGTGCCCGAGTTTTCACCATGGCGGCAGCCACGGCGGTGTGGGGTGGTGAGAGGGTGGTGAGTGGCGTGTCAGGCGCGGGGTGCCGCGAAGGTGCGGACCGTGAAGACCAGCAGCGCGATCATGAGCAGGATCAGCAGTCCATCCACCGCCACATAGGCGTAGTGCCAGGATGAGCCCCCGGCGTCGAGTCCGGCGAGCACCGCATCCGTGCGCCGGTTCAGGAACGGCCGAATCACCGCCGTCTTGATCGCCAGCAGGGCGACGGCGCCGAGCACGCTCGGCCAGATCCACCGGGCGGCACCGGAGCGCTCCGCTCGTGACTGCCACGGCACGCCCAAAGCTCGACCCGCAGCCATCACCACCACCACGGCCAGCACAGCCTCCACGAGGTTCATCGCGAAGAACACGCGCCGCCCGATCCCTAGTCCCAGCGGGAGGGTGATGCCCGGTGCGGTGAACTTCAGTGGTGCCTCGATCAACGAGATCCCGATCAGCAGGCCCAGCCACACCCCCGGGATCGCCAGCAGCAGACCCGTCGACCACCATGCCATCGGCCGGACGTCACGGACGCCGGCGGCGTCGTCGGGAAGCACGGCACTGTTATGCGGGGCAGCGGGCTCGGAACTCGCACGGGTCATGCCCCGCATTTTACTTGCATACGCCATGCAAACTAAACCACCTTCGCCGCCGCTCCTCCCCTCCCCCAAACGCGGGCACGCAGATGACCCACTGAACCCCCGAATGGGGGGCTTGAGTGGGTCATCTGCGTGCCCGAGTTTCCCTGGATGGGGGCGCTCAGCCCCGCACCGTCCGCACGTTGCGCACCCCGCATGACCGGATGGTCACGCCGCGTTCACCTGACGCTTGCCCGGTGTCATGTGCGCCACACCTGACTCTGGTCACCTCGAGGTGCACCCCGTCTCCCGCACCGAAGCAGAGGACCCCTTGCGCGCATCCACTCGTGCCGCCGCCGTCCTGCTGGCCTCCGCACTGAGCTTCACGGCCTCCCCCGCCGCCCTCGCTCAGCCCGGCGTCCAGCCCACGGCGACCGCCAGCACCACCACTCTCACCACCACCCTGGCTACCACCACCGCCACCGGACCCGAAGACCTCCTCGCGGTCTCCGTGGTGGGCGATGGCACCTCGAGCGGCAACGTCGCCGTCCCCGTCACCATCCAGACCGTCAAGGCCGATGGCGAGCTCATCACCGCCATCCCGATGCCCACCACCGCCGAGGGCGACCAGCACGCCTTCACCCTCGGCGCCGACCGTGACCAGGCCGGCGCGCTGCAGCAGTCCGCGGACCGTCGCTATGTGACTCTGGGCGGCTACGACGCCGAGCCTGGCTGGACCGGCGCCGACGGCTCCACCTCGCTCAACGGCTCGACCTCCGATGAGGTCACCCGCGTGATCGGCCGCATTGACGCCTCCGGCGCCGTGGACACCTCCACCACCGTCGGCGGAGCGTACAACACCCGCCACATCCGCGGCGTCGTCACCGACGACGGCACCCGCTACTGGACCGGCGGCCACGGCAACGACACCACCGGCGAGGCTCGCGGCGGCGTGCTGTACGTGGAGCACGGCAGCACCACCCCGACGCCGGTCACCTCCAACGGCGGCCAGGTCAACAACACCCGCGTGCCCGGCATCCATGACGGCCAGCTCTTCGTCACCTCGGATCGCAGCGACTACGACGGCCTCAACGCCGTGGGCGAGGGACTGCCGACCACCGATGCGGCGATGAGCCTGCTGGGCCGCGCCCCGGCGGATCGCACCATCGCGCATGACTTCGCCTTCGTCGGCGAGCACCTCTACGTCGCCTACACCTCGGGTGACCCGGGGATCGTCCGCTACGGCCAGGACGCCGAGGGCGCCTGGACCGCCGAGGCCGCCTTCCCGGGCGAGTACTGGGGGCTGACCGGCCGCGAGGCAGGCGACGACGTGCTGCTCTACGCCGTGCTGGGCTCCGCCCAGGGCAATGAGCTGCACGCGATCCTGGACGAGGGCCAGACCGGCACCGTCACGGATGCTGACACCTCCCTGGTGCGCGCCGCCGAGCCCGGATACGCCTTCCGCGGCGTGGACTTCGCCCCCGGCTACACCCCCGGCTCCGAGGCCGTCGACCTCGGCGAGGCCGATCTGCAGGTGAACTGGGACCGTCGCGTGGCCGGTGGCGTGGGCAATGCCCTGTCCGCCGTGCTCGGCGCTGAGTCCAACCCGGTGGCCACCGGACGCCTCGCCGATCCCGCCGAGGACAACGGTGCCGGCCCGTTCGAGGTCAGCGTGAGCTCGAACAACCAGGCCGTCGTGACCGACGCCGATCTCGACCTCACGGTCGCCGCCGACGGCACCTTCACGCTGGCCGCGACGCCGTCGGGCACGGGACAGGCCGTCCTCACGATCACCGTGACCGCCGAGGACGGGCGGAGCATGGAGTCCCGCCTGGACTACTGGGTCTCGGCGGCGCTGCCGGACGAGACCGCCCTGGCTCATGTGGGCATGGCCGACGCGTCCGCGGCCGAGTACGCGGGCGACGGTCACTGGTTCGTGGCCGACGACGACTCCAACCAGATCCGCCTCTACGGCTCCACCTTCGGCGAGCCGGTGGCCGAGTTCGAGATCGGCGCGATCGTGGACCCGGTGCAGTCCGGGCAGACTTGGGACCTCGAGGCCTCGGCCCGCCAGGGCGACGTCATCTACTGGGTCGGCTCGATGGGCAACACCCGCTCCGGCAACGTACGCCTGGACCGGGACATCGTGGTCGCCACGCGCGTGGCCGGCACCGGTGCTGACGCGACGCTAACCCCAATCGGCTACACCCGCGGCGTGCGCCAGGCCCTCGTGGACTGGGATGCCGCCGGAGCCCATGGGCTGGGCGCGAACGCCTTCCAGTTCGCCCGCGCCACCCAGGACGGCTACTCCGCCGAGGGCCCGAACTCCCTGAACGTGGAAGGCGCGGCGATGGCCCCCGATGGGACCACCCTGTGGCTGGGCTTCCGCTCCCCGCTGACCCCGCTAGAGAACGGCGACACCGCCCTGATCGTGTCCGTGCCGAACATCGCGGCCGTGACCGGCGGTGCTGACGTGGAGATCGGCGAGCACATCAGCCTCGATCTGGACGGTCGCGCCATCCGCGCCATGGCGCGCACGCAGGACGGCAAGTACCTCATCATGGGCGGCTCGGCCGACGACGCCGGCAACTTCCTGCCTTTCGGCTGGACAGGTCAGCTCGACGACGCCCCCGTCCCGGCGCGCACTGCGCCCGGTGTGGAGGGCTGGACGGGTTCCTACGAGTCGCTGCCTCTGGTCCCCTCGCTCGAGGACGGCACCGTGATTCGCCTCATGCAGGACGTGGGCACCATGGATCTCTACGGCACCGGCTCGGAGGCTCAGGACCTGGCCCGCGAGCACATGAAGTTCATCTCGCACGACTACACGCTGGACTTCGGCGGCGCGTTCTCCGCGGGCACCCCCGCCCCGACGCCGACCCCGGCCACGTGCGAGGTCTCGAACTTCTCGGACAATCCGGTGGGCTCGCGCTTCTACGCGCCGGTGCGCTGGATGCAGTGCGAGGGCATCACCACCGGCTACGCGGATGGCGCCTACCGCAAGAACCGGGACATCAGCCGCGGCGAGTCGGTCGCCTTCCTCTACCGGTACTTCGACGGCGAGACCCAGCCGAGCGCGCAGCGCTTCGGCGACGTGCCGCCGACTCACACGTTCTACGCGGCGATTGCCTGGGCCGCTGAGAACGGTGTGACCCGTGGCTACACGTGGGGCGGCTTCGCCCCCGCGCAGGCCGTGACCCGCGGTGAGTTCGCTGCCTTCCTCTACCGCGCCGTGGGCCCGGAGCACGAGGGCCCCGTGGACGCGGAGTTCTCGGACGTGCCGGTGGGCTACAGCCACTACCAAGCCGTGACGTGGATGGCCTCCGAGGGCATCTCGATCGGCTACCGCGACGGAACCTTCCGCCCGCACCAGCCCATCACACGCGGCGAGGTGGCGGCCCTGCTGCACCGCTACGACGTCCGCTTCGGCGGCTGATCGGAGGACGGCCTGTCCTCACGGAGAACTCGGGCACGCAGATGACCCACTCAACCCCCGAAAAGGGGGCTCGAGTGGGTCATCTGCGTGCCCGAGTTTTGACGTCGGCGGGGGTCGGACGCTGAACCAAGCCCCCGCCCACCTCGCCCGCCGGCCACCTTGCTCACCGCCCACCTCACGCCCCGGCGGCAAATCGTGTGCGCAGATGACCCTTCTGAGGGCCGATTCCGGCCCCAGAA
>JAUNTT010000153.1:0-1065 GCA_030538555.1 Micrococcus sp.
CACGGCCGCGTCGCTGGCCCTGCTGCGCGGCGACCCGGACCTTGTGACCGGCGCGGTGCTCGGTGGCCTCATGTATACGGCGGGCATGGCCGTGCTCTTTGTCCTCAGCCGAGGCGGCCTCGGACTCGGCGACGTAAAGCTCGCCGCCGGCTTGGGCATCTACACCGGGATGTTCGGCGTCGGCACTACGGCCATGGCAGCGGTCGCCGCGATCCTCATTGGGGGTCTCATCTCACTGGCCCTGGTGGTTCTGGGCCGGGCCCGTGGCTCCACTCCCATTCCCTTCGGCCCGGCCATGGTGGCAGGGGCAATCGCGGCTCTCGGGATAGCGGTGCTCAACTCCGGCGTCCAGTAGCCAGTCCAGTAGAGAGACACGGGACAGCACGGGGCCGCCGAGCGCAGTCGCTCGGCGGCCCCGAATCCTCAGCGGATTTCTGCGAACGTGACCCGCGGGATCACTCGCCGGGGTGCGTCATGGACATGGTGTCCAGCGCCTTGTCCAGCTGCTCCTCGGTCACCTCGCCGCGCTCCACGTAGCCGAGGTCCACCACGGCCTCGCGGACGGTCATCTTGTTGGCCACCGAGTGCTTGGCGATCTTCGCCGCAGCCTCGTAGCCGATCACCTTGTTCAGCGGGGTGACGATCGAGGGCGAGGCACCGGCCAGGAACGCGCAGCGCTCCTCGTTGGCCTCGATGCCGTCGATCATCTTGTCCGCCATGACGCGGGCGGTGTTGGCCAGCAGGCGGATGGACTCGAGGAGGTTCGAGGCCATCACCGGGATGCCGACGTTGAGCTCGAAGGCGCCGTTCGTGGAGGACAGGGCCACGGTGGTGTCGTTGCCGATCACCTGCGCGCACACCATGATGGCGGCCTCGCAGATCACGGGGTTGACCTTGCCCGGCATGATCGAGGAGCCCGGCTGCAGGTCCGGGATGAGGATCTCACCCAGGCCGGTGTTCGGGCCGGAGCCCATCCAGCGCAGGTCGTTGTTGATCTTCATGATCGAGTACGCGATGTTGCGCAGCTGACCGGAGGCCTCCACCAGGCCGTCCCGGTTCGCCTGG
>JAUNTT010000153.1:1075-4282 GCA_030538555.1 Micrococcus sp.
AGTGATCGCGGGCCTCGGTGATCGGCAGGCCGGTTTCCTCGGCCAGCAGCTCGATGACGCGCGCGGAGAACCCTGCGGGCGTGTTGATGCCGGTGCCGACGGCGGTGCCGCCCAGCGGGACCTCGGCCACGCGCGGCAGTGCGGACTCCACGCGCTCGATGCCGTAGCGCACCTGCGCGGCGTACCCGCCGAACTCCTGGCCCAGGGTCACCGGGGTGGCATCCATGAGGTGCGTGCGGCCGGACTTCACCACGGTCTTGAAGGCCTCGGCCTTCTTCTCCAGCGAGGTGGCGAGGTAGTCCAGGGCCGGCTGCAGGTCATTGATCAGGGCGCCGGTCACGGCCACGTGCACCGAGGTGGGGAACACGTCATTGGAGGACTGCGAGGCGTTCACGTGGTCGTTGGGGTGCACCTCCTCCTCGGAGCCGGCGTCCTTCAGGGCGCGGGTCGCGAGGGTGGCGAGCACCTCATTGGTGTTCATGTTGGACGAGGTGCCGGAGCCGGTCTGGAACACGTCGATGGGGTAGTGCTCGTCATGTGCGCCGGAGATGACCTCGTCGGCCGCGGCCACAATGGCGTCCGCGCGCTCCTGCGAGATGACGCCGAGCTCGGCGTTGGCCTTCGCGGCGGCCTTCTTCACCTGGGCCAGGGCGTGGATGTGGGCGGGCTCAAGGGGCTTGCCGGAGATCGGGAAGTTCTCCACGGCACGCTGGGTCTGGGCGCGGTAGAGGGCGTCCACCGGGACCTTGACCTCGCCCATCGTGTCGTGCTCGATGCGGTACTGCTGCTCATTGTCTGCGCTCATGGGCTCCATCCTATTGTTGTGGCGTGCGTCTCGGCGGTGGCCTGTCGCCATATTGCGCGGCGACGTCGTGGGCCGTCCTCAGTCCTCGATCTGGCCGATCACGGTGCCACGCCGGGTGACCCCGTCGGCCAGGGAGTAGGTGAGCCCGACGACGGCCACGTGGCCATCGCGGACCGCTCGGTACAGCGTCCGCGAGCTCTCCACGATGCGGTGGCAGGTCTGGTTCACGTGTTCCGAGACGGTCTCATTGACGTCGTTGACCCCGCCGCGGCGGGCGGCGAGCACCGAGGGGGTGATTCGCTCGACGAGGGAGCGGATGAAGCCGGGCGGCATCTCGCCGGAGTCGTAGGCGTCGGATGCGGCCTTCACCGCGCCGCACGAGTCGTGGCCCAGCACCACCACCAGCGGGATCTTGAGGACGTCCACCGAGTATTCGAGCGAGCCAAGGACGGCGTCGTCGATGACCTGGCCAGCCGTGCGGATGACGAACACGTCGCCGAGGCCGACGTCGAAGATGATCTCGGCGGCCAGGCGGGAGTCGGAGCAGCCGAAGATGACCGCCTTGGGCCACTGACCGTCCATGAGGGAGCTGCGGTGCTCCGCTTCCTGATTCGGGTGCCCGGGGGTGCCCGCCACGAAGCGCTGGTTGCCCTCCATGAGCAACTGATAGGACGCGCCGGGCGTGAGGCGTTCGGGGGCGGGCGGCATGCCGCCGGTCTTCTCGGTCATCATGCGCTCCTCGTGATGTGACGGCTGGGCTCTGCCGCCGTGTGGGGTGGCAGGTGCTCAGCTCTCGGCGGCGACGGCGCGGGCGAGGTCGTCGAGGACGGACTCCGCGCCGGTGGTGGTCAGGATCACGGTACTGCCGTGGACCTCTCCCACATAGTGCAGGGGGCCAGCGCCCTGGCGGTGGGGCTGCCACGTGAGGCCGTCGATCTCCTTGGCCTCCCCGGTGCCGACCGGGCCGACCTTCTGGCTCAGCCACGTCGGATTCGCCTCATCCGTCTGCGTCAAGCCAGCGAACACGTCATCGGAGACCACCCAGCCGATGTCCCAGGCCCCGACGCCGTCACTGACGGACCAGCGCGCATAGTTGGCGTACCAGGACTCCGGGACGGTGGGTGTGAGGGTGTCGAGCTCTTCGATGTCGGCGACGATGGCCGCCTCCTGGGTCACGTTGACGCGGTCCTCGCGCGGCGGGGTAGCGGGCGGGGGAGCGAACATCATCATGCCCACCGCAATCCCCAGGGTCGCCAGCACGGCCAGCACCATGGCGATCGAGCTGCTCGACGCGCGCTGTGCCTGCTTGGCCGTGAGCACGGGCCGCGGGGCCGCCTCCGGGGTCTCGGTGGCGGCGTCGGGCGTCGGCGGAATGCTGGTGCTCACGGGTCACATTCTGCCACCGCTGGCACGCTCGTCAGCCGTCAGCGGGGCCGGGCTAGACTCGAGGCGAAGGGCAATGAGGCCCTGCGGCTCTGGCCCATGGCCGGGGTTGACGGCGATCACCGATCGGAGAGAGATGACCACCGCGTCCTCGCAGAACCACGGATATGAGAACCACGTCCCGGACCGCAACTTGGCCATGGAGCTGGTGCGAGTCACCGAGGCGGCCGCGATCGCCGCGAGCCCCTGGGTGGGCTATGGAGACAAGAACAAGGCCGACGGCGCCGCGGTGGACGCGATGCGCTCCTTCATGGACACCGTGGCCATGAACGGCACCGTGGTGATCGGCGAGGGCGAGAAGGACGAAGCGCCCATGCTCTTCAACGGCGAGCAGGTGGGTGACGGCTCCGGCGCGCACGTGGACGTGGCCGTGGATCCCATCGACGGCACCCGCCTGACCGCCATGGGCTACAACAATGCGCTCTCCGTCTTCGCCGTGGCCGAGCGCGGCACCATGTTCGACCCCTCTGCCGTGTTCTACATGGACAAGCTCGTGGTCGGCCCCGCCGCCGCCGACTTCGTGGACATGCGCCTGCCCGTCAAGCAGAACGTCATCCTCGTGGCGAAGGCCCTGGACAAGCCCGTCTCCCAGGTGACCGTGTGCGTGCTGGATCGCCCGCGTCACGAGGACCTCGTCGCGCAGATCCGCGCGGCCGGCGCTCGCGTGAAGTTCATCATGGACGGTGACGTGGCCGGTGCCATCGCCGCGGCCCGCCCGGACACGGGCGTGGACATGATGATGGGCATCGGCGGCACCCCTGAGGGCATCGTGGCCGCATGTGCCATCAAGGCCACCGGTGGCGTGATTCAGGGCCGCCTGGCGCCCGTGGATGAGGCGGAGCGCGAGAAGGCCCGCGACGCCGGCCTGGACCTTGACGCCGTGCTCTCCACCGACGATCTGGTCACCTCGGACAACTGCTACTTCGCCGCCACCGGCATCACCGACGGCGATCTGCTGC
>JAUNTT010000154.1 GCA_030538555.1 Micrococcus sp.
ACCGCCCTCACCCGCAGCACCCCCACCCAGGGTCACGGCCAGCACGGCGTTGCCCAGCTCCAAGCGCTCGAGCATGTCCGAGGCCGCCCAGGTCCACAGCTCGCCCTCGTCCGCGGCCCAGTCCAGCGCCACGATCTCGGCGCCGAGCACCTCGAGGCCGTCGTCGTCGCCGATGTTCACCACCAGAGCGCCGCCGGGTTCCACCAGCCCCAGCAGGGCCGCGTAGAAGTCGCTCCCGCGCAGATGCTGCGCGCCAGGATCCCCCGTGCCCACATCCAGCACCACGGTGTCGAAGCGCTCGCCGGCCTCGGCGCACGCCGCCACTGCGTCCACGGCATCGGCCACGCGAGACTCCACGCGGGCCCCGGCGGGCAGCGGCAGCGACGCCAGCACAAAGCTGACCAGCTCCCGATCCAGATCCACCACCACCTGCTCCGAACCCGGCCGACGCACCGCCACGTACCGCGGCAGCGTCAGCGCACCGGCGCCCAGGTGCAGCACGCGCAGCGCCGCCCCCGCCTCACCGACGGCGTCGAGCACGCTGGCCATGCGCCGCAGGTACTCGTAGCGGATCTCCTGCGGCGCGGCGAGATCCACGTGGGACTGCACCGCCCCACCGATCTCCAGCACGTGCCCGCCGTGCTCATCCGAGCGAATCTCGGCATCGAGACCGGAGGTGCTCAGGTGGACGCGCCGGGGGCGCGGGGCGGCGTCGGGTGCGTCGTCGTTCATCTGACCAGTATCCCGCCGCTACGGTGGGGGCCATGAATGAGCAGACCGCGTCCCGCACTCTCACCGTCTACGGCGCCGACTGGTGCCGGGACTGCATTCGCACCAAGCGCCAGCTCGATGAGCTCGGCGTGGACTACACCTATGTGGATCTCGTGGCGCAGCCCGAACAGGCTGACGTGGCGCGGGAGATCTCGGGTCGCACCAACATCCCCGTCGTCGTCTTTCCCGACGGCGCCCATCAGGTGGAGCCCACGAACCCGGAAACGGAAATGAAGCTGACCGAACTGGGCCTGCTGTGACCGCCCGCTTGATCTGAGACGTGGTCCTGGTCTGAGTCGTCGGATGAGCACTGCGTCCAGGGGCGCGACGCCGTCGCCCCCGCCGGTCTTCTCACGCGCCCACGTCGCGGGCATGTTCGCGATGGCCATGATCGCCGGATCTGTGATTCCCGTCCAGGGTCGGCTCAATGCGCGCCTGGCGGAGCTCAGCGGTTCCCCGACGCTGACGGCCTTCGCGTCGTTCTGCGTGGGGTTGGCCGTCATGATCGTCATCACCGTGGCCACGCCGCGGGGTCGGCGCACGTGGGCGCAGGTCGCACCCGCGCTGCGTGCGGGTCGTGTGCGCTGGTGGTACTTCCTGGCCGGGATCATGGGCGGGTTCATGGTGCTCTCGCAGTCGCTGACGATCGGCGTGATCGGGGTGGCGATCTTCACGGTTGCCGTGGTCGCCGGACAGTTGGTGGGCGGCATGACCGTGGACCGGCTCGGGCTCACCCCGGCCGGGGTGCGGTACCTGACGCCGCGGCGCGTGGCCGGGGCCGCCATGGCCATGGGCGCGGTGCTCGTGGTGGTGTGGCCGCGACTGAGCCCCGGCGCTGGCACCATCGCCGGCTCGGTGAGCGAGGCAGCCGGTGCGGTCCCGACGACGGTCCTCCTGTTGGTCGCGCTGATCCCGCTGGCCGTGGGCGTCGGCACGAGTGCTCAGCAGGTGCTCAATGCGCGGCAGTCGGCGGCGTACCGCAGCGCGATTCCGGTGACGCTGATCAACTTCGTGGCCGGGGCGAGCTTCCTGGGCCTGATTGCGGTGGCTACCGGTGCCGTGACCGGTGAATGGGGGAGTCTGCCGGGGACGTGGTGGCTGTATCTGGGTGGCGCGCTGGGGTGCGTGTTCATCGGCTTCAGCGCGATCCTGGTGCCGCGGATCGGGGCGTTCCTCACCACCTTGGGTGTGGTCTCGGGCAAGCTGCTGGGCTCGCTCGTGGTGGATGCAGTGGCCCCGACGGCGGGCAGTCAGTTCTCCGTGCTGACGCTCGTGGGCACGGCGGCAGCGCTGGTGGCCGTGCAGGTGGCGTCCTGGCCGTCACGGCGGCTGACGACCCTGAAGTGACCACTATGTGAGACTGTGTTCGGAGATGGGTGAATGGCGTTTCACCATGGGGACATGAGCACACAGACCCTCGCCCCCGCCGCCACCCCCGCCTCCGAGGCCGCCGAGGCCCTGACCAGTGAGTCCTCGCTCACGGTGACCGAGCTGCCCGCCGGTCGTGGTCTCTACGGCGTGGTGGCTGACGACGCCGCCCTGGCTCAGCTGGGCCTGAGCGACTCGGCCGAGCACGCGCTGATCTACCTGGATCGCACCGAGCAGGACACCCTGGACTACAACGCGCGCCGCCACTTCCAGTCCGGGCGCACCGACTCCTCGCAGCTGCGCCGCAACCTCGCCGCCCTGCTGTGGGATGAGCTCGAGCTCAACGCCGCCCCGGCCAGCCCGGGCCTGCGCACGCAGTACCTGCCGCTCACCTCAGACTCGGAGGAGACGCTGACTCGCTGGATGCGCGAGCACCTGCGCTTCACCGTGTGGCAGCCGGCCGGTGAGTCCGACCCGATCGCCGGCGTGGAGCAGGAGGTCCTGGCCTCCGAGGCTCCGGCCCTGAACCTCGACGGCGTCGATGAGCCGTGGGAGCACCTGGCCGAGAAGGTCGACGCGATGCGCACCTCGGGCAGGTCCGCGACGCTGTGATCGGGAGTCGGCGAAAACGCAGGCGACACTACGACTTGGGCCCGCGTGCCTGAACGTAATCGGCGAACCCGGTTCCCTGATCGAACTTGTAACCAATCTTGAATCTGGCAACTATAGTGATGATCTTGTGGTGGAATAAAACATGTTCTGCATAGTTGCGAGCTTTTTCTTGGGTGGCGAAAACGCCTATAATCCGGCCGCCGATTTCGTGATCGTCCTGGACCACCCAGACCTCTCTGATGCTTTCCACTTCAGATTCCCTTCTTCCGTCGCCGCCTACCTGTTACATGCGGACCTCTCAATTCAGGAGTACAACGATGATCTCTCGTGCACTGGCAGCCCTGGCTGCCGCAACACTTATCTTGCCCGGCACTGCAACCGCAGAGACCCCAGCGACTGCAATATCACCCAGTGTATAAGCGCCGCCCGTGGACGCGCCAGGGTACGACCCGTCCGTGCCAGAGCCTGGACCAGGGGACCTGACGTGGAGTGACGTGGCTCACTTGGAGTCGAGGGGCGTTGATATGATGTTTCAATCTAAAGGCGGGGATTCACTCGAATCTCCACTCCTCTTCACCTCTAGGTCGCTGAGTATGCAATCGATCGGGTGTAACCTCGATACATCTTACCTTTATAATCGAGCATCTGGGGGTAGCTTTCCTTTCGGTGGGGTTGGACTGAAACCGCGGACGATGTGTGGAGTGCCGATGTCGAAAATTGAGATGGAAACGAAACTATATAAGACTGTGTGGTGGGGCCTGCAGGAAGTGGGCAAGTATCCAGTAAGAAACTTCGGAGTGCGCAGCCTCACGGACTTGAAGGTCTTGCTTAGGTGTGATGACTACAGGAAAACCACGTTTCGCGCGGTCGTTCATGGAACCGTCACGACTTTCAGCGGTAAAGTTGCGCGCGCTAGTGCCTGGGAGCAGGAACAATTGCCATGTGGTACCCGACCGTAGGGTTATCAATGTTGGACGTCGGTTTGTCGGCTTTCTGCATTTGAGGGTGTAAGCGATGCCCACGCGTCGGTCCGGGAGCAAAAAGTGGCTCTTCGCGGTTCGTGGTGAACGGCCCGGTTGTGGTGGGTGTTCATGCTGCGGTTCTCGCAGCACTGGACAGGAGGATACGCGTCCGGTAGTTCTCCGCGTTACGGAAACCACGCCCGGTGCGCTTGATGTTCTTGATGCCCGTGTTCGCGGCCTCAACACGCGCGGTCGTGGCCCCGGTCACGATCAGCACCTCGATCGCCTCCCACCACGCCTCGATCGTGTCGTAGAGCCTGACCGCCTCGGGCAGGCCAGACAGGTGCACGAAGTAACCCAAACGCATCCGCTCCTGCCAGGCCTGGGCCAGGGTGTTAGCCCCGCGCAGTAGCAGCATCCGATGCGCCCAGGCCGGGTCCTGGCTACGACCTCGACGTCCGTGATGGGCGCGGGCCAGGCGCTGCCGGACACGGGTGAGCATCTCGTTGCCGAGTTTGACGAGGTGGAACTTATCGACCGAGACCG
>JAUNTT010000155.1 GCA_030538555.1 Micrococcus sp.
GGGTCGAATCTCGGCGTTCTATGGACCAAAGAAACCCGAGATTCGACCCGACAACGATGAGTGTGGGGGCGGTGGTGCTCGGTAGAGTCGTGCCCGTGACCAACCCGACGCCCCGCCCTGACTCCGTCCTCACCGTGCGTGAAGCGCGCCGCGACCAACTGCCGCAGCTCGCGCAGCTGGCCGGCGCCACCTTCGCGGACATGGACCTGTGGAGGTGGCTCATCCCCGATTCCCGACGCCGCCCCGCCCTCACCACCGCCACCCTGCGCAGCAGCCTGGCCGACGTGCACGCCCGCGACGGTCGCCTGCTGGTGGCCGAAGTGAATGGCCGGGTTCTCGGCGTCGCAGCATGGGCTGCGCCCGGACAGGCCGCCCCACATCGCTGGCGCTCCCTCCTGGCCGCCCCCGGCATGCTGCGCGCCGGCGACCGTGCCTCGCTGCGACTGCTGGGCCAGCGCGGCCCGTTCATGGAGCGGGCCATGCGGCGCGTCCACCCGGTAGTCCCCCACTGGTATCTCGGGCTGCTCACGGTGTCCCCCGCAGCCCAGACCTCGGGGGCCGGCTCGGCGCTCGTGCACGCCGGGCTCGAGCTCGCCGACCGGGACCGCCTCCCGGCCTACCTCGAGTGCGAACCCCACCTGCGCTCCTACTACGCCCGCTTCGGATTCGTGCCCACGGAGCGCATCGACCTCGGCGCGGACGGGCCGGACCACTACAGCATGCTCCGCCCCGCCCCCCGCTGACCCCACACCCCGGGCTTTCGGATCGAATCTCGGCGTTCTGGAGTGCTCAGAACACCGAGATTCGATCCGAAAACACGGGAGGGTGGGGTAAGTAGGGAGGGGTGGGGTAGTGCGAGGTCACAGGGGGAGCCAGCCGGGCCCGGCCCCAACGGGCCGATAGACTCGGCCGAGTGACCGAGCAGAACTCTCCCGCCCCGCAGTCCTCCCCCACCTCCGCCTCGGATGCCCTGCCGGAGAAGGTCTCGGACCTCTTCGACCCGCAGCGCTGGCGCGTGGTGGCCGGCTTCGACTTCCAGGACGTCACCTACCACCGGCAAGTGGAGCGGGACGCGGCGGGTACGGTCGTGCGAGATCTACCCACCGTGCGCATCGCCTTCGACCGGCCCGAGGTCCGCAACGCGTTCCGTCCCTCCACCGTGGACGAGCTCTACCGCGCCCTCGATCACGCGCGCATGACCCCGGATGTGGGCACCATCCTGCTCACCGGCAACGGCCCCTCCCCCAAGGACGGCGGCCACTCCTTCTGCTCGGGTGGGGATCAGCGCATCCGCGGCCGCGACGGCTACCGCTACGCCGAGGGCGACACGGCCGAGACCATCGATCCGGCCCGGGCCGGTCGCCTCCACATCCTCGAGGTGCAGCGACTGATGCGCACCACGGGCAAGGTGATCATCGCCGTCGTGAACGGGTGGGCGGCCGGTGGCGGCCACTCGCTGCACGTGGTCTCGGACCTCACTCTGGCCTCGCGCCAGCATGGCAAGTTCAAGCAGACCGATGCGACGGTCGGCTCCTTCGACGCCGGCTACGGCTCCGCGCTGCTCGCCCGCCAGGTCGGCCAGAAGCGGGCACGCGAGATCTTCTTCACCGCGCGCGAGTACTCGGCCGAGGACATGGTGGCCCTGGGCGCAGTCAACGAGGCCGTGGATCACGAGCGCCTCGAGGAGGTCGCCCTCGAGTACGCCGCGGACATCAACGCGCAGTCCCCGCAGGCCATCCGCATGCTCAAGTTCGCGTTCAATCTGGCCGACGACGGCATGGCCGGCCAGCAGGTCTTCGCCGGCGAGGCCACCCGCATGGCCTACATGACCGATGAGGCCGTTGAGGGGCGCGACGCCTTCCTTCAGAAGCGGGACCCGGACTGGACCGGCTTCCCGTACTACTTCTGATCGCCGGACGCTGATACC
Organism: Micrococcus sp.; assembly: GCA_030538555.1. Classification (GTDB taxonomy): domain Bacteria; phylum Actinomycetota; class Actinomycetes; order Actinomycetales; family Micrococcaceae; genus Micrococcus. Next base: position 1,928 of record JAUNTT010000155.1, read on the forward strand.
CCGCCCGTGCTGCCCGACGCCGGACCCGCCCTGCCATGACCCTCACCCCTGACGCCCTGTCGGCTGCCCGCGCGGCGCTGTCCGCGGCCCTCAAGGGGTCCGGGCCGCCGATCGAGCTCGACGCCGACGGGACAGTCCTGCCCCGCCCCGAGGCGCGGCTCTGGCAGCGTGGCGGCCATCCCGACGCCGTCGCGGTGGTGCGCACCTCGGGCTCCACGGGCACGCCCAAGCAGATCGTGCTCACGGACGCCTCCTTGCGCGCATCGGCCGCAGCCACCGCCCAGCGGATCGGCACCGGGCACTGGCTGCTCGCGGTCGCACCGCACTACGTGGCGGGCCTCGCGGTGCTCTCCCGCGCGGCGGACGCGGGGACCGGCGTCGTCGCCACCGGTCCCGGGCCCTTCACTCCGGCAACCCTCGCCGAGGCCGCCCACCGGCTTCCCGACGACGCTCCCCGCCTCACCTCGCTGGTTCCCACCCAGCTCGCCCGCCTGCTCGACCCCGACGCCGACCCCGCTGGGCTGACGGCGCTGCGCGGCTTCGCCACGGTGCTGGTCGGTGGGGCCCGGTTGGACCCGGAGCTGCGCCGTCGGGCTGAGGACGCTGGTCTCCGCGTGGTGGCCACGTACGGGATGGCGGAGACGTGTGGCGGCTGCGTGTACGACGGTGTCCCGCTGCCGGGCGTGCGCGTGGACGCGGTGCCCCTCGGCAGCGGGGCGGCACGGGTCGTCGGGGCCGAGCGAGCCGACGAGGCTGAGCGAGCCGACGAGGGGCGGGTGCGGCTGTCCGGGCCGATGGTGGCCACGGGCTACCTCGACGACCTGATGCGCACGGTCGCGCATTTCAGCGCGGTGGACGGGGTGCCAGCGTTCCTCACAGAGGACCTGGGCACCGTGACCGCGAGCCCGGACGGGGTGCAGCGGCTCAGTGTGAGCGGGCGCCTGGATGACGTGATCATCACCGGCGGCGTCAAGGTCTCGGCCGCAGCGGTGCAGGCGGCGCTGGAGGCTGAGCCGAATGGGGTCAGCGGGTGTGCGCCGCCGTCGTGCCCGCGCAGCCCTCCCACATCCTCGATGCCCCCGGTTCGAACTCGGCAGCGGTTGACCCCGCAGCCCTGGCTGCCCACGTGCGCACCACCCTGGGTCCCGCGGCCGTGCCGAAGACGTGGCTGACTCTCGACGCCGTGCCGCTGCTGCCTTCCGGCAAGACCGATCGGCAGGCGCTGGCTGCGGCGTTCGCGGCGGCGGCCTCCTGCTAGCCTGAGCGCGGGCAGCGCCGCCTCGCGTGCGCGGCTGACGTGTCTGAGCCCGCACCCGTTCGCACTGTTCCGCTCACCCCTTGCCACCCGCTCCCTCGGAGGTACCCCACCCATGGCCGCCACAGTGTCCCAGTGGATCGCCGCAGCCCGACTGCGCACCCTGCCGATGGCCGTGGTTCCCGTGGTGGTCGGTTCCGTGGCCGCGGGCCTGCTGGGCAGCTTCCATGCCGGCGCGGCCCTGCTGGCGCTCGTGGTGTCTCTGGCCCTGCAGGTGGGCGTGAATTACGCCAACGACTATTCGGACGGCATCCGCGGGACGGATGATGAGCGGGTCGGGCCCTTCCGGCTCACGGCCTCCGGCGCGACGGCGGCCGCGAACGTCAAGTACGCGGCTTTCGCGTGCTTCGGCGTAGCGATGCTGGCCGGCGTCGGGCTGGTGGCGATCCACCAGGTGTGGTGGCTGTTGCTGGTGGGCGCGGCCGCCGTGGCCGCCGCCTGGTTCTACACCGGCGGCAAGAAGCCCTACGGCTACCTGGGCCTCGGCGAGGTCTTCGTCTTCGTGTTCTTCGGTCTGGTGGCCGTGCTGGGCACGACCTACACGCAGGCCCTGCAGCTCAGCTCGGTGGCCTGGGTGGCGGCCATCTCGAGCGGCCTGTTCTCTACCGCGCTGCTGATGGTCAACAACATCCGGGACATCCCGACAGACCGTGAGGTGGGCAAGATGACCCTGGCCGCACGCATGGGTGCGGGCCCGGCCACGTGGAGCTACATCGGCATGATGGCCGTGGCCACACTGCTTCCCTTGGCCCTGCTGGGCACCAGCGCCTGGTTCGCAGTCACGGTGCTCGCGGCGGCGTTGGCCGTGATTCCGTGCCGCACGGTGCTACGTGCCACCACCCCGCGCGCTCTGATTCCCGTTCTCAAGGCGACGAGCACGGTGGCCGTGTTCTGGATGTTGCTGTTCGTGATCGCGGGCCTGCTGGCCTGATGCGCGGCGGGCGGTCGACGTCGTCGCCGGTCAGG
>JAUNTT010000012.1:0-20110 GCA_030538555.1 Micrococcus sp.
CACGTCTCGGCGTGCTGTGCGCTCAGAACGCCGAGAAGTGTTCCGAAAGTCCCCCGGGGTGGCGACGGGCAGCGGGGGTGGGGGAAGGGGCGGGGCTCGGGATGGGCAGCGGGGGTGGGGGAATGGGTGGCTCGGGACGGGCATCGGGGATTTGGGGATGGGCATCGGGGGATCACTGCAGCGTCTGGGACAATGGCAGGGCTATGACTTCCCACGTTGACACCCGGCCGTCCGAGCCTGCCCAGGACGGGCATTACTCCAAGTCCGCGGGTGCTGGTCGACGCATTCCCGACGACGCCCAGCTCCACGAGGGCCGCCACGCCGCGCCCACCGCGGACCGGCTCAGCCTGCCTGCGCTGCAGCTCGGCCCCATCACGGTCACCACCCCCGTGGTGCTCGCGCCGATGGCTGGGATCACTAACACCGCGTTCCGCCGCCTGTGCCGCGAATACGGCGGCGGCCTGTATGTCAATGAGATGGTCACCGCGCGCGCCCTGGTCGAGCGCAAGCCCGAATCCATGCGCATCATCCACCATGACCCGGATGAGGTGCCCCGCTCGGTGCAGCTCTACTCCGTGGATCCCGTCACCACGGGCGCTGCCGTGCGCATGCTCGTCAGCGAAGATCGCGCGGACCACATCGACCTCAACTTTGGCTGCCCCGTGCCCAAGGTGACGCGCCGCGGCGGCGGCTCGGCCCTGCCGTGGAAGACGGAGCTGTTCGCCTCGATCGTCAGGGCAGCCGTCACCGAGGCGGCCAAGAAGGACATCCCGGTCACTGTCAAGATGCGCCGCGGCATCGACGAGGACCACCTCACCTTTCTCGACGCCGGCCGCACCGCCCGCGACCTCGGCGTCGCCGCGGTGGCCCTGCATGGGCGCACCACCCGCCAGTTCTACTCCGGCACTGCGGTGTGGGAGGACATCGCCCGGCTGCGCGAGGCCCTGCCGGACATCCCCGTGCTCGGCAACGGCGACATCTGGTCGGCGGAGGACGCCATCGCCATGGTCGAGCAGACCGGTGTGGACGGCGTCGTCATTGGGCGCGGTTGCCAGGGCCGGCCGTGGCTCTTTGGGGATCTGCAGGCGGCCTTCGAGGGCCGCCCGGATCGGTTCCAGCCCACCCTGGGCCAGGTGGCCGACACGCTCTACCGGCACGCGGAGCTGCTCGTGGACACCTTCGGCGGCGACGAGGTCAAGGCGCTGCGGGACATCCGCAAGCACATGGCGTGGTACTTCAAGGGCTACCCCGTGGGCTCCGAGACCCGCACGGCCCTGTCCACCGTTCCGGACCTGGCCACGCTGCGGCAGCTGCTCGCTGGCCTGGACCGCGAGCAGCCCTACCCCGGCATCGACGCCGAGGGCCCCCGCGGCCGCGCCGGCGCCCCGAAGCGCCCCCACCTGCCGGACGGCTGGCTGGACTCCCGCGAGCTCAACGAGGCCCAGCGGGCCATGATCGCCGCCGCCGAACTGGACGTCTCCGGTGGCTGAGCGCCCGCACACCCCGCACACCCCCGACGCCGGCCCCACCCCCGGTGCCCCGTCCGCCGCCGTCGCAGCCACTCCCGCCCCGCACCCCGTGCTCTTCGGCCCGGAGGGGCGCCCGCCCTACGCGGGGCGCGCCGTGCACACCACCGGCTACACCGCGTGGGATCGGGCGCGCTGGCTGCCGGAGCCCTCGAAGTCCTCCTACCGGTCCGACTTCGAGCGGGACCGGGCCCGCGTGCTGCACTCCTCGAGCCTGCGCCGCCTGGGTGCGAAGACCCAAGTGGTGGCCCCGGACGCGGATGACTTCGCGCGCACCCGGCTCACCCACTCCCTCGAGGTGGCCCAGGTGGGCCGCGAGCTCGGCCGCTCGTTCGGCTGCGACCCGGACGTCGTGGATACCGCGTGTCTCTCCCATGACCTCGGTCATCCGCCGTTCGGGCACAACGGGGAGAAGGCGCTGCACGCCGTGAGCCAGGACATCGGGGGTTTCGAGGGCAACGCCCAGACCCTGCGCCTGCTGGCCCGGCTGGAGCAGAAGAAGTTCTTCGCGGATGGCACCTCGGCGGGGCTCAACCTCACCCGCGCCAGCCTGGATGCGGCGTGCAAGTACCCGTGGCAGGCCCAGGATGCGCCGCTGCGCGCGGACGGCACGCGTTCGCGGAAGTTCGGGGTGTACGACGACGACGTCCCCGTCTTCGCGTGGATCCGCTCCGGCATCACCGGCACCCGGAAGTCCATGGAGGCCCAGGTCATGGACCTGGCCGATGACGTCTCCTACTCGGTGCATGACGTCGAGGACAGCGTGGTCAACGCGGCCTTCCAGCTGGACTGGCTGCACCGCGGCGATCATCGTGAGCGCGTCCTCGCCACCACCCAGGACTGGTATCTGCCTGGTGTGGATGCCGCGGAGATCGAGGCGGCGCTGGCCCGCTTGGAGGCCACGGACGTGTGGGTCGCCGAGTTCGACGGATCGCGCCGCGCTCTGGCCGCCATGAAGGATATGACGAGTCAGCTGATCGGCCGGTTCTGCTCCGCGGCCTTCGAGGCGACGCGAGCGGTGTTCGGCAATGAGGCGCTCACTCGCCACAACGCGGACGTCGTCGTCCCGGCGGAGACCGAGTATGAGATCGCCACGATGAAGGGCATCGCCGCCGCCTACGTGATGACCTCGGAACATCGCCAGCCGCTCTACGCGCGCCAGCGCGAGATCCTTGCCGAGCTCGTGGAGCTGCTCACCAGTTCAGAAGACCGGTACCTGGAACCGATGTTTGCCCACGACTGGCGGGACGCCCACGACGACGCTGCCCGCCGGCGCGTGGTGATCGATCAGGTCGCCTCGCTCACCGACTCCACGGCGTTGGAGTGGCACCACACCCTCGTGCAGGGCAACGAGTTCACGCGCGTCTGGATGTGAGGCTCGAGGTCGCCGTGGTGGCGATCACGCCGCACCGACTCAGCCGCGCACCTCGGCGGCGAGGACGCGAACCTCTTGGTCCGGCAGGGTCGTCTCCTCGACGGGCTCCAGTGTTCCATCCTCGCGGAGCAGGAACGCCCCCTCGGTGTCATTGATCAGCCCCGGGTAGGTGCCACCCTGTCCCACCATCAGGAGATAGGTGGAACCGCGCGTGAGCTCGGGGCTGCCGGGAACGTTTGTGACGTGGTCCGGCAGGCTGCCGCCCATCACGGCGATCTCCACGGTGTCGCCGGGCGTGAGGTCACCCTGCAGCGTGTTCTCCACGGACACGGTGTAGATCGTGTAGACCAGCCACTCCGGCTCAGTGGAGCCCGCGGGTGCCGTCGCGCCGGGTTCGCCGAAAATGTCGATCTCTTCGGCCCGCACCTCGGTCACCGTCCCGACGACGACCGCCTCAGCCGCCTCCCGCACCTCCGATGCCAGGGTGTAGTGCGGATAGCTGACCATGACCTCATGGGTGGTCTGCGCTGCTGCTTCCGCTTCGGTGGCCGCTGCCCCACCGGACGCTGACGCCGTGGTGCCGGGAGCCTGCGCTGCGGCCGTGGTGCTCGCCGGTGCAGCCGTCGGACTGCTGCATCCCGCAAGGCCGCCCACCAGTGCGGTTGCGGCGAGCACGCCGAGTCCGGCGCGTGTGACGAGGCGAAGCCCCCGTGGCTGTGTGATGCGCGTCTCCATGACTCGACGTTACGCGCCACCAGTTGGGCGCACAATGCTCATCGCCGAATCGTGATGCGCGGACGACAGTCGAGCAGGCAGCGGTACCTCTCGGCGCCGAAGCAGCCAGATCCAGGACTCCACCCTGTGCGGCGCCGAAGCAAAGGAGGCACAGATCGTAGAGCCGCCAGCGGGCGCCGGCCTCGATTCTGACTTCGCCGCAGAGGTCTCCGTGACTCCGTACCGACTGCACGGGCCGCTCGTATGCGCCCATCCCCCGTTCGAAGGTGTGCCGGACCCAATGCCACTCATCCTGCTGTAGCCGACCTGTTCAGGTGGTATCACATTCCCGCTCAACTCCGTACAGCCGTGCCGGGAAAACTGCAGGCCTGGCTGTGTAGGAGCCACTGCCGATACTTGTCGAATGGCGCAAGTACAGCAGCCGGGTAACCGCCGCGCCGAGAAGCGCGACGACGCTCTCGAAGCCCCTCCACGTCAAATCCCGCCTCCGCCTCCATGGACACGGTTACGATTACCTCGTAGGTGATCGGCACCCGGTCGATCGTCTGCTACCGAGCACCGCATTGCGTTGGAGTCACCGGCCAGGGCCTGCTTGCGGGGCTCAGGATGGTGGTCGGCCCAGCACCCCTGCCACCCGGCGCTCAAGAGCCGCCCACTGCCCGGCCGGGTCAAGCTCGGCGGAGAGACTGTGCAGCTGCACGTGGGCCTCGGACGCGTGATCGTCCGGGCTCACGGTCTGCACCATGGTGCCCGGCATGAGGTTCATCACCGTCAGCGCCAGCCACCGGCCCGCACCCGGCGGCAGGGTCACCGGCGCGCTCACGACGACGGCGCTCACGTCTACGCGCGGGCTCAGCGCTCGCCGGGCCACGTCCACGCCTCCCTTGAAGGACTGTCCGAGGAACCACACGGTCATGGCGGCCCCGGCCACCACTCGGCGTGCCATGCCGCGCCGGTCGCCCCGCGCGCTCGCGGACGACACCCGGCGTCTCGGTGGTGTCGAAGCCAGGCTCAGCGCCACCGCGGCGGCCACGCTCACCGCACCGTAGATCGCATAGTCCGCTGACCAGCCGGCCAGGACCACCCACAACAACGCCAGCGCACCGCCGCGGACCACCACAGCCCGTGCCACGTCGGCACCCGTGGCACGGTCGTCCACTGAAGCCCGGGTCATCGCAGCACCTCCAGAACCAGCCAGAGCACCACCGTGGCCACACTGAGGATCACCAGAATCACGGTGCCGGATCCGGTCCACGATCCCAGACCACGCTCTTGACCGCGCACGGCGCGCAAGCCCCTCTCACCCCACCGTCCCGCGACATCGAGCACCCGGGTCCCGACGCCGTCGGCCCCCTCATGGGCGGCCTGCACGGCCGGACCGCTGCGCGAGCGCACCGCCGAGACCAGCGACTCCTCGGCGACGACCACATCGCCGGGGGCGATGACGCTGCCATCGGCCCGCCACCGCTGCGGCCATCTGCCCGTGGCGGCCAGCCACCACACCAGACCGGCCACGCCGATCCCCAGCAGCAGGGGCCAGACGGCGGGCCAGAGCACAGAGATGTCCGTGAAGTCCGGCAACGGTTGCTCGGACCACGCCAGGGCCACCGCCCACGGCACCGTGATCCCCGCCACGCACACGGCCAGCCAGGCGGACAACTCACCGTCCGGGCGGGAGCGGGGGGCGCGCTCGCTGTGCACCATGACCCACGCGAAGCGGGCCAGGAGCAGCGTGGAACCGGTGGCCACCAGCGTGAGCACATCGGCCAGGGACACGCCCCACCAGGCCCAGTCCGCCACGGCCTCCTTGGCCGCGTATTTGCCCAGGCTGCCCGAGCTCAGCGGCGCGCCGGCTACGGCCAGAGCCGCACCGGCGAGCCCCACCAGCACGAGCACCCCGGCCAGGCCACGCCCGTAGTGCTTGACCACCGGCACCCCCAGGAACAGCGCACCCTTGGCCAGTGCGTGGTGCACGGCGTAGACCACGCACGCGCCCACCACCGCTGGCGCCACGTCCGGATCGATCATGGCGATGCCCACCAGCGCCCCGAGGAAGCCCATCTGGGAGATGGTCGAGTAGGCGAGCACCACCTTCGGATCGGACTGCAGCACCCCGGCCACGACGGCTGCGAAGGCCCCCAGCAGAGCCAGGATCAGCAGGACCCAGCCCGCCGTGTGCACTGTCGCATCCCCAGAACCCAGCGGCAGGAAGCGCAGCCAGCCCACGAGTCCGGCCTTGACCATCGCCCCGGACATCACGGCTGAGGCCGCCGGGGGAGCGGCCGGATGCGCCAGGGGCAGCCACACATGCAGCGGCACGGTGCCGGCCTTGATGCCGAAGCCGATGAGCAAGCACGCCAGGATCAGCCCCGTGTGCGGACCCTCGAGCAGGGCGGCCGGGGCGTCGTCGAGGGTGGTGGCACCCGCCCCGGCCAGCAGCAGGAACGCAGCGAGCAGCGCGGTCTCGCTGAGCACCGAGAGCACCAGGTAGATGCCCGTGGCCCGGTGGTCGGCCGCGGTGCGGTAGTGCACCACCAGCCCGGCTGCGGCGAGGCTCATGGTGGCGAAACACACGTAGAAGGTGGCGAGGTCCGCGGCCACGTACACGCCCAGATTGCCGGTGGCGGAGACCAACAGGAACCCGGCCAGGGCGGGGGACTTCGGCTCCGTGTCCTGCCGCGCCACCCACGTCGGCGCGGCCAGAGCGGCGGCGTAGAGCACCGCCGTGACGACCATGAGCGAGCGGGCCAGGGTGTCCAGGGTGAACTCCGCGCCGAACAGCAGCCAGGGCACGCTCACCCTTTCTGCACCCCCGACGACGGCGCTCACCACCGCGGGCAGCAGGCTCAGCGGGGCGACCAGGGTCACGCTTCGTCGCACGGTGTCGGCCCGCTGCGAGCCGGCCAGGGGAGCAGCCATGAGTACCCCCGCGGTGAGCAACGGCAGCATCAACGAGAACAGCAGCAGCATCAGCGGAACACCTCCTCGGCCACCCGGCGGGCCAGATCCAGGGCAGAGAAGGGTGTGGAGGCGGCCAGGCCGAGGCTCAGCACGGCCGCGGCGGTGATCAGCGCGGGCACCAGCATCATGCGCGGTTCGTGCACCCGGACGTGGGCCCCCGCGGTCGCTCCGGTGTCCTCACCCTCGGCTGCCTTCAGGTCCTCCGTCGTGACGGCGCGGGCGCCGGCCTCGCGCGCGGCGGCGGTGACGTCGTCGTCGGGGTCTCGGAACCAGATCCGGTAGATCACCGGCAGGAAGTAGGCGGCGTTGAGCAGTGAGGACGCGATCAGGACGCCCAGCACCCACACGTGCTCGGATTCCGCCGCGCCCATGCCCAGCTGCCACTTGGAAATGAACCCGGCGGTGGGCGGCAGGCCGATCATGCCCATCCCGGCCACCGTGAACGCCGCACTGGCCAGGGGCATGCGCGCGCCCAGGCCGTTCATCTGCTCCACCCGGGAGACGTCCATGGTCTCCTTGAACAGGCCCGCGCAGAAGAACATCGTGATCTTCATGACCCCCTGGTGGACCAGGTGCACCAGCCCGCCCGTGGTGCCGGCGACCGTGGCCAACACCAGCCCGAGCGTCACATAGGAGACCTGGGAGACGGTGGAGTAGGCCAGTCGGGCCTTGAGGTCAGACTGCCGCAGGGCCTGGTAGGACCCGTAGAGGATGGTGGCGCTGGCCACGATCAGCAGGGGGGTCAGCACGCCGAGCTCGCGTGCCACCTCGATGCCAAAGACATCGTCCACGATGCGCACGATTCCGAACACGCCGGCCTTGACCACGGCCACCGCGTGCAGCAGGGAGGAGACCGGGGCGGGGGCCACCATGGCCTTGGGCAGCCAGCCGTGCAGGCCGATCAGGGCCGCCTTGACCCCGACGCCGCCGATCAGCAGCACGAAGATCAGCACCGCGACGCCGGGCTGTTCCGCCGCCAGCTGCACCACCCCCTCGGACCCGCCGGTGACGAAGTCCACCTCCCCGGCATACGCGTGCAGCCAGATGACACCGATCAGCAGCGCGAGCCCGCCGCCCATCGCATAGCGCAGATACAGCCGCGCCGCCGCGAGGGAGGCGGCCGTGCCCCAATGCGCCACGAGCGGATAGGTCACCAGCGTGAGCATCTCGAAGAAGACCAGGAACGTGAGCAGATTGCCCGCGAACGCGATGCCCACCGTCGCCGTGACGCACAGGGAGAAGAACCCGAAGAAGCGGGACTGGGCGGCGGTGCCGCGCAGGTAGCCGATCGCGTAGATCGTGGTCAGCAGCCACAGCACCGCGGACAGCGACGCGAAGAGCAGGGAGATCGGATCCACCCGCAGCAGCAGGTCCAGCCCGGGCAGGATCGAGAGCCGGAACTCGGGGCGCACCCCGGTGTCCAGGACCACGGGGAACAGCAGCACCACCAGCGCCACCTTCGCTGCCGCCGCGGTGAGGTTGATGATCGCCCGGGCTCGGAACGCGTCCTCGCGCAGCGGGAAGATCGCGGTCGCCGCGGCCAGGGAGAGCAGGATCATCGCCACGGGGATCGCGGCGAGCGCGGCGTCGGAGAACAGGCCATCGAGCAGGCCGGTGGCCAGAGCTGCAGGCGGGGCTTCGGTCACGCTCACCATGGCAGCCCCACCTGGATCAGCTCCGCTAGCCACGATCCGAGCAGCCCGGTCGCCACGGTGAGGGTGCCCAGCGCGAGCGGGGCAAGCCCGGCGATCCGGCCGGGCCAGCGGGCCTCGAGCCGGGTGGTGCCAGCCTCTGCGCCCACGCCCCACGCGGCCGGGTCCTGCCCCGCCGAGCCATAGGCCTGGGAGTCCTCATCGTCGGGGTCGACGTCGTCACTGGAGTGGTCGGCGTCCGCTCCGTCGGCCTCCGCCCGGTCCTCCTCGGCGGCGGTCTCCGCGCCCAGCAGCATCGGCCCGATGGCACGCACCAGATACGCTGCCGAGAGCAACGTGGAGATCGCGATGACCACCAGCAGCCAGTAATGCTCCCCGGCCACCCCCGCCGTGCCGAGCAGCCACTTGCCGGAGAACCCGAGGGACAGCGGCATGCCGGCCAGGCCCACCGCGCACAGTCCCAGCGCCAGCGTGAGCGCGGGGTGGAAGCTCGAGGCCCCGCGCAGGGCGCGCAGCTCATCGGTGCCGCGCAGCTGCTTGAGCCATCCCGCACCGAGGAACATGCCGGCCTTGGCCACGCCATGGCCCAGGGCGAGCAGCACCGCCCCGGCCACCACACCATCGAGCACCTCGACGCGCGAGGCCCCGGTGACCCCGGCGCCGTCGGGACCCACTCCGGGGTCCACGAGCACGGGCAACAGCAGCAGCCAGTAGCCCACCTGCGCCACCGTGGAGTAGGCGATCAGCGGCTTGAGCCGCGTCTGGACCAGCGCCGCCACACCGCCGAGGATCAGCGCGGCCACACCCAGCCCGGCCAGGGTCCAGGCAAGGATCCCGACGGCGACCACCGGCCCGTCCGCCGTGGCCAGGTCCGGGTCCTGCCCGGCCTCCACGAGCGGCACCCCGAGCCCCAGGATCCACACGCGCAGGATCACGACCAGCGCGGCCTTGAGTACGAGCGCGCTGAGCAGGGGAGAGACGGCGGTCGGGGCGCCGGAGTGGGCGGGCACCAGCCAGGCATGGAACGGGAAGAGCGCCATCTTCAGTGCCATGCCCACGCTAATCAGGGTCAGCGCGAGCACGGCGGCGGCGTGCGTGTCCGGATTCTCGCGCACGGTCTCGGCGGCCAGGGTGAGATCCAGGGTGCCGGTGGCGGAGACGACGGCGGCGGCACCCACCAGCATCAGCAGCGAGCCGAGCATCGCGATGAAGAGGTAGCGCAGGGCGGCGCGCCGGGCCGCGCTGCCGCCCAGGGCCACGAGGGCCACCGCGCTCAGGCTGACCAGCTCGAGACCGACGTAGAGGTTGAAGAGGTCCGCGGAGAGCACCACGGCGTGCACCCCGGAGATCGCGCCGAGCCACAGGGGCCAGAAGCCGCGGCGCTCGGGACCGGTGCGGCCCACTGCGGAGGGGGCGAGCGCGGCGAACAGGGTCAGGATCAGGCCGACGGTGACCGAGAGCAACAGGAACGCGGCGCCGATGCCGTCGGCGCGCAGCACAATCCCGACCGGCGCCGCATAGCCGCCGAAGACGGCCTCGACGGGCTCACCGCCGGCCACCTCCACCAGCACCGGGATGGCGCACGCGGCGAGGAGCACCGAGGTGACGACGCCGATGACGGCCCGCGCGGTGGCGGGCACCAGGACGGTGAGCGCGGCGGCGAACAGCGGCAGCAGCACCAGCACCGGCAGAAGCAGGGACGCGCTCATGAGCCATCCTCCCGGTCGATCCGGCGGATCAGCACCGCCGCCAGCCCCGTGAAGGCCACGGTGATGACCAGGCCCGTGATGACCAGCGCGGAGAGCACGGCGTCGGCCGGGTCCGAGCGGGCGGCGAGAGCCAACAGGATGCCCAGGGACCCGATGCCCACCACATTGAGCGCGACCAGCCGGGCCACGGGCTCGGCCGTGAGCATCAGGCGCACCAGCCCGATGACGAAGAGTCCGATGCCCGTGAGCAGGGCCAGCTCGGCGGTGCTCATCGAGCCACCTCGCTGACGCGCGGGGCGGTGTGGGTGCGAGGACTCTGCTCGAGGCCCAGGTAGAGCGCGAAAAGTCCTGCGGTGATGCCGACCGTCAGCACGATCTCGACCGTGAGGACGAGAACCAGCGCCCCGGGGCCTGCCCAGCCGAGCCAGCCCTCGCCGGCGCCGAACACGGGCAGAGCGGCCACGCTGAAAACCAGGACGCCTCCGGCCAGAGCCCAGGGCAGGGCACGGCGCAGCCAGGAGAGGTCCACGCCCGTGACATGGAGCAGGACCAACAGGGCGGTGAACACGGCGCCGGACTGGAAGGCGCCACCGGGGGAGGACGATCCGGCGAAGAGCAGCCACGCGCCCAGCACGAACACGGCCGGGGCCAGGGCGCGCGCCGCGCGGGCCACCGGTGCGGGGACCCGCGGCCGGGCCGGCAGCAGGCCCGGGCCGGTGGCGTCGGTGAGGGCCAGCACGGCCACGGCGGCGAGGAACAGCACGCCGGTCTCCAGCAGAGTGTCATAGGCGCGGAAGCCCAGCAGGACGGCGGTGACCTCGTGGGTGACGCCGAGCTGCGGGGTCTGCTCCGTGACCGCCTCGGTCCACCGCGGCAGCGCGTCGCTGGCGCGCCACCACAGTCCCGCGATGCCCACGGCCAGCAGCATCCCGGCGATCACGCCGAGCAGCGCCCGCGGCCAGCGTCGCGGGTGCGGCACCGGGGCCGTGCGCGGCGTGGACGACGCCGTCCACACCAGCAGCGCGGTCAGCACACCGGTGCCCAGGGCGGCCTCGGCGAAGGCCACATCCACCACGCCCAGGCGCAGCCAGATGATCGTCATGACCACCCCCAGGGTCAGGAACCCAGCGACGGCGGCCCGGCGCGCGGAGACGGACACGGTGATGATCGCCGTGAGCAGGGCGGCGCCGACGAGGACGGCGTCGAGCAGGGTGACGGCGTCGTTCACGCGGGCTCACCCGCCGACGCCGACGGTCGCGTGGCCGCGATGGCAGGGGTCTGGTCGTCCGCGGCGTCGCTGGCGTCAACGTCCGCGGCGCTGGCTTCCTCCGCGGTCGCGGCACTGGCTTCCTCCTCGGCGACGCAGCGCGCGGCCATCGAGGCGGCCAGCAGCGCGGCGACCCAGATCGCGGCGCACAGCAGGGCCACCCGCAGGTCCACGCTCAGCACGGCGACGCCGGCCAGCAGCAGTCCGAGTCCCAGGTTGTCCGCCTTGGCCAGGGCGTGCACCTGACAGCGGACGTCGGGGAAGCGCAGCAGTCCCAGTGTGCCCGCGGTGAAGAACCCGACGCCGCCCAGCACCAGGGCCGCGCCGAGCACCTGGATGGGCCAGGGCAGTGCGCTGAGATCGGTCATCGGCGCGACCCGTCCTCATGCACGCGCAGCGCGGCGCGGCGCACCAGCACCGCGAGCGCGGCCAGGGCCACAAGGATCAGGGCAGCGTCCAGCGCACGGGGAGCTTCGGGCCACAGGAACAGCGTGCCCACAGCGATGATCGCCGCCCCCGACGTGCCGCCCAGCAGGACCAGGAGCATCCAGCCCGCCGCCCCGGGACGGCGCAGCACCACGAGTGCTGCCACCACCAGGTTGATCAGCAGGATGGCCACGGCCAGGCTCAGCACGACCTCGATGACGGGACCCCCTTCTTCTTACGCCCTTATTCTCACGCCCTGCTCCTCACCCGCCGCAGGTCAGGGTCGGGTGACAGGCCTCCCCGAGTCTACGGGGCGCCGGACGGGTGGGGTCGGGGCACCGCCCGGCTCGGCTCAGCGCCGGGCCACGCTGTTCAGGGCGCGGCGCAGGGCGGCGGCCTTGAGCAGGACCTCGTCGTATTCGGCGTCGGGGTCCGAGTCGGCGACGATGGCCCCGCCCGCCCCGATGCTCCAGGTGTACCGGGCGGAGCCGGAGTCCTGCCCGGCGATCGCGGTGCGCACGGCCGTGCGGATCACGATGGACAGCCCGCAGTCGCCGTCGGCGCTGAAGAAGCCCAGCGTTCCCGAGTACACCCCGCGCGGGGCGGGCTCCCACTGGCTGAGCAGCTCCACGGTGCGCCGCTTGGGCGCCCCGGTCATCGAGCCGCCCGGGAACAGAGCGTGGGCAACATCGACCGCACTCAGTCCCGGCCGGGCGCGGCCCGTGACGGTGGAGACCAACTGATGGACGGAGGCGAAGGACTCCACGGCCATGAGCGCGGGCACCTGCACGCTGCCCGGCACGCACACCCGGGACAGGTCGTTGCGCAGCAGGTCCACGATCATGAGGTTCTCGGCCCGCGTCTTCGGATCGGCGGCCAGCTCCGCGGCGATCCGCGCATCCTGCACCGGGTCCGGGTGCCGGGGCGCGGTGCCCTTGATCGGCTTCGTGCTGTACTGCCCGGCCTGACCCGTGAGGAAGCGTTCGGGGGAGGCGGAGACGACGGCGAAACCCGCCTCGCCTGCCGGGCCCGGGTTCTGCTCGATCAGTGCCGCATAGGGCGCCGGATGCGCGCTGCGCAGGGCGGCGAAGAGCTCGAGGGCGTCCACCTCCACGCTGGGGTCCACGTCGAAGCGCGTGGTCAGGCACAGCTCGTAGGAATCGCCCGCGTGCAGGGCGGCCTGGCAGCGCTCGATCAGCTCCGTGTAGGCGGCCCGGTCCTCTCGCCACGTGCCGGCCACTTCTGCGGCGGGCTCGAGGGTCCGGCCCGCACGGTCCGCATCGGCGTCGTTGGCGGGTCCGTGCGGAACGCGCAGCGCCTCACGCACGGTGGCGGTCCAGGCGTCCAACGCCGGGGAGGTCACGGGGCCGCTCTCGGCGGGGGAGGGCGCGGCGTCGTCGGCGGACGCGTGGTCGGCGGCGTCGGAGGCCACGCAGCAGACCAGTTCGCCGCGCTGGTGGTCCACCACCACCCAGCGGGCCGGGCGCACCCAGTACGACGCCGGCACCGCGGCCGGATCACCGGCCCGCGGCATCCGCGGGGTCAGCCCCAGCGTGGCCACACCGAGTTCGTAGCTGAGGAAGCCCACCAGACCGCCGCGCAGCGGCAGGTCCTCGCCCCCGTGCACGGGACGCGGCGCGGCAGCCTCGCGCAGCCGCTCCCACGCGGCCTCGGCCTCGGCCGGGGTGGCCACGGCCGGGGTGCTCAGAATCGCTCCGCCGTGGGCGTCGCCGAGAATGCTGTGGCGTGCGCCGTCGTCGTGCGGGCCGGCCGGGGCAGTGAGCGCCGAATCGAGCCAGAACGAGCCATGGCCGCGATCCAGCGCGTACCGCGCGACCGCCAGCGCGGCACTGTGGCTACTGTGACCGGCGCTGCGCAGCTCGGTGGCGCCGAGGGTGGCCGTCGAGATGACCAGGCCGGCGGGACGGTTCACGCCCGGTGGCCCCCGGGACGTGACCGCCGCGGCTGCGCGCCCGCTGCCACGTCCGCAGATGCCTCCGCCGGCCCACCGGTCGGCTCGTCCGCGGGCACCACAGCGCAAGGACCCCGCAGGCTCACGCGGACGCGCGTGTCCAGGGCCGGGACCGCCCCGGTGATGCGGGCGCGGACCTTGGTGCCGTCGTCGAGGCGCAGCACCGCGACCGATTCATGACCGCGGTAGTCGACCTCCGCCACCACGGCGTCGACGCCGATCACGGCGGGTGCGGAGAACTCCTCGACTCCGTGCAGGGCGGTGATGGCCTCCACCGTGACGTCCTCGGGACGGGCGACCACCAGATCACCGGGTGCGGCGGTGGCGGCGCGCTCGCCGTGCACGCGCACCGGGCCCAGGGCCGTGTGGGCCACGGGGGCGCCATCCTCGCCCGAGCCCAGCGCGGTCAGCGGCAGCAGCGCGGCCTCACCCACAAACGTGGCGACCCACGTGTCCGCGGGGAAGCGGTACACCTCGTCGGGGGTGCCGAGCTGATGGAGACGACCCTCGCGCAGCACGGCCACGCGGTCGGCCACCGAGAGGGCCTCGGCCTGATCGTGGGTGACGAGCACCGCGGTGGCGTGGTCCTCCTTGAGGGCCTCGCGGACATCCCGGCGCAGTCCGGTGCGCAGGGCGGCGTCGAGGGCGCCGAAGGGCTCGTCGAGCAGGATCAGTGGTGGCCGGGGCGCAAGCGCGCGGGCCAAGGCGACGCGCTGCTGCTGGCCGCCGGAGAGCTCGTGGGGCATCCGGTCCCCATACCCGGCCAGGTCCACAAGCGCGAGGCACTCCTGGATGCGCGCGATGCGTCCCGGGCGCCGTTTCTTTAGGCCGAAGCCGACGTTCTCCGCGACGGACAGGTGCGGGAAGAGCGCGCCGTCTTGGGGGACCACCGCGACATGGCGCCGATGCGCGGGCACGTGCACGCGGCGCAACGCCACCACGGCGTCGGCCAGGCTGATGCGGCCGGACTCGATGCGCTCGAACCCGGCCAGGCAGCGCAGCAGGGTGGTCTTGCCGCAGCCGGAGGGGCCCAGGACCGCGAGCAGTTCACCCGGGGCCAGGTGGAAGCTCACGCCCTGCAGGACGGGTCCCTCGCCATAGGAGGCACCCAGGTCCGCGACCGAGACGGCCAGCGCAGGCGAGTGCGGCGTCGCCGTCGGGACAGCGGCGGGACGAATGGCGGACATGGCCGTCATTGTCTCACCTCGGCCTGCACCGGATCACCCGCCGGTGCCGCAGCGCGCTGCACCGCGGCCGAGGGCACCACGCCGATGCGGGGGGCGGCCGCCACGATGCCCGTGCGATGCACCACCACCCACGCCGGGATGGCCGCGAGCAGGATCAACATGAGCGCGTAGGGGGCGGCCTCGGCGTAACGGCCCACCCCCGTGGCACTCCACAGGCGGGTGGCCAGCGTGTCCACACCGGTGGGGCGCAGCATGAGCGTGGCGGGCAGCTCCTTCATGGCGGTCAGCAACACGAGAGCCGTGCCGGCGCCGATGCCGGGCAGGGCCAGCGGGAGGGTGACGCGGCGGAACACCTCGGGCCCGGAGGCACCCAGGGATCGGGCCGACTCCTCGAGCGCGGGGGCGGACTGGGCCACAGCAGCGGCCACGGCCGTGACACCCATCGGCAGGAACAGGGTGGCGTAGGCGAACGCGAGCATCCACGTGGTCTGGTAGAGCGGCGTCGCGACCGACACCCCGAAGAACACGAGCGAGAGCCCCACCACCACGCCCGGCAGCCCGTGGGCGAGGAATGCGGCGCGCTCGGAGACCCGCGACGCCCAGCCCGGGTGACGGGCCATGAGAATCCCGATCGGCAAGGCCAGGAGCATGGTCAGGGCCGCACCGGCGGCGGCGAGCGTGAGCGATCCGGTGGCCGCGGCGAACCAGCGATCCTGCACCGCGGCCAGCGAGGTTCCCTCGCCCATCCAGCGGACAAGGCTCAACACGGGCACGCCCAGGGCAGCGCCCGTCACGGCGGTGAGGCCGGCCGTGCCCGCCCACGTCCAGCGGCCCAGCGGCGTCGCACGGACCACGCGCCGCGTGCGCCCGGTGTGGACCCGCGCGGAGGCCCGGCGGGTACGGCCCTCGCCGAAGAGGATCAGCGCGGTGAGCAGCACCAGCACGGTGGCCAGGGTGAGGGCGAGCTGGCGATTGAACCCGACGTCGAAGGCCGTGAAGATCGCCCGCGTGAAGGTGTCCAGGCGCAGGATCGCGACGGCACCGAAATCGGAGAGCACGTAGAGCGCCGCGAGCAGGCCGCCACCGGCGATCGCGGGCCGCACCTGCGCCAGCGTGATGGTGAAGAACACGGCCAGCGGCCCGCGGCCCAGCGAGCGCGCCACGTCCTCCTGCCCCGGATCCACGCGGGACAGCGCGGCCGCCACGGGTAAGTAGACGTAGGGATAGGTGTAGAGCGTGAGCACGACGGCGGCCGCCCAGAAGCCCTCGAATCGGCCCGTGGGCACGCCGGGCAGGATGTCCGAGACCGAGACCCACGTGAAGGCGGCCACAAAGGAGGGCACCGCGAGGGGCAGGGCCAGCAGGACCGCGAAGAGTCCGCGGCCGGGCGTGTTGGTGCGCGTGACCAGCCAGGCCGCACCCACCCCGATCACGAGACACGCCGCCGTCACCACGGCGGCCAGCGCGAGCGAGGTGCCGGCCAACGCCGCGACCCGCGGGGTGGCGACCGCGGAGAACCAGGCAGCCGGACCGCCGTCGGCGGCGCGGTAGAGAAGATAGCCCACGGGAACGAGCGCCACCGCCGCGGCGAGCAGGGCCGCGGCGGTGAGCGCCGGTGGTGCGGTGGAGTCCCGGCGGCGGCGTGCCGCCGGGGTGGCGGGCTGGCTCAGAGCAGACCCGACTCCTGGATCATCGTGACCGTGGTCTGCAGATCATCGAGGTCGTTGAGGTTCACGTCCGGGGTGTCCAGCTCGTCGAGGGTGGGCAGGCCCTCGGGGGCGTCGACGCCGTCCACGAGCGGGTACTCGTAGGTCTGCTCCGCGAAGGTGGTCTGGGCCTGAGCCGAGAGCAGGTACTCGATGAGCGCGGCGCCGTCACCGTCCGGCTGCTCGCCGACCAGCCCGATGCCGGAGACGTTCACGAGCGAGCCGAGGTCGCCGTCGGGGAAGAAGTGCAGCTTGCCGGCCAACTCCTCGGCCGGCACGCCCTGCTCGGCGGCGAGCTCGTAGAGGTAGTAGTGATTGATCAGGCCGGCGTCGAGGGTGCCGGCATTGACATCGCGCATGATCTCGCCGTTCTTCTCGCGGATCTGCGGGTCATTGGCGGCCATCTCGGTGAGCCAGGTCTTGGCGGCCTCGTCGCCACGGACCAGGCGCAGGGCGGTGACGAAGGTCTGGAAGGACGCGTTGGTGGGGGCGATGCCGACGCGACCCTTCCACTGCTCTTCGGTGAGCTCGTCCACGGTGGCGGGCAGATCGGCATCGCTCACGGCGTCCTCGTTGTAGGCCAGCACGCGCACGCGACCCGTGAGTCCCACCCAGCGGCCGTCGTTGTCGCGGAAGGCGGCGTCCACGGGGTCCAGCTGGTCTTGATCGAGCGGGATGAGCACGCCCTCCTTGGCGACGGCACCCAGCGCGCCCGCGTCCTGGGCGAGGAACACGTCGGCGGGGGACGCGTCGCCCTCCTCGATGAGCTGCGCGGCCATCGCGGCCGTCTTGTCGTAGCGGACCTCCACCTCGATGCCCGTCTCGGCGGTAAAGTCATCGAGGATCGGCTGGACGAGGTTCTCGTCGCGGCCCGAATAGAGAACGACCTTGTTGTCCGAGTCCTGCGTGGCCGGGGCGTCGGAGCCTGACGTGGCCGTGGCGGTCGCCGGCGAGCTGGTGCCCGAGCCGGGGGTGCTGCCGCCGGAGCACGCGGTCAGACCGAGGAGCAGCGCGGCGGAGACGGCGGTGAGAGTCGTGACCTTGGTGGTCAGCGCGGAGGGCAGAGAAGCCAACATGTGCTCGTTTCTAACAGGGACGTCACCGCGCAGGCGGCGTCGCGGACGACGGGGAAGCGCGCGGCTGGTGTCCCGCGCTGCGCGCCACATTACATCAGGTGAGCGTGGGCTAATTCACTGAGGGTGCCCTGTGTCACCGTGTGACGGGCGAGGGCTGGGTCCCTCACAACGCTCAGTCCGCCAGCAACAGCGGCAGCACGCGCGCTGCGGTGTCCTGCACGGCGACGTCGGCCGCGACGCTGAGCTCGGTGCGCTCCGGGTTCACCTCGATCAGCCGTGCCCCGTGGGCGGTGGCCATGAACGGCAGGCTCGCGGCCGGCTGGACGAGCCCCGAGGTTCCGATCACGAGCACCAGATCGCAGTCCTGGAGCGCATCGTGCGCGGCCTCCCACGCGGGCCGGGGCAGCATCTCGCCGAACCACACGACGCCGGGCCGGATCAGGCCGTCCCCGCACACGGCGCAGACGCGGACCTTGGGTAGTTCGGAGGTGCTGGTGGCGGGGCCGTCGGCGGTGGTGGTGGCGGCCGCGGCGCCGTCGGGATCCCGCTCTGCCTCGGCGGGCGCGGGGGCCTCGCAGTCGGCGCAGCGCCACGCGAAGATCGAGCCGTGCAGGTGTGCCAGCACCTCGGTGCCGGCGCGTTCGTGCAGATCGTCCACGTTCTGGGTGATGACGCGCACCCCGGGACCGTCGCCGGCGGCGGCCCGTTGGGACTGCCATGCCGCGATCGCCTCGTGCCCGGCGTTGGGTGTGCAGGAGCGAATCAGCCGCTCCCGCCAGCGGTACCACTCGGTGACCAGGGCGGGGTCGTCGTCGAAGGCCTCCGGGGTGGCCAGATCCTCGGCGCTGAAGCGCTCCCACAGTCCCGTCTGGGCCTCGCGGAAGGTGGGGACGCCCGACTCCGCGCTCATTCCGGCGCCGGTGAGGATGACGGGTCGTCGCGCGGCGGCCACCAGGGCCCGCGCCTGCTCCAGGGGTGTGCTCGGCATGCTGACCAGCCTAGGAAAGGACGAGCTCACACCCCAGTCACAGCCGTCCCACGCCGTGGCGGGGCCGCCCGGTCCGCCCGCTGTGGACGGGGAGCATGGGGCGTGCGCACCGAGCCTAAGATGGTCAGCATGGCTGGGCTGATCGTGCGCAAGGACATTGACACGGTCCGCGAGCGCACCGACCTGAAGGCCGTCGTCGAGGAGTACGTCACCCTCCGCGCCTCCGGTGTGGGCTCCTTCAAGGGCCTCTGCCCCTTCCACGACGAGCGCTCGCCGTCCTTCCACATTCGCCCCGCGGTGGGCACATATCACTGCTTCGGCTGCGGTGAGCACGGCGACGTCATCAGCTTCCTCATGGAGCTCGAGCACACCACCTTCACCGAGACGGTGGAGAAGCTGGCCGCCCGGGTGGGCGTGGAGTTGCACTATGAGGACGGCGGCACCGGGCCGGACAAGGCGGAGGTGGGCCGGCGTCGTCGTCTCGTGGAAGCCCACAAGATCGCCGACGAGCTCTTCTCCCGAGCCCTGGCCTCCGAGCAGGCGCAGATCGGGCGAGACTTCCTCACGCAACGTGGATTCACGGCCGAGCACGCGCGCCACTTCGGGGTGGGGTACGCGCCGCAGGGCTGGTCACACCTGCTGGATGAGCTGCGGCGCCGGGGTTTCTCCGACGACGAACTGCGCGCCACGGGCCTGTTCTCCGAGGGCCAGCGCGGTCTCTATGACCGCTTCCGGGGGCGGCTCATGTGGCCGATTCGGGACATGACCGGGGCGACCATCGGATTCGGGGCGCGCAAGCTCTACGAGGACGATCCAGGGCCGAAGTACCTCAACACGCCGGAGACGGCGCTGTACAAGAAGTCGCAGGTGCTCTACGGCATCGACCTCGCGAAGCGGGCGATCGCCAAGCAGCGCCAGCTCGTGGTGGTGGAGGGCTACACGGACGTCATGGCGGCCCACCTGTCCGGCGTGGACACCGCGGTGGCGACGTGCGGCACCGCCTTCGGCGCCGAGCACATCAAGGTCGCGCGGCGCCTGATCACCGACGACGGCACCGGCGGCGAGGTGATCTTCACCTTCGACGGCGACGCAGCCGGCCAGAAGGCCGCGCTCAAGGCCTTCGAGGAGGACCACCGCTTCCTCGCGCAGACGTATGTGGCGGTGGAGCCCAGCGGCATGGACCCGTGCGATCTCCGCCAGCGCCACGGCGACGAGGCCGTGCGCGCCCTGATCGCCTCACGCCGACCGCTCTTCGAGTTCGCGATCCGCACCGGGCTCAAGGAGTTCGATCTCAACACGGTGGAGGGCCGGGCCGGGGCGCTGCGTCGCGTGGCCCCGATCGTGGCCGGCATCAAGGACTCCGTGCTGCGTCCCGGCTACGAACGCGAGCTCGCTGGGTGGCTGGGGCTGGACCCCAATGAGGTGCATCGGGCGGTGGCGGCCGCGGGTCGGGGTCGTCGCAGTGCACCGCCGGAGTCGACGGGAGCAGGGCGCAACGAGCAGCATTCCAGCGGCGGGCCTGATCCTCAC
>JAUNTT010000012.1:20120-29843 GCA_030538555.1 Micrococcus sp.
GGGCGCGGCGAGACGAGCGAGGTGCGCGCGCCCGAGGTGCAGATCATTCCGGTGGACCCGCGCGATCCCGTGGCCCGGAGGGAGCGGGAGTCGCTCGAGGTGGTGCTGCAGTACCCGGGTCTCTTGTCAGCGGAGCAGTGGACGGCGTTCTACGCTGCCCGATTCACCGTGCCGCAATACGCGGCCCTGCATCGCGGGGTGATGGCGGCCGGCGGCTCCGGGGCCACGGAGGGGCAATGGGTGGAGGCTGTCCGAGCGGCCGTGCCGGAGCCGGTGCGCGGCGTCGTGTCCGAACTGGCGGTGCGGGCCCTGCCCGCGCGAACCCAGGAGGACGTGGTGCGCTACTGCCGGGACATCATGAATCGGCTGTTCGCGCTGCAGATTCAACACGCCAAGGCCGAGCTGCTGGGGCGTCTCCAGCGGCTCGGCCCGGACGGTGATCCTCAGGAGTTCGCGCGGCTGAACACCGAGCTCATGGAGCTCGAGGCTCAGCGGCGCTCCCTGCGCTCCGAGGACTGATGCTCAGGATTGAGGCGGTCAGTCGACCTCGATGATCTCCCCGGTCATGGCGTCGATCTTCAGCTCGTCGCCATCGGAGCCATCGGCCTTGTCCAGCTCGATCTCCCACACCAGGCGGTCGTCGTCGCGATCCAGCTCGGCCTCGTCCACCGTCTGGTCATCACGGCCCTCGAGGGCGGTCTCAATGGCCTCACGCACGGTGACCTCGGCCTCCTGGGCCTTCTCAATGTCGTCCGAGTCGGACTCGCGGTCAGTCTCGGTGATCTCGCCGTCCATGGTGACGTCCAGCTCGAGGACTTCACCGCCGGTCACGACGTCGATCTCCCACTTCTGGTCGTCATCGTCGAGGTCCATCTCGGTGATCACGCCGTCGGAGTACTCGGCCAGCACGGCGTCGATCGCGTCGAAGGCCGCATCCTCGCCGGTGGTCGTGGAGTCGTCGGTGGCGTCATCGGTGGCAGTGGCGGTGCCCTCGGTCGCGGTGGGCGAGGCGGCTTCGGTGGCGTCCGTGGTGGCGTCGTGGGTGGGCGACTGCGTGGCCGGTGCGGTGGCGGCGGGCGAGTCCGCGGTCTCCGGGGCGGTGTCATTGGCGGTGCAGGCGGCCAGGGCGAAGGCGGCGAGCACGCCGGTGCCGGTGAGGGCCAGCTTCTGAGTCATGGTCTTGCGCATGGGATCACGTCCTTACACGTTGTCCTGTGGTGTCGTTCTCGACCTTGCTGTGCTCCACACCATCACCCGAACATGAGAGCCAGGTGAAGGCCTGGCACGTCCGTCCGTCCTCAAGTGGCACGGGTCCCGGCGTTGCTGGTAGAGTCTCCTCCGTTGCTTCGCCAGCCTGGCGGTTGGACGAGGCCAGCATTCCCCCGTAGCTCAATTGGCAGAGCATTCGACTGTTAATCGAAGGGTTACTGGTTCGAGTCCAGTCGGGGGAGCCGACGGGAGTCGTCTCCCACCGCAGGAGCCCCTGTACCGACCAGTTCGGTGTGGGGGCTTCGTCGTGTCTGGAGTAGATCGGGGCCGAGATAGGTCGAACACGCTGATGCCGAGCGTTTCAGCCACGCGGTGCAGTTCATCGAACGTGAAGGGGCCTCGTCCCTTCAGCCGGTGCGACACGCCGCTCTGAGACAGTCCGAGAGAAGCCGCCACGTCGGCCGGGACTGCTGCACGGATAGGTGACAGTTCCTCGTCACGCCGCGAGAGTGACGCTGGTGTTCATGTTGGCCTCGAACTCCACGCCGGGTCAATCGACCCAACCGGTCCTGCCGGAGGCGCCGGTGATAGGTCCGCTCGGTCCAGGTCACGATCGCGATCCGCAGCTGCTGGCGGGTGTGCCATCGCCGCCTGTCCAGCACGTTCTTGAAGGAGCAGGGCGAAGAAGGATTGCATGGCCGAGTTGTCGCCGCTGGAGCCGACCCGGCCCATCGATCCGACCAGCCGATACCGGGTCAGGGCACACCGGTATGTGAAGGCTGCGGAATTGGGACCCGCAATCGGAGTGCACGATGCACCCGGCCACGTCCCCTCGGGCCTGCACGGCGTTGTTCAACGCTGTCACAGCCAGCTTCGAGGTCATCCGCGGGCTGATGGAGTGGCCCACGATCCTGCCGGAGTAGACGTCCTTGACCGCGCAGTGGTAGAGCAGCTCCCGAGTCGGTGGGATGCTCCGTGATGTCCGTCAGCCACAGCTGGTTCGGGCCTCGTCGGCCAGCAACCGGTGCCCAATATTGAAGGGTCGTCCTGGTGGGCGTCATACAGGGCGTTCGCCCGGTGAGCCTGGACGACCTCACTGGGGGCGACGGGACAGCTCAGCCATCGGTAGTAGGGCTGGCGGGAGAGCTTGGCCACCCGGCACGACACCGCCACGGGGATCCCGTCGGCGGCGAGCTCTCTGACGAGCGGGTACATCATTTTTTGGGAGGTTCGCCTGCGACAGATACGCCGCTTCCGCGTCGCAGGACTTCGTTCTCCTGCTCGAGCAGGCGGTTGCGCTTGCGCAGTTCACGCAGTTCAGCGTTCTCAACACGGGTGGTGCCGGGCTTGGCGTCGTGGTCGATCTCGTCCTGGCGTAACCACTTCGTCAGGGTCATGGGGTGGACGCCGAAGTCCTTCGCGATCTGCTCGAGGGTCACGCCGGGTTCCCGGTTGCGGGCGAGGTTGATCACGTCGGCGCGGAACTCGTGGGGGTAGGGCTTGGGCATGGTGCTCATCCTTGAAGGCCGGTCCTGCGGCGCAAGCCAGATCAGATGTCACCTATCCCTGCAGCAGTCCCCAGCTCTTGACAGGATGATAGCTAGGTGTCAGGATTCGCGACATCCCCCAGCGGTGGGGGCGAGGCCTAGAGGGGGTGATTGGTGTGCGAACCAGCGACATGAAGAAGTCGATCAAGGCATTAGCGGCGACGGCATTGTTGAGCTTTCCGTTGACTGGTTTTCAAGCGGCAGATGATATGCCATCGAGTGCCGCCACGTCATCGGAACGGCTTGATGTGGAGGCTGCTGCCAGCCTCGGCGTGACGCCAGGTTCATACGAGGTCGAGGTGCAGCAGGATGGAGCGCGATTCATCTACGTAGAAGACAACGAGTGGATCTTTCAGATTCCAGACTCCGACGTCATTAGCGCTAATAATGTCTCACGCCTGTCGGACGACCAGCTATTGCCTGCAAATTGGAGTGCAGGAGTCTGTAGAGGGTCGTTCACTGAACTTAAAAAGGTGCAAGGGGGCATGCAGTGGGGGCATCCAGTAGCTGCACTTCGACAAGTCCAACTGGCCTCTACCCGCACCATATTAGTGCGACGTTGAGGTCTACATGTGCAGGCGTATTTCCGATTTGCGGGTTTTACTCTAATGAGATTGGACCCGTACGATCCAACAACAATTGGTACTCCCGCGTGGCCAATGTGTATCAAATCGCTAAGTGCGACACCAATGAGAACTACCGATTCGTCACCAGTGTCCGGGCGACTGTGCGTGGTGTTCAGTACGGCCCGTTCGAAAAGCGCGGTGGAACTGTAGTCGCGTGCAACGTAACTGCGTAATGGGATCCAAGAGTGAGTGACTGGACAATTCGAATCGGTGAGGAGCGGCCTGAAGCACGGGGCGAGCTCAATGAAGGCCAACTGGAGTTGATTCTGAGTAAGGCGGCGGAGCGTATGCGCACCTGCCAGGAGCTGCTGAGGTTACATGAGCGGGACATCGTCATGTGGGTGAAGCGGTGTGTCGATCTCGGCATGGAACCTAGCCGAGTGGCCTCTTACGCGTATCTCGATATCGGAGATGTCGAGCGGATCCTTGAAACGGGTAGCCTGTACTGAAGCCGAAGCCCCCGTCCCTGCGCGGCAAGCGTGAGGGCAGGGGCCTCGTGGTTCCGAGGGTCGGACAAGCGCCGACTGCTGGTGATGAGCACGCAAACGTGTCAATCCCGGATCGTCGCTGCCGTCGCCCAGCCAGGCCGCGCCGGTCCGGCTCGCGCCCTGTGTGTCCCGGGCTGCCCGGAGGCGGGCTCGGTCACGGGCTCATCGTCGTACACGGTGCAGCATGGTGATGGGTGGTGGCGGATCTCGCAGCGCACGGGTGTCTCGACTGGCGTGCTGCAGCCGCTCATTGGGATGGCCGCGCCCACGATGCTGCGCCCGGGGATAGTGCTTCGACGGGACCACCGCCGCCGCACGGCCGGCACGCCCGTGGCGTGGAGGAACTCGCTGATGACGTGCTCGCGCAGCATGGGCCCGACGGCGGCCATCCCGTCCGCGCCGGGGCGGGCGTAGCCGGTGCGACCCGAGCCCTTGAGGTGCAGGTCGGCGAGCTGGCCGTTCGGCGCGGTGAGTTCGCCGAGCAGCAGGGCGCGGCCGTCGCCGAGGACGGGGGAGTAGCCGCCGAACTGGTGCCCGGCGTAGCCCTGGGCGACCGGGCGTGCGTGAGGGCCGGGGGCTTCACCGGTGAGGAAGCGGAGGCCGTCGTCGGTGGCGAGCCAGTCCGGGCCGAGGCCGAGCTCGGTGGCGAGTGGGGTGTTCAGCGTGAGCAGGCGCGGGGCGCGCGTGGGTCGGCCGGTCTGGGCGAGCGAGAGCTCGGGAAAGAGATCGGCGAAGCGGTGGGTGAGCGCGGGGTGGGTTGGTGCGTCTGCGAAATACGTCATTGCGCCCGACGCTACCCGCGTAGCCGGCCTAGCGCCCCGTCCCGCTTTCTCCGCCCGGCCCGCCTCTCCCACCCCCACCGATGGCTTACGGGTCGAATCTCGGCGTTCTCCCTCTGCGCCAAGCTGGTTGTGAGTCACTGACGGGCTCGAGTAACCACTAGATGCAGAGGGTAGGAGCCGGCATGTCGATCGCGCCTGGATACACCGATGAAGAAGTCCGTGATCTGGTCATGGACTACGAACGCCAGCCCTGGGGAACACGCCAGCAATGGCTGAAGGACAAGGGCATCAGCGTGCACAGGTTCCGACGGTGGCGCAGCGCGGTCTATGACGGCGACCTCGACAGGGGCCTGATCCCACGCGAGGGTGGACTCGTGACGACATCATTCGAACGCCGACGCTTGGCCCGTGAGCGCGCTGCTCACGAGGCCGAGAAAGAACAACTCCTCCAACGGATCCAGCAGCTTCAGGCCACGAACGATGCCCTGGGAAAAGCTATCGGGCTCTTGCATCAGCTCAACGAGCAAGAGCCCGATACCGAGACGAACCCGCCGACCAGCAGTGGATGAACCAGGAGAACGAGCTCGTGCACACCCTCACCGGGCTGCTGGGCTCGCAGCGCAAGGCCCTGCAGCTCACTGGGATCTCCCGCTCGGCCTGGCACTACCGGTCCTGCCCACGACCACCAGTGAAGCAGCCGATCCCGCACTGTGAGCGGGCGTATCCCAACCGGATCAGCGACGAGGTCCGCGAGGTCATTGAGGGCCACATCCTGCAGGGGTGGGAGCAAGGGGTCTCGGTGGATGCCAGCTTCGCGTACCAGTGGGATCAGGGGGTGATGCTGGGCTCACGGCGGTCGTGGTGGCGGATCGGGGCTTCAATCAGCGAGCAGCACCGACGCCCGGTGATCGGTACACGCCGGGGTTTGAAGGCCCCGCGCCCGGCCCCGGTGGTCGTGGCCACGAAACCTGGTGAGGCGTGGTCCTGGGACATCACGAAGCTGCCCAGCCCTTTCCGTGGGGTCTTCTGGCAGGCCTACGTCATCAAGGACATCTACTCCCGGGTCATCGTGGGCTACCGGGTCGAGGAACGCGAGTGCGATGACCTTGCCGTCGAGATGTTTCAGGCCGCGATCGCCGTGCACGGGGCACCACGGGTCGTGCATGCCGACTCAGACTCAGCGATGCGTTCCACCGTGTTGCGCGTGGCCCTGGGCAAGCACGACGTGGCTCTCTCGTTCAACCGGCCCTATGTCTCGAATGACAACCCGTTCTCCGAGGCCGGGTTCCGCACGATGAAGTACCGGCCGGGCTACCCCGGCCAGTTCACCACGCTCACCGACGCCCGCGCCTACGTGGCCGATTACGTGGACTGGTACAACCACGAGCACAAGCACTCCGGGATCGGGTTGTTCTCCCCGGCCGAGGTCCTCGACGGTACCTGGGAGGCGAAATGGCAGACCCGGGACCAAGCGTTGCAGGGCTACTACCAGGCTCATCCTGAACGCTTCCGCGAACAGCCGTGTACCCCACGCCCAGCGCAGCTGGTCGGCATCAACCTGCCCGCGACCGACACCAAGGCCGCCGACTGACTCACAACAGGTTGACACAGAGCGCATCTCCCATGGGTGTAACGAAGGTTCACGGTCAGCAGTCAGCGATGCTCTGTAGTCCCGCGAGGCCGAGTCCGGTCAGGGCACCTACGGCCGCGCCAGCGGGGCCTGCGACGAGACCAAGTGTTGCGCCTCCGCCAGCACCCCACAGGACGTTGCTCCGAGCGCAGTCCTGGTCGACGGACATCGCACCCATCGACGGACCCACAGAGGGCTGGCCGAGATCGAGGGAGGGAGAGATGTCGTACATGCGAATCACTTCGCCGCCATTGTCGACCTCATACCGCACGTCGGGAGCTTGGGATCCGCCTTGCGAGGTGAGGGAAGTCTTCATGACCTCCAGCGCCTCACCTGACCTATCTGAGACGGTGACGGAGCCGTCGTCGTTGAGGGTGGCCGTTGCGTTGCTGAGATCGAACTTGACGTGAGCCTCACCGTTATCGGTGATCACGTTAGCGGTGGCGAGAGGGCCGTCATCGGTCGCGGAGGCGGTGGCTGTGCTCGTCGTGGTGGGGGTCGACAGAGCGTGGGCCGATGCCGGGGTGGCGAGGAGCGCGGTGGAGGCGGTGAGGGTGGCTGCGGCCAGGAGTGCGAACGAGTTGCGGGTCTTGATAGTGCCTCTCTCCTTCAGTTGGTGCGGTATCAGAAGATTGGGAGTGGGTCTACACGTCGGAGCTGATGCGGTCGCGCTCGGCGGCGACACGACGTTCGTGAACAACGCCGCCAACCATGAGCGCGGCGAATGGGATCAACCAGAGAGACCATAGGGAATCGAGTGGACCACGTCCTGGCTCGAGCGAGTGACGCACCAGCTCGATCAGAACAAAGCCCGAGAGTCCGAGAATCGCCCCAGCTGCGAATGGGTGGCGGGTGAGTAACCGTTTCAAGTGCGCCCTCCTGTCTCAAGTGCACGGTGGTTCGGATGCGCAGTGCGTTTCTCGCAACCGGATTACCGACGCTAACAACTTGGTGGTACATGATGCAAGCTCGGTTGGGGATGGTGATCGGTGCGGATAGGGGGGTATTGCGTAGGCGCAGGTGTAAGTAGAGGTGCCCCGCGCGGCGGGAGGTGGGCAAAAACCCTAGACTGCGTTCGTTCTTGCACGTATGGTTGTGACAGGAGTTGTGCCCACGCGGTTGTGCGGCCCGGACGGTGTGTCTGGGGCCGGCGGATTCAGGCCACGACTACACCCTGGATTGTGAAGAGCCAGATACGCCAGGCCTACCGGCACCCGGACCTGGGCGAGGGCCGTAAGATCGCGCTCAAGCTCCTCGCTACCCTGCCGGGGTACCCGATCCCAGAGGTCGCTCGTTTAGGACGGACGCTGCGCCGGTGGAAGGACGCGTTCTTGGCGTACTTCAGCACCCAGCGCACGAACAACGGTGGCACGCAGGCCATCAACGGGATCATCGAACTCCAACGGCGGCTGGCGCGAGGCTTCCGCAACAGGGAGAACTACCGGCTCAGGATGCTCCTGGCCGCGGGTGGACTGATCCCGTGACCCCTACCGTATCTCCGATGAGCCGCCAAACCGCCAGGAATGACCCGCGCTCCTGACCACCCGCTCACCGCCAGCACACGCGTTCGCCGAGCGGCCTCGCCGGCGGAGCGTTAGCGGAGCCGGTGAGGGTGCAACCGGGGTCCAGGGCGCGTGCCCTGGCGTGGGGGTACGGGGGCAGCGGCAGCCCCCGGGAGCGTCTTCAGCTGATCCATGGCTGACACACACCCTCGATTCGGGTGGGCGTAGCACGGGTGTAACGGGACACACCGTCGCCGACAGCCAGCCATGGCGCGCGCTGTCCCGTCCACGTTGGCCCGCACCGTCAACTCCAACATGTCTCGAGCTCTCGCCCTTTATGAGTGGCGAGAATCACGAAAAAGTGCGGTCCGATCCGGCGGGAGTAACGCGCACGAGGGCGCTGGCGATCATGGAGGCGATCCAGGCCACCAGGAAGACCAGGGAGTAGATCCAGTCGTCGTTGCGTGCGAAGACCGAGAGCGCGCCCGTGAGGAGGAAGCATGTGAACAAGCCGACGCGCAGTCCCGCGAGAACGGGGCGGTCAACGTCAAGGGCACGGCACACCATGACAGTGCCAACGACCATGACGGCGGACCCGCCGACCATAACCTCCATGATCGGATTCCTTTCGAGCGGCGGCTGGGTGCGCGGTGAGGTGTGAAGCAGTGCGCACACACGGGGAATGGGCCGATCCCGCATCGACTCCAGACGAGGAAGCTGTCCGTCCGATCGTCGCAGGGTGACTCGGTGGTGTCCAGTCAGCGCCGTGCCCGGGGCATCACGCCATGACCGGTTCGGGCGCTGAGGGGTGGCCGGCGTGCAAATTCCGCGGAGCCCGCCAGCGGTGTCCCGGGTCGGTCGGCGCCAACTCGCACATTTTTCGATTTCTCGCCCTCCATGGAGTGCGAGAAATCGAAAAATGGGCGATTCGACGGGGGTGCGGAGAGCCAGGGGATGGGGCGGCATACTGGGCCCATGCGAGGACGGTCTCCACGGGAAGGCATGCGAACAATGCAGGACGATCAGCAATCCGTCAACGTCGTGCTGGCGGCGTTGGCCGCCTACAACAGGTGGGCCCAGGACGGATTCGCAGGTGGCGTCCCAGCGGGCCTTGTGGCGCTCTCCAGCGAGGCCGCACGCCCCGGTTTCGAATCCGACGCGTTCTGGTACGCCCGTGGGCAGGTTCGGCAGCGGGCGTCCATGGTCGTCCGGGAAGCCCGGTTGGTCGCGGCTACCGACGACTCGGCGATCGTGGTGGCCGACATCGACCTGTCTCAGACCGCGCTCACCGCGGAGGGCGAGCCAGTCAACTTCGACCAGGAGCAGGGCGGTGAGACCACCTACCGGCTCATACGAGACGCGACCACAGGGCAGTGGCTCTTCGACTCCCATATCGCCGACTGACGAGACCACAATAGTCCCGACCGCTCACGGTCACCAACTCCGTGCTCTCGTGCGGGGTGAGGCGCATACTGAGTCCATGACTGAGAAGCGGATCCCCGCCTGGACGATGACGCCGGAGCAAGAACGCGACTACCTCAACCAGGGTATGGCCGATGCGGTCGAGCCCGCCGATGGCGGCGTCGGCATCATGACCGATAGCGGCCCGCGCTGGTATCTCGAGCGGATGCGCGAGTCCCTGGCGCAGGACGCCCCCGCCGGCGCCGCCGCATCCGACGACGCGGCGCCACCTCAGCCGCAGGGTAGACGCAGTTCCACGGAATAGGCCGAGTGGCCAGCGCGGCCCACCGAAAGGGTGCTGCAACCAACGATGTCGATGTCGAGAATGACCGCGATGTTGTCATCGTCGCTCTGTGTCAACCTGTTGTGAGTCAGTCGGCGGCCTTGGTGTCGGTCGCGGGTAGGTTGATGCCGACCAGCTCAGCCGGGCGTGGGGTGCAGGGCTGTTCGCGGAAGCGTTCAGGATGAGCCTGGTAGT
>JAUNTT010000013.1:0-21943 GCA_030538555.1 Micrococcus sp.
CGAGCAGCACGTCGGTGGCGATGGCGCGGTCCAACAGGGAGGGACCGCGCACGATACGGTAGATGGCCCCGGCCGCGCCGATCATGAGCACGGCACCGGCCACGACGGCGGCGATCATCAGCGGGCTCATGGGCGGGCTCCTTCCGTCTGGGCGCGGGCGTCCCGATGCGGCGGGTGCTGGCTGTACTCGGCGATGTCCTCGAACGGCGGGGCGCTGTCCGGGTAGCGGGCCAACAGCTCCATGTCCGCCCGCGAGCCGATCGCGCGAATGATCGCGGCCTCCACGCGCAACGCATTGGCCTTGGTCTCAGCGATCCGCTGCTCGTCGGCCACATCGAGGCAGTGCAGGTACAGCGTCGCGGTGACGCGGTCCACGTCGAGCACAATCGAGCCCGGCACCAGGGCCAGGGCGTGGCTGACGAGGGTGATCACCAGGTCGTCGTGGCTGCGCAGGCGCATCTCCACGATCGAGGAGCGCGCGGCCCGGCCACGCACCAGCACCACGAAGGACACCTGAATGGAGGCGCGCACAATGTCCCACAGGAACCGCGCGGTGAACACGATCACGTACCACAGGTTGAATCGGCCCGGGAAGGGCACGGGCGGCAGCGGGAAGACCCACATGATCAGCAGGGAGAACAGCGCCCCCATCACGAGCACGTGCGGGGCGAAGTCCTGCCAC
Source organism: Micrococcus sp. (assembly GCA_030538555.1). Lineage (GTDB taxonomy): Bacteria > Actinomycetota > Actinomycetes > Actinomycetales > Micrococcaceae > Micrococcus. Next base: position 683 of record JAUNTT010000013.1, read on the forward strand.
ACCCCCGCCCACAGGATCATCATGAACACCAGGATCGGCCACTGAGAGAGCACGCGCGCGGCCGCGCCGGGGCGGCCGTCCTCGCTCGTGTCCCGCGGGCCGCCGTCAGTGGAGCGCACACCGAAGGCCTCGACGGCGCCGTCGAGGTTCTCGGCTTCACGCCCACGCACTGCGTCATGGCTGGACATTGTTCACCTCCGTGGGGTCGGCGGCCAGATCGGCGGCGGCCTGGTCTGCCGCCTCCGCACCGAGGACGGCAGAGATGTAGGGCGTGCGCTCCATCATGTCCACCGACGCCCGATCCGAGAGCTCATAGAGCGGCCCGGCGAACACCGTGAACGCGAGGCTCAGCCCCACCAGACCGATGGTCGGGACCACGAGGCCCACACCCAGCGGCTTGGGCTTCTTGCCGTGCGCCTTGGCCCGCTGGTAGGCCGAGACGAGCTGGGCCGGCGGGTGCTCGACGTCGTCGATCCGGCGCCAGAACGCCCGCACCCAGGCGCGCACCATGACCAGCAGGGTCAGCAGGGAGACGATGACGCACACGGCCACCAGCAGATAGGCCAGGAAGTCGCCCTGCTCCACACCGCCGGCCATCAGACCGACCTTGCCGAAGAAGCCGGAGAACGGCGGGATGCCGGCGAGGTTCATCGCGGGGATGAAGAACAGCACCGCCACGAGCGGGGAGACGAAGGCCAGCGAGCCCAGGCGTTCGAGGTTCGCGGTTCCGGCCCGGTTCTCGATGAGGCCGGTGACGAGGAACAGGGCCGTCTGCACGGTGATGTGGTGGGCCACGTAGAACACGGTCGCGGCGAGGCCCAGCTCGGAGGCCAGGCCGAGGCCGAAGATCATGAAGCCGATGTGGGAGACGAGCGTGAAGGACAGGATGCGCTTGATGTCCGCCTGCGCCATCGCGCCGAGGATGCCGACCACCATGGTCAGCGCCGCCACCACGAGCAGCAGTTGGTTCACGTGTTCCCCCGGGAACAACAGGGTCTCCGTGCGGATCATGGCGTACACGCCGACCTTGGTCAGCAGGCCCGCGAAGACCGCGGTGACCGGGGCTGGCGCCGTCGGGTAGGAGTCCGGCAGCCAGAAGGACAGCGGGAAGACTGCGGCCTTGATGGCGAAGCCCACGAGCAGCATGACGTGGAGCACCATCTGCACGTCGCTGGGCAGCTCGCCCAGCTTGAGCGCCAGATCGGCCATGTTGATGGTGCCGGTGGCGGCGTAGATCATGCCGATCGCGATGAGGAAGACCACCGAGGAGATCACCGAGACCACCACATAGGTGATGCCCGCCCGGATGCGGGATCCGCTGCCGCCCAGGGTGAGCAGCACGTAGGAGGCGGTGAGCAGGATCTCGAAGCCCACATAGAGGTTGAAGAGGTCACCGGCGAGGAAGGCGTTGGACACGCCAGCCACGAGGATCAGGTAGGTGGGGTGGAAGATCGAGACGGGGCCGCCCTCGTCCTCATTGACCACGCCCTGCGCGGTCGCATAGACGAGCACCGCCAGCACCACCAGTGAGGAGATCACCAGCATCAGGGCGGAGAGTCGATCCACCACCAGCACGATGCCGAAGGGGGCGTCCCAGCCGCCGAGGTTCACCGCGGCCGCTCCCGCGTCCCACACCACCGCCAACAGGGCGACGTTGAGGACCAGCGTGAGCACCAGAGTCAGGATGGTCACCGCGATCTGGGCGCGGGGGCGGCGCACCAGGGTGAAGGTCAGCGCCGCGCCGAGCACCGGCAGCAGCACGGAGAGCGGGGCGAGGTCCGTGAAGGGCAACGAGCCGATCATCATCATGCGCGCTCACCTCCGGACTGACTCGAGCCCTGCTGGGAGTCACGGTCCACGACCTGGCGCACCTGCGGCATCTCCTGAGTGGTGTGTTCGTAGTCGGCGTTGGGGTCGCGGGCGTCGTCCAGGAACTCGGAGGTCTCGTGCTCGAGCTCCGCGTCCTCCTCGGCGTCGAAGGCATCCTGCGTGGCGACTTTGAGGTCCTCGGCGTCGATCTCGATCTCGTCCTGGCTGCTGAGGAGCCACGAGCGGTAGATCATCGCCACGAGGAACGCCGTGACGGCGAAGCCGATCACGATCGCCGTGAGCATGAGCGCCTGTGGGACGGGGTCGTTGTAGGCCTCGTCTGGGATGCCCTCGATGCGGATGGGGGCGACGCCGGGATCCCCGGCGGAGATCAGCAGCAACAGGATCGAGGCATTCGTGAGCAGCACGATGCCGAGCAGGATCCGGGTCAGATTGCGTTCCAGGAGCATGTAGATGCCCGCGCCGAACATGACGCCCATGGCGAGCAGGAGTGCGAGATTGACGGTCATCGGCCTGCCTCCTCGGTCTGTGCCACTGCGGCCATGCGCGAACGGGCGCGGCGTTGCCTGGTGCGTTCTCGTTTGGCGCGGGCCTCGTCACCGCGGCGGTCCACTTCGGAGCCCAGCGAGCGCAGCACGTCCACCACCAGCCCGATCACCACGAAGTAGACACCGATGTCGAAGATCACGGCGGAGGCGAGCTTGAGATCGCCGAAGAACGGCAGATCCGTCCACTCGATCGCGGCCGACTGCAGGACCTGACCGCCGGAGAACAGCGGCGCCAGACCGGAGAGCGAGGCAATCGCCAAGCCGAGGCCGATGAGCACACCGGTGGGGATGCGCAAGGCCTGCTGCAGCTCGTAGCGCCCGCCCGCGAGGTAGCGCAGGGTCAGCGCCAGGCCCGCGAGCAGGCCGCCGGCGAAGCCACCGCCCGGGGTGTTGTGCCCGGCCAGCAGCAGGTAGACCGAGAGCAGGATCATCGAGTGGAACAGCATGCGCGTGACCACTTCGAGCACGATCGAGCGGCGCTCCGGTGCCAGCGTGCGGCCCGCCTCGAGCCAGCTGGACGAGTCGTCGACGGCGAAGCGGCGCACGGTGGAGAGCACCTCGGAGCCTATCGCGCCCTCCGCGCCGATGCGGCCGACCGAGCCGGTCTGCACATCGGAGAGGCGGCGGCCGCGGCGGTCACGGTGCTGCAGGAAGATCAGCGAGGCCACGCCGGTAGCGGCCGCGGCGAGCACTGTGATCTCGCCCCACGTGTCCCACGCACGGATGTCCACGAGGATGACGTTGACGATGTTGGTGCCGTCGCCCTCGTAGTAGGCCATGTCCGGCATCGGCAGGGAGACGCGCTCGGCGGTGCGCGAGGCCAGGGCGGTGGCCGCCACCCACATCATCACGACGGCGAAACTCACCGCGATCACGGCCCGGCCGGCCCGGTGGCGCTTGGTGCTCGAGGGATTCCAGCGCACCGGCAGCGCGCGCAGGCCGAGGACCATGGCGACCAGCACGATGGTCTCCACCAGCACCTGGGTGATGGCGAGGTCCGGCGCACCGCGCAGGGCGAACAGGGCGGCGGCACCATATCCGGTGATGGCCACGAGCAGGACCGCCATGAAGCGGCGGGAGGCGGCGACGGCGGCGAGCGCGCCGATCATGATGGCCACCACCACGAACGCCTGGGCCCAGCTCTCGGCGATGACCACGTCGCCGGAGGCCCACACGGTCAGCAGCGAGCGGTCCTGAGAGCCGACCGGGAAGAGCAGGAAGAGCAGCGGCAGCAGGAAGGCCACGGTGAGGATGATGCCCAGGTAGGCGCTGAGCGAACCGGTCTGCGTGCGGCCGGTGACCCACACGGCGATCGCATCGGTGGCGCCGATGGAGCGCTGGTAGACCCGAGAGGCATCCACGGGGAACGCCACCCGCTCCTGGAAGCGCTCGAGCTGCTCGCGCCGCGTGGCCAGCAACAGGCCGGCCACCACGATCACGGCGGACAGGGCCAGGATGATGGTCCAGCCGTGCCACAGCGCGAGGTAGGCGGGGTACTCGGCGATCGGCAGCGGCGCCATCGTGGAGGTGTAGGCGGTGATCAGCGACTCGATCGCCCCCGGGAAGAACGCCATCACGATGCAGGACAGGGACAGCAACGCGGCCGGGCCGATCTCGAGCGCCGTGACCGGGGTGTGGAAGGTGGTCGCGGGCACCGGGGCCCGGGTGCCGTCGTCGTGCGTCACGTGCTTCGTGGCGAAGGCGCCCCACAGGAAGCGCCACGTGTAGGCCACGGTGAGCATGGAGCCCAGGGCCATCAGCGCGATCGGGGCCCAGGACAGCACGGTCTCGCCGTACTCGCCGTGCGCCCAGATCGTCTCGAGGACGGACTCCTTGGCGACGAAGCCGAACATCGGCGGCAGGCCGGCCATGGAGGCCGCGGCGATGACGGCGACGGCGGCCAGGCCGCGATGCGTGCGGCCGATGCCGGAGAGCTTGCGGACATCACGCGTGCCGGCCTCGTGGTCGATGATGCCGACCACCATGAACAGCGGCGCTTTGAACAGCGCGTGGGCGAGCAGCATGGCCAGGCCGGCCATGGCGGCGTCGCGGGTGCCCATACCATTGGCCACCATGAGGAAGCCAAGCTGGGAGACGGTGCCGTAGGCGAGGATCAGCTTGATGTCCGTCTGGCGCAGCGCCCGGTAGCCGCCGACGAGCAGGGTGGCCAGACCGAAGCCGATCACCAGGATCTGCCACGAGATCAGGGTGGAAAAGCCCGGGGCCAGCACCGCGACGAGGAAGACGCCGGCCTTGACCATCGCCGCGGCGTGCAGATACGCGGAGACCGGGGTGGGGGCAGCCATTGCGGCGGGCAGCCAGAAGTGGAACGGGATCTGCGCGGACTTGGTCAGCGCGCCGACGAGCACGAGCGCGATGGCCGCCTCGACGTAGCCGCGGTTCGCGGTGTCCTCGAGCATGGCCGGGGCGGCGTCCACGACGGCGGAGACCCGCCACGAGCCGGCCTCGATGCCGAGCATGAGCAGGCCGACCAGCATGACCAGCCCGCCCAGGGTAGTGACGATCAGGGCCTGAATGGCGGAGCGGCGGGCGAAGATGCGGTGCCCGGCGTAGCCGATGAGCAGGAAGGAGAGCACCGAGGTGATCTCCCAGAAGGTGTAGAGCACCATGAGGTCATCCGTGGTGACCAGGCCGAACATCGCACCGGCGAACGCGAGCAGGTAGCCGCCAAAGGCCGCGTTCTTCTGCTCATGCTTCCGGAAGTAGCGGGCACAGTAGGCCAGCACGAGTGCGCCCACGCCGAGGACGATCAGGGACATGAAGGCCGAGATCGCGTCCATGCGGAAGCTCAGGGCGATGTCCAGATAGGGCACCCAGGCGACCTCGCGCACCAGGTGTGCGGCACCCGGGCCCGGGGCCGCGCCCGCATCGAGGGCCCGCTGCAGCTCGAAGACGGCGGGCAGCTGGGTCAGCAGCCACACGAATCCGGCCGCGGGGACGGCGGCCAGCACGTAGAACCCCTCGCGCCCGGTGTACCGGAAGATCAGCGGCGCGGCCGCGGACACGGCAAAGAGGGCGATCAGGGTGACGAGCATGGGGTCCCTTCGTCATGGGCGGGCGAGGGTCTGTGCCATCCTACCTGGCGGCGGTACCCTGCCCCTCGATCGGGGCGGTGGCGCGGGCCGGGTCGCGGACCCCCAGCAGCAGCGCTCCCCCGGCCACCAGGACCACCACGATCACCGGAATGATGACGCGCTGGTCCCCGACGAACGCCAAGGCGATCGACGCCAGAGCCGGAGTGATGAAGCCCACGGCACGGCCCGTCGTCGCGTAGAGCCCGTAGAGCTCACCGGCCGTCTCATTCGTGACGAGGCGGCCCAGGAAGGCGCGCGAGGCGGACTGCACCGGTCCCACGAAGAGGCACAGGATCAGCCCGCCGATCCAGAACGCCGAGACGCCCTCGGCGAAGTAGAGGCCGATGGCCACGGCCACCATCGCGACGAGCGACCCGAGGATCACCGCACGCGGGCCGATCCGGTCGTCCAGCCAGCCACCCGCGAAGGCGCCGGCCGCGGCCACCACGTTGGCGACGATCGCGAACAGGATGATGTCGCCGGGATCCACCCCGAACACTGTGGTGCCGAGAATGGCGCCATAGACGAAGACCGCCCCGACGCCGTCGCGAAAGACCGCCGAGGAGATCAGGAAGCGCAGGGTGTTGCGCTCCTCGCGCCACAGCTGCGCCAAGCGCGCGCCGAGGGCCCGGTAGGAGCCCCACAGCGATTCGCTGCTCTCGCGCTGGGCGATCCGCTCGAGCTGCGGTGGAGTGGGCACGGCCACCAGTACGGGAAGCGCGAAAATCAGGAACCAGACGGCGGCCACCACCGCGACGATGCGGATGTTGAGGGAGTCCTCCGTGGGGATCCCGAAGTTCTGCGGGGAGGACACGAAGACTACGTAGACAATCAGCAGCAGCACGATGCCGCCCAGATAGCCCGCGCCCCACCCAATGCCGGAGACGCGGCCCACCGTGGAAGGGGTGGAGATCTGCACGAGGATCGCGTTGATCTGGATCTCGGCGAACTCGAAAAAGATGGTGCCCAGGCTCAGCAGCACCACGCCGAGCAGCAGGAACTGCTCCGCGGGGGCCACGAAGAAGCTCAGACCGGTGACCAGGATGACGATGCCGGTGTTCAGACCCAGCCAGAGCCGACGTCGTCCCGCCCGGTCCGCGCGTCGGCCCATGATGGGCGCGGTGAGGGCGATCACGACGCCGGCGATCGCCATGCCGGTGGACAGCCAGGCGGTGCCGCGGGCATCCGGGCCGAAGGCCGGCGAGGAGAGGTAGGTGCCGAAGACGAAGGTCACCATCACCGCGTTGAACGCGGCCGAGCCCCAATCCCACGCCGCCCAGGCGGCCACTTGCCGACGCGAGACGCGGGCAGACTCGACGGCGGTGCTCATGCGGGTGCGCTCCCTCAGGGCTCGATGCTGGTGCGGTGGAAGCTCTGGAAGGAGCGCGAGGCCGTGGGCCCACGCTGCCCCTGGTACCGGTTGCCGTAGGGGCCCGAACCGTAGGGGTGCTCGGCGGGGCTAGAGAGTCGGAAGAAGCAGAGCTGGCCGACCTTCATGCCGGGCCACAGCTTGATGGGCAGGGTGGCCATGTTGGACAGCTCGAGGGTGACATGCCCCGTGAAGCCGGGATCGATGAAGCCGGCGGTGGAATGCGTCAGCAGGCCGAGGCGGCCGAGAGAGGACTTGCCTTCGAGGCGTGCGGCGATGTCTTCGGGCAGCGTGACCTGCTCATACGTCGAACCGAGCACGAACTCGCCCGGATGCAGGATGAACGCCTCGTCCGGGTCCACCTCGACGAGGCGGGTCAGCTCGTCCTGCTCCTCGGCCGGATCGATGTGCGCGTAGCGATGATTGTCGAAGAGCCGGAAGAAACGGTCCAGGCGCACGTCCAGAGAGGCGGGCTGGATGAAGGCGAGGTCGCAGGGGTCCAGAGCGACACGACCCGCCTCGATCTCCGCGCGGATGTCACGATCAGAAAGCAGCACGAGCCTCACGGTAGCGCAGAGCCTGGGCCCGGGGCACCGGTGACGGGGCGGGGTATGCGGACCACGACATGGGAAGGGTGCGCCGTGGTGCTGGTGTACAGTGGGGGCGCAGTGCGCGCCGTGACCGCTACTTCAGCAGCCACGGTGGGTGCGACGCGCGGGCGTAGCTCAATGGTAGAGCGCTTGCTTCCCAAGCAAGATACGCGGGTTCGATTCCCGTCGCCCGCTCCACAGCGAAACCCCATGTCAGGGCCCGGATACGTCCGGGCCCGTCGTCGTGCAGGAGGGTGAACACCTCCCAACGTGGCCTCACGTGGCCTCACTGGGCCAGGAAGCTCCGATCTGACATGCCGCGTCGCACTTGTGCAACCGAACCCATGGTGTCAGACGCTCGGACAGCGGTCGCTCGGTGGTCACTCTGCGATCCTCGCCGCGCGGCACATGAGCGACGCCTTCTGGGTGTGATGCAGGGTCGGGAGAATGTGGTGGGTATCGAAGAACAGGTATCCCCCGCGCTGTGATGCTGGGTAACGATTCCTGTCAGCGTCCGAGGCGTCACCTACGATGACGTGAGTGTGATACGCCGTAGAGGAGGACGCCCATGCAGGAGGTCCTCGCTGGCTTCCTTGTCATCTGGGTGATCATCGCGGTCGGCTTCGTGGCCGGCCGGACCGGAGTGCTGGGCGAGAACGGCCGCGTGGTCCTCTCCCGCACGGCGTTCTTCATCGGCTCCCCCGCGCTGCTGTTCACCACCCTGGCCACCGCCGACGTCGCCGCGGTGCTCGGGCCGCAGATGCTCATCGCCCTCACCTCGGCCTACGCCGCCTTCGCCGTGTTCCTGGTGGCCTCACGGCTTCTGGTCCCGGAGCGCGCCTGGTCCGAGCGCATCTTCGGCGCGATGGGCGCCTCACAGGTCAACTCCGCGAACCTCGGCCTGCCGATCGCCGCCTACGTCCTGGGCGACGCCGCCCTGGCCGCCCCCGTCATCCTCTTCCAGCTGGCCATCTACACGCCCATCTACGTCACGGCGATCGAGGCCAGCCTGGCGGCTGAGTCCCGAGCTCGCTCACAGATTCGCCGCGGCCGCCGCTCGTGGCAGCGCAGTGTTCGCGCCGCCCTGCGGCAGCTGTCCCACACGTTGCGCAATCCGCTCGTGCTCGGCTCGCTGCTGGGCCTGCTCGCCTCGGCCACCGGCTTCACGGTGCCCGGGCCGCTGTGGGACTCGATCGAGCTGATCGGCGGACTCTCCATCCCCGCCATGCTGATCGCCTTCGGTATGTCGCTTGCCGGGGCGAGGCCGCTGCGCAAGGAAGACCACCGGCGCACCGACGTCGCCCTGGCCTCGATCATCAAGCTCGGCGTGCACCCGGCCCTGGCCTGGGTCATCGCGAGCGTGTTCTTCGGATTCAGCGGACATGCGCTGCTGGTCGCCGTCGTGATGGCCGCCCTGCCCACTGCGCAGAACGTGTACGTGGCCGCCGTGCGCTATGCAGCCGGTGAGGTCGTCGCGAAGGACACGGTGCTGGTCACCACGATCCTCGCGATCCCCGCGATGGTCTTGGTCGCCGTCCTGCTCGCCTGAGCGGGCCGCTCACCTGCGGCCCCGCACCCGCTTCGCTCAGCGCCGCCGCCCTCGCACCAGGGCCGCGCCCATGCACAGGGGGAACGCGATGATGGCCGCGATGCTGGCCAGGTAGATGGGCCACGCCCACGGACTGTGGTCACCGCCGGTGATTCCGAAGGTGTCGGCCAGGCTCATGCCCATGTTGAACGAGAGCAGGAAGTAGGCCGGCGTCGCGCAGATCACCGCACCGAAGCCCAGCGCCATCACCGGCAGCGGGTCCACCTCTTCGCGGCGCCAGCTGACGAAGACCAGCGCCACGGCGGCCAACAGTCCTAGCGCGAGGATGAGCAGGGGCATCAGCACGAACGGCGCCTCGCCGACATCGCGCATCACCCGGTAGATCTCGCCCAACCCCATGCCCTCCGGGGCGGCGGCGAGGGGGTTCAGCACGAAGGTCTGCAGTCCCGCCACCACCACCTGCAGAACCACGACGCCGGGCAGCACAGCCCCAGCCAACCACCGCACCCAGGAGGGTCGCTGCGGAAGGGTGAGCCGGACGGAGGTGACCATGAAGGCCAGCGTAACGGGCGTCGTCGGGAACGCTCCGGGCCCCGTGGCCCGGACGGGTGTCTAGGATGTGGCCATGGCCTCCCATGACGAGCACCTGCAGAGCATCCGCGCCGGCTATGACCTCGGCGAACGTCCCAGCATCACGTTGGGCGCCGCGAACGTCGGCGACACCGTCCACGCCGACACGCACGTGCGACTGCCGCTGTCCATGATGAACCGGCACGGGCTGATCGCCGGCGCCACCGGCACCGGCAAGACCAAGACGCTGCAGGGCATCGCCGAGCAGCTCTCGGAGAACGGGGTGCCCGTGTTCCTCGCGGACATCAAGGGCGATCTGTCCGGGCTGGCCACTCCGGGTGAGCCCAGCGAGAAGCTGCTGGAGCGCACCGCGTCCGTGGGCATGGACTGGCAGCCCACCGCCTTCCCGGTCGAGTTCCTCGCCCTCGGTGGCGACGGCGTCGGGGTGCCGGTGCGCGCGACCATCGACTCCTTCGGCCCGCTGCTGCTGGCGCGCGTGATGGGGCTCAACGAGACGCAGGAGACCTCGCTGCAGCTCATGTTCCACTGGGCCGATCAGCGCGAGCTGCCCCTGGATGACCTCAAGGACCTCAAGGCCGTGGTCTCCTACCTCACCTCAGACGAGGGAAAGGCTGAGCTCAAGGAGATCGGCGGGGTAGCGACGTCGACGGCGAACGTCATCCTGCGCCAGCTCACCGCCCTGGAGGCCGGGGGCATGGACGCCTTCTTCGGGGTGCCGGAGTTCGACACCGCCGAGCTGCTGCGTCTGGCCCCCGATGGCCGCGGCGTGATCTCCTGCCTCGAGCTGCCGACCCTGCAGTCCAAGCCGCAGCTGTTCTCCACCTTCATGATCTGGCTGCTCGCCGACCTCTTCGCGGAGCTGCCGGAGGCAGGCGATCTGGACAAGCCCAAGCTCGTGTTCTTCATCGATGAGGCGCACCTCGTGTTTAAGGGCGCCTCGAAAGCGTTCCTCGACTCCATCACCACCACCGTGCGCCTGATCCGTTCCAAGGGCGTGGGCCTGTTCTTCGTCACCCAGACCCCGCAGGACGTGCCCGCCGAGGTGCTCGGCCAGCTGGCCAACCGGGTGCAGCACGCGCTGCGCGCCTTCACCCCGCAGGACGCGACGGCGCTCAAGGCCACGGTGCGGACCTTCCCCACGAGCGACTACGACCTCGAGACGGTGCTCACCTCCGCGAAGGTCGGCGAGGCCGTGGTGACCGTCATGGATCCCGACGGCGCCCCCACCCCGGTGGCACTGACCCGCATGTGGGCCCCGCGCTCGCTCATGGATCCCAGCACGCCGGCCACGATGGAGGCCGTGCTGAAGGCCTCGGATCTCATGGAGGTCTACGGCGAGGAGGAGGACCGCGAGTCCGCGTTCGAGATGCTGGCCGCGCAGAAGGCCGCCGCGGAGTCTGCGGGTGCCGAGTCCGCGGGCCGTGCGGCGGCTGATGCGGGGGCTGGGCCGGTGCCGACGGGCTCGCGAGCGCGCACCGGGCACGTGGCCGATGGGCGGGCCGATCACGAGCACGGCATCGATGCCGCCGCCCGCGAGATGGGCTGGGGTGAGGATGGGGACGGTGCTGGCTCGGGGGAGCGGCGTCGTCGGGTCTCGGACCTGGACGCCGAGCCGGCGCGTCAGACCCGGACGCGGTCCTCGGGGACGGCATCGCGGAAGCGCACCGAGACGCAGGCCCGCAGTGATTTCGACCGCGCCTTGGGCAACTTCATGAAGTCGGCGGGCACGCAGCTCGGCCGCGAGGTCATGCGTTCAGCCTTCGGCACGAAGCGCCGCAAGGGCGGCGGGCTGCTCGGCAAGATCTTCGGCTGAGCCGCCCCTACTCCCGGCGCCCTCACACCCCTCGCTTTCGGATCGAATCTCGGCGTTCTGAGCGCTCAGAGCAACGAGATTCGACCCGAAAATTTCAGGTGTGGGGGCAGGGCCGGGTCAGGCGATGCCGTGGCCGGGCAGCGACTTGGCGACGGACTCGATGTGGTCCCAGTCGCGGAAGTCGCCGAACTGACCGCCGGCGCGCTTGACCAGGAACTTCTCCAGCCAGCTCAGGCGCGCCTCGGTCAGCGCACCGCGCACGTACTCGATGGTGCGCGGCTGGTAGGTCTCGAGCTGGGCGCGGATGCCCTCGGCCAGCACGGGGTTGCCGCCGGAGACGATGATCACGAGGGGCTTGTTGTTCAGCTCAGCCCGGCGCGTGTTCAGAAACTGCCGCGCGTCCTTGGCGAGCTTGCCGCCGTACACGGGTGCGGCAAGCACCACGGCGTCGGCGGTGTCCAGCCACGTGGCGGCACCGGCGACGTCCTCCACCACGGTCTCCACGGCCTGGGAGGTACGCAGGACCTCGCCCATGCGCTCGGCGATCTCGCGGGTGGAACCGTGCAGCGAGGAGGTCACGAACAGCGTGGTCATGGGGACGTACACACCTTCAGGAGTTGGGGTCGCGGGCGTGACTCACCGAGCGCGTGCCGCCCCCGGGGTCTGGAGTCAGTGTATCCCCCGCAGGTCCAGATCCAGATGGGTCTCCGCCCCCTGCGGCGCCTGGTCAGCGAGGTGCACGGTCACCGGAATGCCCCAGTCCTGCTGGTACAGGTGGCACGCCGCGTGGTCCGGGATGGGCTGTCCGGCCTCGCCATCGCAGGCCGCAGCCCGCGCGGTGATGTGCAGGACGCCCTCGCTCACCTCAGGGTTCAGCACGAGCGTGCGGCTCAGCCCCGTGGAGGTGCCCGCCCCCTCGAGCAGCAGCTCGTCTGGCGAGGAGGAGATCTTCAGCTGCGTGGGGTCCCCCCATCGCTCGTCGAGCTTCTGGCCCGTCGGCGCGGCGAAGGCCACGTGCAGCGCCACGTCTCCGGCCACCATCGGCGTCCGGGGCCGCTGCGTCTGACGGGCGCCCTCGTCCACGGTCAGGTACTCCTCGGGCACGGCCACGCGCACCAGGCGGTGGGCGTTGGTCTCCACCACCACCAACGACGACGCAGACCCCTGCGCGTCCTGCTCGATCAGCACATCCGAGGGCTCGGCCAGCCCGCGCGCCACCGTGGCCACCTGCGCCGCGGTGGGGCGCCCGGTGGCGTCCTGACCGGCGGGCGTGTAGCGGCGGATCGATCCGTTGTACGTGTCGGCCAGCAGCACGGAGCCATCGGGCAGCGCCGTCACGCCGAGCGGATGCTGAAGCCGCGCGGCCTCAGCCGGGCCGTCCACGTGGCCGAAGTCGAACAGGCCCGTGCCCACCGCAGTGTCCACCGTGCGGGCCCCGTCCGCGCCCGAGACCACGCGCCGCAGCGCCGAGGTCTCCGAGTCGGCGACCCACAGCGTGCCCTCGGCGTCGAAGGCGAGTCCCGAGGACTGCGCGAACCAGGCCTCGGCCGCCGCACCGTCGGTCAGCCCCTCGAGCCCGGTCCCCGCATGCAGGGACACCACGCGCGCCACCGGGTCGTACGAGTGCAGCTGGTGCGTGCCGGCCATCGCGACGACGGCCACCTGCGCCCACGCGTCCCACGCGACATCCCACGGGCTGGACAGGGAGACCGCGGTGGGGTCCTCCCCCAGCGGGCCGAGCTCGACGGCGGCGGTCCCGTCCTCGGCGTCGCGGCGCGCGGTGACCCGCTCGGCGTCGATCAGGGCCTGCACGCCGTTGCCGGCCAGGGTGCTGACCTCGCCGGTGGCCAGGGAGAGCCCGCGCAGGCGGTGGTTGACGGTGTCGGCGACGATCACGTCGTAGCCGACCTGCTCCGCGACCTCGCGCGGCAGCAGCGTCAGCCCGTTGGGCTCGTTGAACAGCGCGTGCTCGGCCGCACCGTCGCGGTGACCCTTGGTGCCCGGCGTCGGGAAGGTCAGCGCGGACTGCTCGGCGGGGGCGTCCTGGGCAGCGCCTCCGCCGATGGCGCGCAGCGGAGACTCGAGGTCCTCGGCGAGCTCGACGAGGCGGTGATGCCCGGTGTCGGCCACGAGGAAGGAGCCGGGCTGGGTGCCGCGGCCGGCCAGGGAGATGGCCTTGCCGGGGAACTTGAGGTCCCGGGCCACGGGGGTGGGTGCCACATATGGCCCGTCGCCGCGATGCAGCGTGCCCTTGGCCTCATGCTCGGCCACGAGCTCCTCGACTAGGGAGCGCAGTCCGGCCACGTGCCCCTCGCCGGAGAGGTGCGCGGCGATGTTGCCCTCCGGGTCCACCACCACGAGCGTCGGCCACGCGCGGGCCGAGTAGGCCTGCCACGTGCGCAGCTCGGGGTCGTCCAGGACGGGATGGGTGATGTCATAGCGCTCGACGGCGGCGGCCAGCGCGTCCGGATCAGCCTCGTGCTCGAACTTGGGTGAGTGCACGCCCACGGTGACGAGGACGTCGTGGTACTCCTCCTCCAGCGGACGCAGCTCGTCCAGGACGTGGAGGCAGTTGATGCAGCAGAACGTCCAGAAGTCGAGGATGAGGATCTTGCCGCGTAGCGACTCGAGGCTCAGCTGCTGGCCGCCGGTGTTCAGCCAACCGCGGCCCTCCAGGGCAGAGGCTCGCACGCGCGGGCCGCGCGCGGAGGCGGTGCTGGGCTGATCGGGCTGCTGGTCGGTCAGGCGAGACTCATCGGACATGGGTCCATTCTGGGGCACCGCCACGGGACCGCACGGCCCCTGCGCTGGCGGCGAACGTGCGAAGGTCACCCAGCGTCAAGTGGCACCCGCCGGGTCGGTCGGCGAGCCTCAGCCTGCCGCCTGGGCCGCCGCGATGATCTCCTCGGCCATGACCGTGAACTGCCGCTCGCCCGCGGCCTCCTGCCCGGCGAAGGACACCATGATCACGGCGTCCGGCGTCGTGGTGGTGAGCACCTGCGCGGTGAGCTTCTGCGTCTCATCCGAGACGGGCCAACGCTGCCAGATCAGGCCCGACTGCGCGGTCGAGCCCTCCGAGAGCTCCGGGGTGGACGTCGTGAGGGTGAAGTTCACCGACGTCGCCCCCTCGGTGACCGTCATCGTCATCTCCGGGCAGTCGCTGACCAGCGTGTTCACGGTCTGCAGGTGCCGTTCCACGCGCTGGCGCGCCGGCCCGTCGAGGCGGGCGATCTCGATGGTCCCGGTGCCCACGAACGAGTCCGCGCCCACGTCCACGCGGGTGACGTCGTCGGAGTCGAGCAGGATCGGGGAGAAGTCGAGCGCGGTGATCGGCGCCTTGCACGCGGCCGGTTCGACCACCGTGCGCGCGGCGTCGGAGAGCCGGGCCCGGTTGTCCTCGCGCGTCTGCGCGATCTCCTCGGCTGTGGCGGCCCGCTGCCGCACGAACCCGAAGGTCGCCGCGCGCTGGGCCGCGGCCTCCGCCATGACCTGGTCCTTCCGCTCCCCGAGCTCCAGGCTCTCCACGACGGCGGCGGCTTGCTCGTCGCTGGCCGCTCCGTCCGTGCCCGCCTCGCCGGTCTCCGCATCGCCAGTGTCCGCCTCCGCGCTGCCCGGGGCCACGCTCGCTCCGTCGCCCGCGCCGCCGCCCGTGCCGCCGGGAGTTGCCGTGGACACCGAGGCGTGGGGGTCCTCGCTGGGCTGCGTCTCCGGCTCGCTCGAGCAGGCGCTCACCGCCAGCAGCAGGGCACCGGCCACGCCCAGCAGTCGCGTGTGGGCCGACGTCGGGCGCAGCCGAGCGCTCACCGACGTCGGGCGGGCCTCGGCGCGCACACGCGGGCGCGGCGGAGTGAGCGGTGCGTCAAGCGGGGTCATCGGGTCAGCGGGCACGCGTGCTGCCACGGGAGTCCTCCTCGGAGAGCTGTTCGAACATGGAGTTCCAGGCGTTGAGGTCGGCGTCGCCGTCGCGGTCGGCCTTGCGATCGAGGCGCTGGGCGCGCTTGGAGTCATCGCGGGCCCACAGGATGACCACGGTGACGGCCATGACCACGGTGGGGAACTCGCCGATCCCCCACATGATGCCACCGCCGATCTGCTGGTCGGCGAGTGCGCTGACGCCCCAGTCGCGGCCCATGTTGCCGAACCAGGCGGCCTGCAGCAGGGCGGTCGAGGATGTCATGGCCACCCCGATGAACGCGTGCTGGACCATGGTGGCCAGCAACAACACGAGGCGCAGGGCGTAGGGCGGGCGGCTGGGCAGCGGATCGGAGCCGATCATGACGGTGGCGAACACGAAGCCCGTGAGCAGGAAGTGGACGTTCATCAGCTCGTGGCCCACATGCGTCTCGAGCGCGAGCCGGAAGACGTCCGTGTAGTAGAAGACCAGGATGGAGCCGGCGAAGTTCACGCTCGCCACGATGGGATGGGTGACGAACGCGCCCCACCTCGAGTGCAGCAGCCACAGCAGCCATTCGCGCGGGCCCCGGGTGCCGTCCGTGCGGGTGGGCAGGGCGCGCAGGGCCAGGGTGATGGGTGCACCGAGGACCAGGAACAGCGGCGCGACCATGGTCAGCGTCATGTGCCCGACCATGTGCGAGCTGAACAGCACCTGCCCGTACACGGCGGGCGCCCCGGAGGTCGCCCAGATGAGCACCACGAGCCCGGTCAGGAAGGACACGGTGCGCAGCACGTTCCAGCGATCCCCGCGCGCGCCCAGGCGCAGGGTGGCACGCACGTACCAGAGCGCGAGGAACACGGCGACGGCGATCCACAGCCAGTCCGGGCGCCACACGGTGAACCAGCGCTCGAAGGTCAGCTCCGGGGGCAGCTCGTAACCGGTGAGGATGCGCGCCGGGGAGGCATCCGGGGCCAGCTCCTCCGGAACGGGCGGGGCGGTGCGCGTCAGCACCGCGGAGACCCCCATGACCGCGGCCATGATCAGCGCCTCCACCAGGATCAGCTGCCACAGCAACCGCCGCGGCGCCGCGGGCGCCTCCTCGGCCAGCGTCCCGTCGTGCCCGACGTCGGCCAGCCGCGGAATGACGGCCCGCCGATGCACCAGCCCGATCAGCCCCAACCCGATGACGGCCACGAACTTGGCCACCACGATGCTCCCGTAGGGGCTGCTGAGCTGGGCGAGCGTGTCCATGCGGATCGACGCGTTCACCAGCCCGGACAGCGCCACCGTGACCAGCCCCAGCCCGGCCAGCGCGGAGTAGCGCGTGAGCACGGTGTAGAGCAGGGGGGCGCGGCCCTGCCGGTAGGTCGAGTGCTGCCCGGTGGCGCCGTCGGGCCCGGTCAGCGTGGTGGAGACGGCCATGAGCACGAGCAGACCACCCACCCACACCACGACGCCGAGGATGTGCAGACCGATCGAGTTCACGGCGCCGGCGTGGTCATCGCCGCCCGAGGCGTGGCCGATCAGCGCCTGCGGGATGATGGCGAGCACGGCGAGCACCAGGGTCAGGGCCAGGCCCACCGGGCCGCGCAGCGCCACCACCAGCGAGGTCACGACGGCGGCCACCGCGGTCACCGTGAACCACGCCTGGCCCACGGAGATCTGCTGTGCGTAGGCCAGCAGGCCCGCGGTGAAGCTCGCGTCCCCGGACAGCGGCATGCCCGCAAGATTCGAGAAGGAGAGCACCGCCACCGCGAGCGCGGACACCGTCCACACCCCGGCCGCCACGGCGGTCACCGTCAGGGTCCGGGTGTAGGCGGGGTGCTCGGGCGCCGGGTCTGCCGCGGTTGCCGCCGCGCCCGTGCCCCCGGCGCGGGAGCGGCGCGCCCGGCCGGCCGCGGAGCGCGGCAGGATGGCCACGGCGAAGAGCAACCCGGCGATCGTCACAGCCATGGCGAGGCTGCTCAGCGCCTCCGCCACGGGCACACCCCAGCGGGTGAACGCCCCGGGATCGGCCAGCGTGCGCGGTCCCGTGATCCCGGTCAGCGCCGCCGCCATGATCAGCCCCAGCGCGGCGGAGGCGCCTACCAGGGCCCAGGCCCAGGCGGGGACGCCGAGGTGGCGAGGGGTGGCGGCGACGGTGGGCATGGGTCCCATTCTCTCGTGGATCAGCAACTCGGGTGGGGCGGGTGTGGAGCGGGTGCTAGAAGAGACTGTCTCCGATGTAGCCGCCCTGTTGGCATCCCGGCGGGATGGCGAACACGGCCGAGCCCACCGGGGTGGTCCACAGATTGAGGTGGTCGGACTCGGCCAGGCGCTGCTGCACCGGGATGAACTGCCGGTCCACATCGCACTGGTAGGCGGCGAAGATCAGGCCCGACTCGGTGTCCTCGTCGTAGTTGTAGCCGCGGCGCAGCATCCCCGCCTCCGGACCGTCACGTCGCGCGCGGCGCACATGCGCGATGTCCGAGATCACCGGGAACCCCGAGGCCCCGGTGGCCTCGAAGTCCACGGGATCGTGCTCGTGGTTGCCCGTCAGCGGGGCGCCGCTGCCGAGGCGTCGACCGATCACGTCTTCCTTGGCCGCACGGCCCAGATGGTCCCACGTGTCCAGGTCCATGCGAATCCGGCGGATGACCAGGGACGTACCGTTCGGCGTCCACGGACGCAGGCCGGCGTCGTCGCCGTCCACACCCCACACGAGCCGTTCGGAGGCCGGGGACTCGGCCGGCGGATTGGCGGTGCCGTCCACCTGGCCGAAGAGATTGCGCATGGTGGTGCCGTCCGGATGCGAGCCGCGGGCGGCCCGGAAGCCGGCCTGGCTCCAGCGCAGCGTGGCGAAGGAGCGCGTGGACTTGATGAGCATGCGCCGGGCATGCGCCACGGACATGGGGTCATCGCCGCAGATCTGCAGCAGCAGGTCCCCGTCCGAGTACGCCGCCCTCAGCTCGTCGATCGCCGCGAACGCCGGCAGCGGGGCCAACCACGACGGCGCCGCCTGAGGTGCGGCGCGGCGCAGCAGTTCCGGGCCGTAGCCGAGGGTGACGGTGAGCCGAGCCGGTGCCGCGGCAAGCTCGGGCTCCGTGTCGGCCAGCGTGGCGCGACCCTGCGTGAGCCGGGCGCTGGCATCGGTGAGCACGCGCATGAGCCGCCGCAGAGCGTCCCGATCCGTGCTGGCACGCAGATCGAAGGCGAGAAACACCGCGTGGGCCTGGGCCGGGGTGTCGATCCCGGCCTGCCGCGGACCGTAGTAGGGGACGACGTCGGTGCCCACCGGGGTGGTGACGGCCACCCGGTCGGCCTCACCGCCGGGCTCGGCCCAGCCGTCGGTGCCCAGGGCGTGGGTGTCCTGCCCCGTCGGCGCGGGCGCCTCGGTGGCCGGACCCCCGGCAGGCGGGGCCGCAGCGGGCCCCGCCTGCGCCCCGAGCGCATACCCGAGGCTCGTGCCGAGAAGACCACCGCCGAGCGCCCCCGCACCGAGGATGACTCCACGGCGCGAGGGGTCGGCGGCGGGGGTGGTCTCAGCCGCCGGGGCGGGCTGAGACGCCGGGGCGGGCTCAGTGGTCACCGTGGTCCTCGTGCTCGCCCTCGTCGTAGTCGCCGTCCTCCATGGTGAAGTCGCGAACGGGGCTCGTGACGTCCACAGTCGAGCCGTCCTCGAGCTCGAGCTGGTAGGCCACCTCCTCGCCCGCCAGCAGCGGCTCGCTCAGGTCCATGAACATGATGTGGTTGCCGCCGGGCACCAGCTCGAAGGACTCCCCGGCCGGGACCGTGAAGCCGTCCTCGAGCTGGCGCATCACCATCGTGCCGCTGGCGTCGGGAACCATCTCATGCAGTTCGACGCGCTCAAAGTCGGCCGCGCTGACCGCGGTGACGCGAATGTCCGCGTCCGTGGTGTTGGTGAGGGTCCCGAAGGAGCCCGTCATGGTGGCGTCGTCCTGCGTGGAGCGCGTCCACGCATCGGCCACGGCCAGACCCGCGGCTGCGTCGGTGTCGGTGGTGTCCGTGTCGGTGGTGTCGGTGTCTGAGTCGGCGTGGGTGGGCGTGGCCGTTCCCGACGACGTCGCCGCCGCGGTGGCGGACTCGGTGGCCGGCGTCGGGGTGGAGGCCGGAGTGGAGCTGGCGCACGCGGACAGCCCCAGGGTCCCGGCGCTGATGAACGCCAGGGCGGCCAGCGCCCGGCGCGCTGAGGTGGAGGGTGTGGTGGTGATCATTGTGGTCTCCCAAGCAGAAAAAATCGGGGGTCTCAGTCATCGACCGAGGAGGAGCGGTCGGCGGCGGCGCCGGGCGTGCCGGCGCGCATCAGGAACACCGCGGCGGCCGCGATGATCGCGACGCCGGCCAGACCGGCCCACAGGACCCAGGCGGGCACGCCGCCGTCGGTGGCCTCGGTGACGGCAGGCTCTTGGGCGTCGCCGGCGGTGGCGGTGGTGTCCGCGTCCGTCTGCTGCTCAGCCGTGGCGGGATCGTCGGTGGCGGTCCCGGTGGCGGCGTCGTCGTCGGGTGCCTGGCTCGCGGCCGGGGCCCCGGCGGCGTCCGGCGCGGCAAGACCGCAGCCCTCGGGTGCCGTGCCACTGGCTGGCGCGTCCGGATCCTCGACCGAGAAGGTCAGGGCGCGCTCCTCAGCGTGCCCGTCCGAATACACGACGCGATAGGCGGTGGTGTAGTCGCCGTTGGGCAGCCCGGGGCACAGCTCCGCGCCGAAAGTGGCGCCGGTGACCGTGCCCGTGTCCGCCTGCCACTGGTGCCCGTGGACGTCGGTGACGCGCAGGACATTGCTGATCCCGGCGCCGTCGATGAGCTCACCGGAGAACGTGAGGCTGACCTCGGCGGGCGCTTGCGTGAGGGTGGACTGGTCCGCCGGTGAGGAGCTCAGCAGCTCATCATGCGCCGCGGCGGGCGTGGCGAGACCCAGGCTCACCAGTCCGACGGCGGCGGCCGAGGCGGCGACGCGGCGCAGGGGCGCGGCGGGATGGCGGTGGTGCGGGGTCGGGGAAAGCGGGGGTGCTGAATGCATGGTGCAGACCTCGTGCTGTGATCGGCGCGCGGCACGTGCCGTCGCGCGGGGCCATGGGGCCCGTGACGGTGTGAAGGGGTGCAGGAGGGCGCGCGCGGGTGAGCGGGGTCCGCCGCGAGGCGGAGCCGGTGTCAGGCCGCGGCGGCCGTCAGCACGGGAGGGCCACGATCGCCGGGCCCGGCGCTGAGGGCCACGGAGGCCAGGGCGCGGGGTTCGGCGGGGGTGACACGCACGGTGAGCAAGGGTGCCTCGGGCCGCCAGCGCAACAGGCGCAGCGCGATCCAGCCGTCGAGGGCACGCTGCGCGATCTGCACCGCGAGGCGTTCACCGCCGTGCAGAACGGCTGCGGCCAGCAGGGCGGCGCCGAGGTGCGCCAGCAGCATGGCGGGGCTGAGACCGCTGGCATGGTGCAGCTCCGCGGCCGGAAGCACGACGCCGGCCAGTTCGCCCGGTCCCGGCACGGCGTGGCCAGCATGGCCGACGTGGCCCGCGTGATGCAGAGCCGCGCCTCCCAGTGTCCCGGGGGTGGCGCCGAACGCCGTAGGCAGGGCGGCGGTGGCATGACCGGCACTCAGCGGAGCGGCCGCGTAGAGCGCATGGAAGATCGCCTGGCCAGCGAGCACGGCGGCGAGCAGGCGCGGCAGACTCAACAGCCGCCCGGCGAAGGCGGTGCACACGGGTGCCGCCAGCACCGTGGCGAAGAGCCACACCAGCACGGACGGGGCGTGATCGGCGCCCGCAACCAGCGCGTGTGAGACGCCCGCCAGGCCGGTGATCAGCGCGGCGGCCAGCCAGCCTCGCACCAACCGCGCGGGCCCGTTCACGCGCGAGGACGCCGGCACAGGGTGCGTGGCAACAGGCACGACGGCGTCCTCCTCACGGTGCGCGATGCTCGGTGCCCACCAGTCTAGTCCCGGGGCGGATCACACCGGGGCCGCGGTGACGGCCTGAGGTGGCACCCCAC
>JAUNTT010000013.1:21953-29329 GCA_030538555.1 Micrococcus sp.
CGCCCGGCAACCTCCACCACCCGGGGACCTCCACCACCTCAGCGAACGACAACACCCCACCGACCACGAGGGTCAGCGGGGTGCTGTGCAGAGACGGCGCGGGGGCCAGGCTCACTCGGAGGCGGCACCCTTGAGCTTGGAGCCGGCGGTCACCTTCACGGAGTAGCCCGCGGGGATGGTGATCTCTTCGCCGGTGCGGGGATTGCGGCCGGTGCGCTCCTTGCGCTCGGTGCGCTCAACGGCCAGCCAGCCGGGAACCGAGACCTTCTCGCCCTTCTTCACCTGGGCAGAGAACACCTCGAAGACGGCGTCCAGCACGTCGCTGACGGCGGCCTGGGTGTTGCCGGAACGCTCGGCGACAGCAGCAACAAGCTCCTTGCGGTTCATAGCCATGTGGTCCTCCTGATGTGGGACAGTCTGTTGGGTGTGACCCGAGCCGAGTTGCCCGGGGCTCCATGAGCGAACGTACCACCCTGCGACTTAACATGCGCCATTCCACGGACTGAATGCGCTCAACATCCGCCATTTTTCAGCGATCTGTCAGCAATTTCCGTCCGGGGCGACCGGCGTCGGGCCACCATGACAGACGCCCGGCCCGGCACCGCGTGCTGCGGTGCCGGGCCGGGCGTGGGTGTCTGGTCCGGCGCTGTGGCCGAATCAGACCAGGTGAGCGTGGGTCACCAGGAGGACTTGGTCACGCCGGGCAGCTCGCCCCGGTGTGCCATCTCGCGGAAGCGCACGCGGGAGATGCCGAAGCGCTGGAAGGTGCCGCGGGGGCGACCGTCGATGGCGTCGCGGTTGCGCACGCGCACCGGCGAAGCGTCACGGGGCAGCTTCTGCAGGCCCAGGCGTGCGGCCTCGCGGGCCTCCTCGGTGGCGTTGGGGTCCACCAGGGTCTTGCGCAGCTCGAGGCGCTTCTCGGCATTGCGGGCCACGATGGCCTTGCGCTGCTCGTTCTTGGCGATCTTGGACTTCTTGGCCATGCCTCAGCGCTCCTCTCGGAAATCGACGTGCTTGCGGACCACGGGATCGTACTTCTTGAGCGTGATGCGATCCGGGGTGTTGCGGCGGTTCTTGCGGGTCACGTAGGTGAACCCGGTGCCGGCAGTCGACTTGAGCTTGATGATCGGACGAACGTCCTTGTCCTTAGCCATGTCAGAGCTTCACTCCCTTCGCGATCAGGTCGGCGACGACCGCGTCGATGCCGCGCACGTCGATGGTCTTGATGCCCTTGGCGGACAGCGTCAGGGTGACGTTGCGGCGCAGGGACGGGACCCAGTAGGTCTTCTTCTGGATGTTGGGGTCGAACCGACGCTTGGTGCGACGGTGCGAGTGGGAGATGCTGTGGCCGAAACCCGGCCCAGCCCCGGTTACCTGGCAGTGAGCTGCCATGATCACTCCTCGTTGCAAGTTGTAGTAAAAGGACGGGCGGAACCCGCAGTGCGGAGCGGCGCGCACGGCGTTGACGGCCGAGTCACTGCTCCATGAGAGTCCCGCGCAGCAGGTGTGGACACCGCACTCTTACTGCGACTTCTCCAACAGGATGACCAGGCTGGGTGAGAGCCAACCGCAGTTCCTTGGAATCGCTGGTGTGAACGGTGAACCGCTCCCCCCGCCTCATCCTGTGGGGCGTGTGGAGCGGCGTCCGGTCCGCGGGATCACGCTGATTTTCCGACCCGGTCCCAGCGAGCTGGGGCACGAGAACAGCGTGGCTTGCGCCGTTCGATCATACGCGACGTGCCGCGCGGCTTCAAGCCGAGGGGGAACCCGTGATGCCGTCCGCTTCGAGCTCCTCCACGAGCCAGTGGTTGCCGTGCAGGCTGCGCAGGATCCGGACGCAGATCTCGGTGGTGGCCTCCAGCTCCGGGTCATTGAGGTGCTGCAGGAAGTACTCGTTCACCATGCGCTCGTACGTCGCCACCGAGTCGGCGAACCGCATCGCACCCTTGCCGGTGAGGGAGACCAACGTCACGCGGGCATCCTCGGGCGAGGTGCGACGTCGAACCCAGCCACGCTCTTCGAGCCGACGCACCACGTGGGAGAGCCGCGACAGCGACGAGTTCACCCGGTGCGCCACGGAGCTCATCGGGGTAGGCGCACCCTCCTGGGAGAGCAGCTCCAGCAGCTCGTACTCGAAGGCCGTCATGCCGCACTCGCGGTGCAGCTCGGCCTCGAGCCGGGAGTGCAGGTAGGTCCACACGGACTCGATTGCCGACCAGGCGCGCCGCTGCGTTGTGCTCAACGAGCTGGACACGAGCGGGGCCGGCCGGGTGCCGGAGACGGACGGCGAGGAGGTGACGACGTCGTCGATTCGCCCCTGGTCAATCGCATCGAGATTCTGCATGAGATCCATGATCCACCCTTTTTCCTGCCAGCGAGAGGCAATATTGGCGAGCTTGACGCATCGAACAGTGACGCCACGGCGAAATGTCGCGGAAATGAGGCACCTGACCCCCAATTGACCTGGGCAAACTCATACGTCGGCCACAGTTCTATCATAGCAGTGATCGTCAGGCGAACCAGATAGCGAACACATCCGGTGCGATCACGCCGATTCCAGCTCCGACCCAGACGGTCTCATTGTTGAACAATCCATCACGCTAGGCACCTGCTGCCGTGACCTGGATCACGATGCGCGGCTGCGAGTGAAGACATCCAAAGCAATACACTCCGCCTCGTTCAGGTAGTCGCCGAGGACGGCGTGGGCTCCCGAGCGATCTCCGGTGATCATCTGGTGGACCAAGACCGCCTCCCGCTCGGCCGCGCGCAGGTGCAGATCGACCCAGGCAGGAATCGGCGGCACCACGAGGCGCAGGCGGCACAGCACCGAGCGCAGCACCTCGTCCAGATCCTCCGAGCCCAGTTGCGCACCGATCAGGGCGTGCAGCTCATCGCTGGCCTCGCGCAACACCGAGGCGTGCGCTGTGGTCATGCCATACGTGATGGTTGATGCGATGCGCGTCAGCTCCTCGAGCCGATCCGCCGGATCCGCGCCCAGGCGCAGCGCGCTGAGCTGCACGGCCCGCCGGGTCCGGAACATCTCCGCGACCTCCGCCCGGCTGGGGCTGGCCACGAACACCCCGCGGTGCCGCCAGCGCACCACAAGCCGCTCGGCCTCCAGGGTGGCAAAGGCCTCCCGCAGGCTGTTGCGGCTCACCTGCAGGCTCCGGGCCAGCTCTGTCTCCCCCAGGCGGGCCCCGGGGACGATCTCGGCGCGGACGATGCGCTCGCGCAGGCAGTGAGCGGCGCGCTGGGCGGCGGTGAGCGACGTCGTCGGGACAGGGCTCTGCCGCTGCGGCGGCTGCGCGATCACCGTCACCGCCGCTCACCGTCCTCGGCACTCACGAAGCGCACCTGGGTCCCCGGGGCCGCCTGGGCGAGCTGGCGCACATCGCGTTCGGCCACCACGGCGATCACCGGGTAGCCACCGGTGACGGGGTGATCGGCGAGGAAGACCACCGGGTCGCCGCTGGGCGGCACCTGCACGGCCCCGAGCACCATCGCCTCACTGGGCAGCTCCGCGGCGTCGCGACGCTCGAGCCGCTGCCCGTGAGACGCGCCGCTGAGTCGGACGCCGACCCGGTTGGCCTCGGGACTCACCGTCCAGGCTTGCCCCGTGAACGCGGCCCAGGACGCCTCGGTGAACCAGTCATCGCGCGGCCCGCGCAGCACCCTCAGGTGCACGACGCCGTCCGGCGCGGTCTGCTCCGCACTGCCCGGTGTATCCCGGCTCGCCTCGGGGCGGGCGGTGCCGAGAGCATCGACAGCGCCGACCGGACGGAATCCGGGGTCCCGACGCCGACTCAGCCACGTGCCGGCGCTCAGCGGCGGTGGACCCAGGCCAGAGAGCACATCATGCGAGCGGCTGCCCAGGACGGGGGTGGCGTCGAGGCCGCCGCGCAGGGCCACGTAGGACCGGACGCCAGCGCCGGTGGACTCGACGCGCAGGGTGGCGCCGTCGTCGAGGGTGAAGGCCGTCTCGGCGGTCACGGTCTGCCCGGTGTCTTCGACGATGCCGCTCGCACCCGGGCCGGCAAGCGCGAGCACCTGCTCGCCCTGAGCGCGCAGCCGCAGTCCGGCGAGCAGCGTCTCGATCACGGCCTCGGACGGGTCATTGCCGACGGCCTGGTTGGCGGCGCGGGCGGCCACGGTGTCGGCAGCACCCGAAGACCCGACCCCCAGATCGGCCCACCCGGGGCGGCCCGCGTCCTGCAGCAGCGACTGCACGCCGGGGCTGAGCACCTCCAGGGCCGGGGTGGTGGAGGTGAGGCCGCCCGAGGTGGCGTCGGACGCAGTGCCGGAGGCGGGGGCGCCGTCGTCGGGAACGGACAGGGGTGCGGACGCTGCCGGACCTCGCGTCACGTGCGCCTGGGCGCGCACGGCGCGGTAGCGGACGATGTCGCCGGGGTGCAGCAGGGCGGGATCCTCGCGGTGCACGTCCCACAGCGCGGCCTCGGTGTGACCGAGCAGCTGCCAGCCGCCCGGGGAACGGCGCGGGTAGACGGCGGAGAACTCGCCGGCGACGGCCACCGCGCCCGCCGGGACCGCGGTGCGGGGATGCTCGCGGCGGCTCACCGTGAAGGGGGTGACATCGGCGGCGCAGTAGACGAAGCCCGGGGCGAAACCGCCGAAGGCGCCGCGATAGATGGCTTCGGTGTGAGCCCGGATCACGGCGTCCACGCTGAGACCCGTCTGGGCGGCGACGTCGGCGAGGTCCTCGCCGTCGTAGACGACGTCGAGGGTGGCCTCGCGCGCGGTGGTCGGAGCGAGCTCCGGGGCGAGGAGATGGGAGAGCTCGTCGATGGCGGCGCGGGCATCGTGGGCGGTGGCGAAGCGCACCAGCACGGTGGCCGCCCCCGCGATGGCCGTGCGCTGATGTGGCAGGGGCTCCGCGGTGAGGCGGGCGTGCAGGCGCATGACGGCGGGCAAGTCTGCGCACTCGACCAGCAGGGAGCGCTCGCCCATCCGGCGCACAGTGCGCTGTTCGAGTGCCCGGTCCGGCGCGCCGCTCATGCGAAGGCCTTGAGGCTGATCCCGGCGGACTCGAGTTCCTGGCGCACGGCGGCCGCCATCGCCACGGCGCCGGGGGTGTCGCCGTGGACGCAGACACTGCTCGCGTCGACCGTGACGTCGGTGCCGTCCACGGCCGTGATCACCGACTCCTGAGCGAAGCGCACCACGCGCTGGGCGACGAGCGCCGGGTCGTGGATCACGGCACCCGGCTGGGATCGCGGCACGAGGGTGCCGTCGGGCAGATAGCCGCGGTCCGCGAAGGCCTCCCCCACCGTGGGCAGCCCGGCCGCCTGGGCGCGCGTCATCGCCTCGGACCCGGGCAGCACCAGCAGGGGCAGCGTGGGGTCGACGGCGCGCACCGCATCCACCACGGCCTGGGCATGGACGGGATGGTGCACGATCGTGTTGTAGAGCGCGCCATGCGGCTTCACGTAGCTCACCCGCGAGCCGGCGGCGCGGGCCAGGGCGTCCAGGGCCCCGATCTGATACAGCACGTCATCGGCGAGTTCCTGGGCGGAGCAGTCGAGGAACCGGCGGCCAAAGCCCGCGAGATCCCGGTAGCCCACGTGCGCCCCGATCCGCACGCCGCGCTGCTGCGCGTCACGGCAGGTCTGAGCGATGCCGGTGGGGTCGCCCGCGTGGAAGCCGCACGCCACGTTCGCCGAGGTCACGAACGTGAGGATGGCGGCGTCGTCGCCCATGGTCCACGAGCCGAAGGACTCGCCGACGTCGCTGTTCATGTCGATCTGGGGGACGTCGGTGTACACGGGCGGCTCCTTGAGGACGGCGCAGGACACCGCGGACACACCGCAGTCTCCGGCTTCGAGGGCGAGGGGATGATCGCCCGGAACCTCCATCGTGCCCGCGGCCGCCCGGATTGTTCAACAACCCCGACGACGTCCGGCGTCGGGCGCGTCATCCTCGCCGGGCCGCGGGCGCGGACCACCGGCGGGCGGGGGTCATGGTGTCACGAGCCACCGAAACCGAGGAAGACCAGCAGCCGGCGTTCACACTCCACCAGCGTGGTGGAATCCAGCCGCCCCATCACGGTGTGGACGTTGGTGCGTCGCACTGTGGTGAGCTTGTCCACCATCAGAAAGGAGTCCTTCTCCAAGCCGTTGGTGTCATTGGCCGGTACCGCAACGCGGAGCAGAGGAGCATCCACCGCGCTCGATGTGAAGGGGCACACGGTGAGAGAGTCGGTCGCATCGAAACGGTCATCCTGCACCACCAGGGCTGGTCGAGGCTTCTTCGCGTAGACGCCACCGGCGACAGTGACCACGTCGCCGCGCCTCACTCCGACCAGTCCTCCGACACGGCTTCAACGAAATCCATGTCGTCGGACGCCTGCGCTGCCTGCGCGACACGGAGCGCCTGCTGGTGCGCCTCATCAGCGAATCCGGCAGACCGCACGTCAGGAACCCAGATCTGCACAGGCCGCAATCCCTGTGCCCTGAGCTTCGCCCTGTGGGCCTCGACACGCTCACGAACAGCCATGCATCGATGTTACATGTAACATGCGCCGAACGCCATGACGAGTGCGGCGTTCCGTCTGGGTGTGGTGTCACGAGCCGCTGACCGGCGGCGGGTGCGGAAACTCTACGCCGCGTCCCACGCGGATCGGGCCCCGCACGGCGCGTGGATCTGCCACCCGTTCACCCCGCTGACGGATCTCCAGCTGGCCCTGATCGTGCAGCCGCGCGGCCACGTCACGGGCCTCGTCCATCCGCTCCCGCCAGTCCTCGCCACCCACCACGCGGGCCGCCTCGGACGGGCACACGGTGGCCTCCGCGTCCCGGCCGCGCAGCAGGGTGCGCAACGCGGCCGCCAACCGCTCCCGCCGCCCGGCTCCAGTCGACTCCCACCAGGGGTCACCGCGCTCGCCGAGGGCCACCTTGGCGTCCTGGACGCGGGGGCGGGCGGCGTCGGCGTCGGTCTTGACCGCTCGGCGCGCGGCCATCAGCTCGGAGACCAGTTGCGCGGCCAGGTTCTCCGGGATGTGAGGGTCTTGAGCGCGCCAGCGCCTGCCCTTGACGATGATGTAACGGCCGTCCGCGGTGCGCTCCGGGCCGGGTTGTGTGCCGCTCACTGCTCGCGCAGCGCGTCGATCAACTCGTCCTTGTTCATGGACGAGCGCCCCTCGACCTCGAGCTCCGCGGCCCGCTCGCGCAGTTCCTCCACTGTCCAGTCCTCGTAGGTCCCGGCCTCCCCGCCGCGCTCGCCCACCGCCGAGCGACCGTCGCGGGCGGCCGCGTTGGCGATGCGGGCGGCCTTCTCCTTCGAGGCGCCGTCCTCGCGCACGGCCTCATAGACCTCGCGGTCCGTGATCTGCGGGGCATCGGACTCGGACGACTTTTTCTGAT
>JAUNTT010000014.1 GCA_030538555.1 Micrococcus sp.
TGTTTGGGGATGCCCGACACCAGCTCGGGGTACACCATGGCCACAACGCAAATGATGATGCGGCCGGCTATCATCGCGTTTATCGCGCCGCCGGTGCCGGCGTTCTCGAGCCAGCCGCCGACCAGCACCACCCAGCCGAAGCCGATCATGGCACCGAAGCCCATGGCATAGGCATCGAGCGTGGATAGGGACCGCTTGAATCCCGGCTCCTCCGCCGACGTGGGCGCGAGGTGATTCTTCATGGACAGACCTTCCGCTTACGTCAGTCGCCCTTCGCCGCCTTGACCTCCTCATAGGCCTCCAGCGCCGCCGCGCGACTCTCCCGCAGATCCACGAGAGGATCGTGAGGATACTCCGAGCCGGGGTCCTGCGCCTCCGGCAGCCAGCGTGTGACATAGACGGCGTCCGGGTCGAACTTCTTGGCCTGGGTGTCCGGATTGAAGATGCGGAAGTACGGCGAGGCGTCCGCCCCAGATCCGGCCACCCACTGCCAGGACACGGGATTATTCGCCTCGTCCGCGTCCACCAGCGTGTCCCAGAACCACGCCTCCCCGTCCCACCACGGTTGCAGCAGGTTCTTCGTGAACAGGCTTGCCACGGCCATGCGCACCCGGTTGTGCATCCACCCGGACAGCCAGAGCTGCCGCATTCCGGCATCCACCAGATGGATGCCGGTGTGGCCGCGCTGCCACGCCCGCTGTGCTTTCTCGTCCGGTTCGTACGGGAATGCCGCGTACTCGCCCCGCAAGGGCCGCACGTCCAGGTCCGGTTCGTGGTACGTCACATGCCAGGAGAACTCGCGCCAGTACAGCTGGCGAATCCACGCCGCACGGTCCGCATCGGCCACGGACGAGCTGCGGGCCGCGTGCCACAGCGAGCGCGGGCTGATCTCGCCGCTGCGCAGCCGCGGTGACATGCCCGACGTCGACTCGCGGTCCCCCGGAATGTCCCGGTCGTCCTGATAGCCGCCCAGGGCAACGTCGAGGTCCTCGAGCTGCGCGGCAGCCGCCCGCTCCCCCGGCTCCCAGTGCTCGGCGATCGTTGTCCGCCACCACTCCGGGCGGGTGTCCAGCAGCTCCAGCTCCGCCAACTCGCAGATCAGCCCGGATTCGCGCGCCGCCTCCAGCGCCTTCCCGACGCCGTCCGCTTCCGTCGACGTCGGCGCCTCGGGCACCGGGAGGGTGGGGCCGACGTCGTGCTGGGCGGCCGCCTTGTGAAAGGGCGTGAACACCTTGTAGTGGGACCCCGCCCCGGTCTGAACCGCCCACGGCTCCACCAGCAGCGCCCCGGTGTGGCTGTGCGCTTCACACCCCGCCGCGGACAGTGCCGCCTTGACCTGTGCATCCAGCACGCGCGCTCCCGGGGCGTAGCGGCGCGACCAGCGCACCGTCTCCGCCTCTAGTGCGGCGGCGAGCGCCGGGACGATCTGCCGGGCGTCACCGCGAGCGAAGACCAGCCGGATGCCGAGCTCCTCGTGGAGCCGTTCGCTGAGCTCTTCCAGGCTGCGGTGGTACCACCATCGCGTGGCCGCGCCCAGGGGTCGGGGGCCGAGGCGCCGGGAGTGGGTGGCGGCGTCGTCGAGATCCAGGTCCTGGGCGTCCGGGACGTCGTCGAGCTCCTCGGTGTCTTCGTCCGGTTCGCCCCCGGGAATCTCCTCGCGGATCCACAGCGCGACGACGTCCCCGCCGTCATCGCAAGCAGCTGTCAGGGCCTCGTGGTCGAGCAGGCGCAGGTCGTCACGAAGCCAGAGCAGTGTGGTCATGGGCCCAGTGTGTCACCGCACAGGGCTCGGCAGACAGTCGCGAGCGTAGGCTCAGAAGCGAATCCGAGGAAGCCCGGCACCGCCGGGTCCAGCACAGCAAGGAGAGCCAGCATGCGCGGAGTCATCATGGAAGCACCGGGACACGTGGTGGTCGCCGACCGTCCCGATCCGGTGATCGAGCAGCCCACGGACGCCATCATCCGGGTCACCGCCGCGTGCGTGTGCGGCTCGGATCTCTGGCCCTACCGCGGGGGCTGGGAGGTCGATCACGCTCCGATGGGCCACGAGTACCTCGGCGAAGTGGTGGAGCTCGGCGCGGAGGTGAATGGGCTGACCGTGGGCGATCATGTGGTCGGC
This sequence comes from Micrococcus sp., assembly GCA_030538555.1. Classification (GTDB taxonomy): domain Bacteria; phylum Actinomycetota; class Actinomycetes; order Actinomycetales; family Micrococcaceae; genus Micrococcus. The sequence continues at coordinate 2,120 of JAUNTT010000014.1, forward strand.
TCATTCATGGCCTCCTGCAACGAGTGTGAGATCTGCGCAGCCGGGTACCAGTCGCGCTGCATCCACGGGGTGGGCATGGGCTCGGTCGGCACGCAGGCCGAATACGCCCGCATCCCCCTGGCCTCCGGAACGCTGGTGCCGATCCCGGGCGGGGCGCCTGAGGAGCACCTGGTGCCCTCGCTGCTCAGCGCCTCCGATGTGCTCGGCACCGGCTGGTTCGCGGCCGAGGCGGCCGAGGCCGGGCCCGGCAAGACCGTGGCCGTGGTGGGCGATGGCGCCGTCGGCCTCCACGGAGTGCTGGCCGCCGCCCAGTTGGGCGCGGAGCGGATTGTGGTGTTCTCCCGGCACGAGCCGCGCCAGCGCCTGGCCCGGGAGTTCGGTGCCACGGACATCATCACCACCCGCGGGGACGAGGGCGTGGCCGAGCTGAAGGAGCTGCTCGGTGGACTCGGCGCGCATAGCGTGATCGAGGCGGTGGGCACGCAGGAGTCCATGGCGCAGGCCATCGCCGCGTGCCGCCCGGGCGGACATGTGGGCTTCGTGGGGCTCAACCACGGCGTGCAGATCGACGGCGGGATGCTGTTCGGCTCAGCGGTGCACCTGCACGGTGGCCCCGCCCCGGTGCGGCGCATGCTGCCGGAACTGGTTCGGCTGATTCAGTCGGAGACGATCGAACCCGGCCGCGTCTTCGATCTCACGGTGGATCTCGAGGACGCGGCCGAGGCCTACGCCGCGATGGACGAACGCCGCGCGATCAAGGCACTGCTCAGGATGCCCTGAGAACGCGCGACGCCGGGCGGCCCGGTCCGGGCCGCCCGGCGCGAGGCGACGGTGCTCAGTCCTGCACGAAGCGTTCAGTCCTGGACGAAGTACATCTGCTTGTTGACGAACTCGTCCATGCCCACGGGGCCCAGCTCGCGGCCGAAGCCGGACTGCTTCACGCCGCCGAAGGGGATCTCGGGGCCCTCGCCGGCGGGGGTGTTGACGTTGGCCATGCCCACCTCGAGCTGTGCGGCGATCCGCTCGGCCAGCGCCCGGTCCTGGGAGAACACGGCGCCGCCGAGGCCGTACTGGGAGTCGTTGGCCAGGGCCAGGGCCTCCTCGGCGTCGGCCACCTTGTAGACCACGGCCACGGGGCCGAAGAGCTCCTCGGAGTAGGCATCCATCTCGGTGGTCACATCCGTGATCACGGCGGGGCTGAAGTACGCGGTGGTGTCATCGCGCAATTCCCCGCCCACGTGGACGTTGGCTCCCTGGGCACGGGCACGCTCCACCTGCTCGGCCAGCGTCTCGGCGGCCGGGCGGGAGGACAGCGGGGTGTAGACGCTGGCGTCCTCGGACTCCGGCGCTCCGTCGGTCATGGCGGAGGCCAGGCGGACCAGCTCGGCCACGAACTCGTCGTAGATGTCCTCGGCGATGATCATGCGCTTGTTCGAGTTGCAGGCCTGACCCATGTTGTACATGCGGGTGGACCATGCGGTCTGGGCGGCCGCGGCGACGTCGTCGGTGTCCAGCACGATGTAGGGATCATTGCCACCCAGCTCGAGCACCGCCTTCTTGAGGTGCTTGCCGGCCTGCGCGCCGACGATGGCGCCGGCCCGCTCGGAGCCGGTGAGGGAAACGCCCTGCACGCGCTGATCAGCGATCATCTCCGCGACCTGATCGTGCGAGGCGTTGACGTTGATGTACAGGCCCTCGGGCAGACCGGCGTCGTGCAACAGGGTCTCGATCGCCTGGGCCGACCGCGCGCAGATCTCGGCGTGCTTGAGCACGATCGCGTTGCCGAGCATGAGGTTCGGCGCGGCGAAGCGGGCCACCTGGTAGTACGGGAAGTTCCACGGCATGATGCCCACCAGCACGCCCAGGGGCAGGCGGCGAATCTTCGCCCGGCCGCCGGAGAACGACTCGATCGGCTGATCCTTCGCCAGCTCCGGGCCGTTCTTCGCGTAGTAGTCGAAGATCGCCGCACTGAACTCGGCCTCCTCCACGCCCTCGGAGACGCGCTTGCCCATCTCCTCGGCGATGATCGCGGCGAGCTCCTCCTTGCGCTCCTCGAAGAGCTCGCCAATGCGGGACACGACGCCGGCCCGCTCGGTGATGTCCTTGTCCGCCCACTCGCGCTGAGCGGCGACGGCGCGGTCGAGGACGGTGTCCACGTCGGCGTCGGCCAGCGAGTCGAAGGTGGCGACGACTTCATTGGTGGCGGGGTTCTGGACGCGGTATCCGGCGCTGCTCATGACTGGCTCCTGTTCGTGGTGTCCGAGGTGGTGGACTCCGGGGTCGTGGAGGACGGGGTGGTTGATGTGTCGGTGCTGTAGTCCAGGCTAGTCACCACGGGCATCGCTTGCGTCGAGTCGCCTCGGCGCAAAGTCTCACCCCGGAAGTACGCCGGGTGGCGCAGGCGGGTGTAGAACATCAGCACGACGCCGAGCACCAGCACGCTCATGCCCAGGATGAACACCGTCCCGACGCCGAACACCGCGGAGCCGGAGCCGTAGGCCGGGTCGATGGAGTCGACGATGGTGATGGCGAACATCACGAGCAGCACCAGCCCGCCGATCAGCGGAAAGAGGAAGGTGTTGAGCGTGGTGCTCACCGAGGTGAACCACTCGCGACGGAAGTACCAGACGCATGCCAATGCGGTGATCCCGTAGTAGAAGCAGATCATCAGGCCCAAGGCGGTGATGGTGTCCCACAAGGCGTTCTCGGAAATGAGCCGCGCCACCACGTAGAACACACCCGAGGCCCCGGCCCCCACCCACGTGGCAAAGGCTGGGCTGTTGAACCGGGGACTGACGCGGGCGAACTGCGGCGGCACGGCCTTGTAGAAGCCCATGGCCAGCAGCGTGCGGGCCGGCGCCACCATGGTGGACTGCAGCGAGGCCAGCGAGCTGACGAGCACCGCGCTGGACATCAGCAGCGCGAACGGACCGAGGATCGGGCCGGCCAACACGGCGAAGATCGACTCCTGGTTCTCCGGATTGCCCGCGCCGAGTCCCTCGGTGCCAATGCCCGCCCAGGCGATCACGCCCAGGGCGCACAGGATGTAGACGGCGATGATGATGAGCACGGTCAGGGACGCGGCCCGGCCCGGCGTGCGCTCGGGGTCCTTGGTCTCCTCGTTCATCGTCAGGGTCACGTCCCAGCCCCAGAACAAGAAGATGGACAGGGAGACACCCGCGGCGATCACGGAGAAGTCACCGACCGCCATCGGGTTGAACCACTCCAGCTCCACCGGCGTGACATCAAAGCCGGTGCCTCGGGAAACCTGCAGCAACGCGGCCACCGCAAACGCGCCGAGCGCGATGAGCTGGAACGCGACGAGCACGTACTGCAGCTTCTTCGTGGCCTCGACGCCGCGGTGCGCCACCCACGCCGCCAGGGCGAGGTAGATCAGCGTCAGCGGGATGTTGACCCACAGGTTGCCGGCCAGCTCCCCGATCTGCTCGTGGCCCGTGAGCTGCGCGAGCATGAGGAACGTGAAGTCCACGGCCACGGCGGCCAGATTGGACAGCACGATGATGGACGCCGCGACGAGACCCCAGCCGCCCATCCAGCCCACATAGGGACCGAACGCCTGGGTGGCCCACGTGAACGAGGTGCCGGAGTCCGGGACCCGGCTGTTCAGTGCCCGGTAGCCTAGCGCTACCAGCAGCATCGGGATGAAGCCCAGCAGCAGGATCGCCGGGACGTACTGCCCCACCGTGGAGATGGTGGGACCGAGCCCGGAGGTCAGTGTGTAGGCCGGAGCCACCACGGACACGCCGATGACGACGGCGCCGACCAGCCCGACCTTGCCGGATTCGAGTCCCTTCGCGCTCACCCCACCGGGGTTGAGCAGCGAGACCTGTTCGACTTCTTGAGTGCGCGGGTAGTGCCCGCCTGATTCGTGACGATCAGTCTTCACGATGGTGTCCCGCCTCCCGCTCGGCAATGGTCAGAGCCACGGACTCGCCGATGCGGATGGCGCCGTCGACGTGCTGGTAACCGGCGCCGGCGATGTCCGAGCAGGCGTAGTGGATGGGCCCGGTGGGCTGGTTCTGCAGGTGACCCCAGCGGGAGAGCCCGCCGAGGTCGTAGCTGGTGGCGTAGGCGCCGCGGGTCCACTCCTCGGCACCCATGTCCGAGAGGTAGAAAGCGCGCGGGGTGAGCGCCTGCTCGCCGAGGTACTCGGCCATGGCAGCAAGGATCTTCTCGCGGCGGGTGTCCGCGTCGAGGGCCCACATGGCCTCGGCGTGGACGTCCGAGATGAAGCCGACGAGCGTTCCGTAGGCGTCCTCCTCACCGGGGGTGCCACCGGCGAGGTTGGCGCCGCGGTTGGTGTTGTCGTAGATCTCCTGAACCAGGCGTCCGCCGCCGAAGCACGTGCCGGACAGCCCCTGCTCGCGCCAGAACGGGGTGTCATAGACCGCGTGGATCTTGATGACCAGGCCCATCGAGATGTGCTGGTGGGCGACCTGCTGGGCGCGCGGCAGCGGGGGCACGTAGGTGATGCGGTGATACAGGTTCGGTGGCACCGCCAGCACCGCGTAGCGGGCGCGCACCTCGAGCTGATCGGTCAGGGCACGGACCTCGCCGGGGCCGCCGTCATTCTCGACGCCGTTGCGCACGTCCGCCGCGACGGCGTTGAGATCATCGGCCGTCCGGGGATCCGGGGTGGCCCAGTGCAGCTCGCGGACCGGGGCGCCGAGCACGACGGCGTCACCCAGTTCCGCGGCCATGGCCTGGGACACGGACTGCATCCCGCCCTCGACGCGCTCATCCAGGATGAAGTCCTCGTCCACGAGATTCGAGAAGCTCCCGGCGGAGGCTGCCATGAGCAAGGCCTGCAGCAGGGAGAAGGTGCGCGAGGGCTTGGTCAGCATGCCCGAGGCCACGTAGATCGAGATGTTGTCGATGGCCTCCGTGTCGTTGCTCTGCTCCTCGAGCCAGGAACGGAAGGACATCCCGTCGAACTCGGCGGCCCGCTCGTGCTCCCACGGGGCGCTGGGATCCACCTGCGCGGCCAGCTCATCGAGGGTCTCGGTGAGGCGATCCATCTCGGCAACCGTGGATTCGGCCGCGGGGAACTGCGCGCCGGAGTAGACGTGGCGTGTGCCGTCCGGGGCGAGGTAGACGCCGTCCCCGGTGCGGTAGCGGGCGAACGTCGGCAGGCCGAGGTCAGCGACCAGCTCCTTGAGCCGGGTCTGGTCCGGCGAGATCCACTGCCCGCCGATCTCGATGAAGTGGTGCTGCCCGACGTCATCGGCCACCAGCCCATTCCAGGTGCGCCCGCCCACGCGCTCGCGCGCCTCGAGGACGGTGACCGTGAGGCCCTGCGCCACGGCCGTGCGCGCGGCCATGAGCCCGGCGGGGCCGGCTCCGATCACGACGACGTCGCACTCGCGCACGGCGCGGGAGGCCCGTGTGGTGGCAGGGCTGCTAGCGGGGGAGTGGGCGGTGGGCGACGAGGTGGTCATGCGTCCTCCTGGAGTTCTGACTGCGTGGTGGTGGCGCATGCTCGGTGGCAGGCCGTGAAATGAATGACGTTCATTTATGGTGGTGGCGGTCACTCTACCCGCTCACGATGCGGCGTCAAGGGGTCACCGCCATTCGTGGGACAGTGGACGCCAAGAGCGACCGGTGCGGACGAGAGGAGCCCCATGACGACGACGCCCCGACGCCGCGGCCGACCCCGACGCCCGGCGCTGACCCGGGACGGGATCGCCGCAGCCGCGCTCGCGCTGACGGAGTCCGCCGGCTACGAGAAGCTGACGATGAGCCGCTTGGCGTCTCGCCTGGGAGTGGCCCCCAGTGCGCTGTACAACCATGTGCAGGACAAGTCAGAGCTGCTGGTGCTGCTGCAGGAAGAGGTGATGGGGCAGGTCCGCACCGCGGAGCTGGACCAGGCGCTGGCGGGGTCGATGACGTACGCCGCCGCGCTGCGCTGCTGGGCCCGGTCCTACCGCGATGTGTTCGCCGCACACACTCCGCTGATCCCCGTCATCGCGACACTGCCCATCGAGGGCGCTCCGCGGACGCAGCACATGTATGACGTGGTGGCCGATGTCCTGGCCCATGCGGGGGTGGCGCAGGATCGGATTGTGCCGCGCATCATCGTGGTGGAGTCCTTCATCTTCGGTTCGGCCTATGACGCGACCGCACCGGCCGAGATCTTCGAGGTAACCGGGGAGGAGGACGCGCTACCGCATTTCCTGCCAGCCGTGGCGGCGTTCCGGGCCCGGCTGAGCACGACGAGTCCCGGCTCAGCATCCGGCTCGGCAGACGCCCCTTCCGCGTTGACGAATCCCTTCGCCGACGACCCCTTCGAGGCCGGTCTCGACCTGCTCCTCGCCGATGTGCCGGCCGCACGCTGATCACCACCAGTGCTCCTACTGGCCCTCGCCCGGGGTGACTGCCGACTCTCCGTCAGCCCTCCAGCCCCGCGTCATCGCCACCGGCGGGTAGCTCGCCGCGCTCGAGGGCGGCGAACTGAGCGGCCATGGTCGGGTTCTTCCGCGTCAGCTTCTTGACCGACATGTCCTGCGCCTTGTTGTTGGCCAGGCGCAGGTTGTTCTCGGACTTCTGCAGGTTCTCCTTGACCTTGTGCAGCCGCGCGATTGCCTTGTCGATCTCGTCGATGGCCGCGGTGTACTGGCGGCTGGCGAGGTCGTAGTTGCGCGAGAACGCGTCCTTGAAAGTGTTGAGGTCCGACTCGAACATGGTGATGTCCACGTTCTGGGCCCGCACCTGAGCCAGCTCCTGCTTGTAGGACAGAGCGCCCTGGGCCGCATTGCGCAGCAGGGAGATCATGGCCAGGAAGACCTGCGGACGGATGACGAACATCTTGGGGTAGCGGTGCGAGACGTCGACGATGCCGGCGTTGTACAACTCCGACTCCGGCTCGAGCAGGGACACCAGCACGGCGTACTCACAGCCCTTCTCGGTGCGGTCCTTGTCCAGCTCCTTGAGGAAGTCCTCGTTGCGCTTCTTGGTGGCGGTGGTGTCCGCCTCGTTCTTCATCTCAAACATGATGGACACGATCTCGGTGCCGTCCTCATCCACCTCGCGGAAGATGTAGTCACCCTTGCTGCCGGTGCGCGCGTCATTGTCCTTCTCGAAGTACGCACGCGGGAAGGCCATGGAGCGCACGCGGTTGAACTCGTTCTCGCAGTGCTGCTCGAGGGTCTCCCCCAGCATCTTGGTGGACAGCCGGGCCCGCATGTCCTGCAGCCGCACGATCGTGGCGTCACGATCCTTGAGCTCGAGCTCGAAGCGCTCCCGCAGGGCGCGCGCCTCGTGGGTCTTCTCGAGTTCTGCTCGCTCGACGGCAGTCTTGAACTCGTCCCGTTCGCGCGCCACCTCGGTCACGGCACGCTGCAGGGCCAACTCTTGCTCGGTCCCGGACGCCTTCAGCTCGGCCCGCAACTGTTGCAGCTCGGTGTCCTTCGCAGTGATCGCGTCCTTGACCGCCAGATCACGTTCCAGGCTCGCGGCCTCCACTTTCGCGGTGAGCTCCTGGACCCGGGTCTGAGCGGCGGCCGCAGCATCCTTCAGGGCGGCGTCCTTCTCCGCCTGCGCGCGCTCCAAGGCGTAGGCGGCCTCCTTTGCGTCGGCCGTGCGTTGCTGGCGCTCCGCGTCCAGGGCCCGCTCGTGCTCCGCCTTCGCGAGCCGCAGATCCGCTTCTCGCTGAGCCTGCACCGCATCCAGGCGCTGCTCGAGCTCCTGCGTGAATTCGTGGTCCCGGATCTGGCGACGCACGTCCTCATAGCTGGCCTCGTCCAGGGTGAACACGGTCTGGCACTTGGGGCACTTGATCTCGGTCTGCGTGGTGGATGGGGTCGCGGTCATGGGGCTGGCTCCTCACACTCGGGCGGCGGGCACTGCCCGCCCCGGCGGCCTTGCCGGGACGTCTGCCCAAAAAAGACGTCTGCACTGCACGCTGATCAGTCTAGGAACCGCACCGGAAACGTTAAGCCGATCGTCCGGCGTCGGGACGGCGATCCACAGGACGCGACGTGACGCGCACCTCTTCACTAGGCTGGCCCGATGACGTCTGACTCCGTGCGCGTGGCCCCCGTCCTCGACCAGGTCCTGCGTGACCTGCGCGGGCTGATCGAGATCCCGTCCGTCTCCTCGATGCCCGAGCACGATGAGGACGTCCTCACGTGCGCGGCCGAGGTCGAGCGCCTGCTGCGCGAGATCGGGTGCCCGGAGGTGCGGCAGCTCGAGGCCGGCGGCAAACCCGCGGTGTACGGCCACTTCCCCGCGCCGGAGGGTGCCCCCACCGTGCTGCTGTACGCGCACTATGACGTCCAGCCCACCGGCGCGCTCGACGCGTGGACCACACCTCCCTTCGAGCCGACAGAGCGGAACGGGCGGCTCTACGCTCGGGGAGCAGCCGATGACAAGGGAGGCCTCGCCGTGCATCTGGCAGCCCTGCGCGCCTTCAATGGTCAGCCGCCGGTGGGCGTCAAGGTCCTCGTCGAGGGTGAAGAGGAGATCGGCTCGCCGACCATGCTCGCGATGATCGAGAAGTACCCGGACGAGTTCACCGCGGACGCCCACGTCATCACCGACGCGATGAACTGGCAGACGGGTCAGCCCTCGTTGACCACCTCCCTGCGCGGCAATGTGGACGCCGTGGTGCGGGTGTCCACCTCCGGTTCTGGCCTGCACTCCGGTGGCTTCGGCGGGGCCGTTCCCGACGCCCTGACGGCGCTGTGCCGGCTGCTGGCCACCCTGCACGACGACGCCGGTAACGTCGCCATCGAGGGTCTCGTCCAGCGCGAGGCTCCGGACCTGGAGTACGGCGAGCAGCGGCTGCGGGACGAGGCCGATCTGCTCGAGGGGGTGCAGCTGCTCGGCGAGGGCAGCGTGGTGCAACGGCTCTGGATGAAGCCCACCGCTTCCGTGCTTGCCATCGACACCACCCGGATCGCGGATGCCTCCAACACGCTCATCCCGCAGGCCAGCGCCAAGGTCAGCGTGCGTCTCGCCCCGGGCCAGGACGTGGCCGCCGCGACCAATGCCCTGCATACGCACCTGCGCGAGAACGCCCCCTGGGGTGCGCACGTGGAGATCGAGGCCGGGCGCGCCTCGGCGGCCAGCGAAATCTCGATGGACTCTACCCACGCTCAGGCCGCAGTGGACGCCCTGACGGAAGCGTTCGGCGTCGCACCCGTGGAGGTGGGCATCGGCGGCTCCATCCCCATCGTTGCCGCCTTCGCCGAGCGCTTTCCGGAGTCGACCGTGCTGGTCACCGCCGTGGTGGACCCGCACTCGCGGATGCACTCCAATGACGAGTCGATGGACCTGGGCGACTTCGCCAAGGCCTGCCAGGCGGAGGCGTTGTTCCTCCAGCGTCTCGGACGTGACGCGGGTGCGGCGAGGGAGGCCGCGTCATCGTGAGCGTGCCGCGCGGACTCAGTGCCTTCCCCCTGACACCACTGATCGGTGGTGACCTTGATGAGCCAGCCTTGCGAGAACTCGTGCGTCGGTGCGTGGCCGCGGACGTTGACTCCATCACGGTTCTCGGCTCCACCGGCTGCGCGGCCTATCTGAGCGTGGAACAGCGGCGTCGGGTGATCGAGGCGGCCGTGAGCTCGGCCGGCGATGTCCCCGTCATGGCCGGGGTGTCAGCCCTGTCTACGCGGGAGACGCTGCTCCACGCTGAACATGCGGCTGAGGCGGGCGCCCTGGCGGTCATGGTGGCTCCGATGACCTACCAGCCGCTGACCGAGGACGAGGTGTTCGGCCTCTACGCCGAGGTGGCCGACGGGCAGGATCTGCCGATCATCGTCTATGACAATCCCGTGACCACCCGGGTGGACGTCTCCGTGGACCTCTACGCGCGCATCTCGGAGGTGCCCGGCATCGCGGGATTCAAGATTCCCCCGGTGACCGGCGGGCCTGAGGCGATGCAGGCCCGTGTGAGCGCGGTGCGCGCTGCGATCGGCGACGTGCTCAGCCTCGGGATCTCGGGTGACGCCGTCGCTGCCGAGGGTCTGCTCGCCGGTTGCGACACCTGGTACTCAGTGCTGGCCGGCACGCTGCCGCAGCTGGCTGTGGACCTCGTGCGCGCCGTGCGCGAGAGCGCCGAGGCCGGGCGGGCCGCCGACGCGGCGCTGCAGCCGCTGTGGGACCTCTACCGCGATTCCGGTTCGAGCCTGCGGGCCATCGCCGCGATCGCCGAGCACCTGCGACTCGTGCAGAGCCCGATCCTGCCCTCCCCCCTGCGCGGGCTGGACTCGACGGGTCGCGCGGCGGTGGCCGACGTCGTCGGGACGCTGCGTCTACGCTAGGACCACCGGCCAAGCGTGAGGAGATGCCATGTCCGTGTCCGCTGAGCGTCGATTCCGCCGACCGAGCTACTTCATCCCGTTCGTGGTGGTGCTGCTGGTGCTCGCCGTCGTGGCCGCCGCGCTGATTGTCCAGACCGTCCGCGCGGACAATGCCCAGCGCGAGGCCGAAGCCCGCAACTCGCAGGTCATCCACTCCATCACCCGCGAGGAGCAGGTGGTGCTGCTGAGTCTCGGCATCCAGGGCATCGCCGAGCGCAATCAGGACACCCAGCTCTTCGGCATCGAGGGGCTGCGGATCCCGTTCAGCGAGCGGGCCACGTTTGTACAGTACGAGTTCACGGCCAAGCTCGGCATCGAAGGCGGCGACGTCGGCATTGAGCGGGTGGACGAGGAGCGGTACCGGATCACGATCCCGGAATTCCAGTTCATTGGGCACGACAACGAGAACTTCACCGTGGCCGCCACCGACGGCGGGGTCCTGCGGTGGATCACCCCGAAGATCGACCCGGTCGAGATGGTCAACGACGTCCTCAGCCCCGACGCGCAAGGTGAGTACGTGGAGTCCAACCGCGAGATCCTGCGCGAGCAGGCCGAGAACTTCTACGGCGGCATCCTGCGCGCCGTCGACGAGAACATCACCGCGGAGTACGTTTTCGAGGACTGAGCCCGACGACATCGCTCCGGTGGCGCCAAGGTCTACACTCACGACTCATGAGCGATTTCTCCCTGACGCGATCCCTCCGCATCGCTGCAAGTCCCGAACAGATCCGCCCCTGGATCGATGACTTCCACCGGTGGTCCGACTGGTCTCCCTGGCATGGCCTGGACCCCAACATGACCGTCACCTATAACGGCCCGCAATCCGGCGAGGGCGCCCAGCAGTCCTGGTGCGGCAACAAGGAGGCCGGCGAGGGGTCGATGCGGGTGCTCCACTCGAGCGAGCATCGCGTGGACGTCGAGCTCACCTTCATCAAGCCCTTCGCCGCGACGAATCACGTGCGTTTCGACCTGGTGCCGATCGGCGCCGACGCCACCGAGGTCCGTTGGACCATGACCGGCCAGCACACCGTGCTGATGCGGGTCTTCTACACCGTCTTCCGGATGGAGAAGAAGCTGGCTGCGGACTTCGACCGCGGACTGGCCGCCCTGAAGCGCAGCGTGGAGACGGCTGCTGCCTAAGTCTGGCCGCGTATCTCGACATCCATCGGCCTCTCGATCACGCGCAGGCTGACGAGGGCGGCCATGGCGCTCAGGCCCACGCACACCCACCAGATCATCGTGTACGTGCCCGTGGCCTCATAGACGACGCCGCCGAGCCAGCCGCCCAGGAACGCGCCGATCTGGTGGCCCAGGAAGACGACGCCGCTGAGCATGCCGAGATTCTTGGTGCTGAACAACACCGCCACCACGCCGTTGGTTAACGGCACCGTGGACAGCCACAGCAACCCCAGTACGGCGGCGAAGAGGTAGACCGAGAACGCGGACAGCGGCATCACCAAGAAGACGATGAACGCCACGGTGCGCAGCGCGTAGATGCCCGCCAGCACCCGCGGCTTCGGGAACCGTGACCCCAGCCAACCGGCGGCGAGCGAACCGAACACGTTGAAGAGGCCGATCAGTGCCAGGGCCGTGGAGCCCACCGAAGCATCCAGGCCATGATCGGCCAAGTGTGCCGGCAGATGGGTGGCGACGAAGACCACGTGGAACCCGCAGACGAAGAAGCCGAGCGAGAGCAGCAGGAAGCTCGGGGTGGTGAGCGCGCGGCGGATGGCGGTTCCGGCCGTGGGCCCTCCAGCGCGCCGGTGGTGGCACTGGCGTCGTGAGGTCGGGGCCGTACTCCGCCCACCACGAACGCCAAGGGCAGCATCAAGGCGGCCACACCGGACATGATGACGAGCGTCGTCGACCACCCCGCCGCACCGATCGAGCCCAGGACGGCGGGCATCATGGACACTTGGCCGAGGGAGCCGATGGCCATGGCGACCCCGAACGCCATCGACCGCTTCTCGGGCGGCATCACGCGGCTGATGGCACCGAAGACGATGGGCATGGTCACCCCGGCCAGGCCCACGCCGATCAGCACACCGGCGGACACCGTGAACACCGCGGCGTTGGGTGACCACGCCATCCCCAGCAGGCCCAGCACGTAGAGACAGGCGCCGGCGATGATGACCTTGGCCGATCCGATCCGGTCAGCCAGCGCGCCGGCAAAGGGCTGGGCCACGCCCCACAGCAGATTCTGTGTGGCGATGGCCAGTCCGAAAGTGCCGCGGGACCAGCCCGTCGAGTCCGTCACCGGCTGCAAGAAGAGCCCAAAGGCGTGCCGCAATCCCAGGGAGAGACAGAGGACCAGCGATCCCGCGATGAGGATGGCGCGCGGCGAGGGGCTCCGGGGCATTACAGGAGTGTAGCCGCCTGCGCCCTACGGCCGTGGGAGGCGTCTAGCTGTCGAGATCCTCGATCAGCGTCTGGGCCAGCAGCTCGGAGGAGGCAGGGTTCTGACCGGAGTAGATGGACCCGTCCACAACCACCTTCGGCGCCATGGGCTCGTCGGCCTTCTCATAGGTGATGCCGGCCGCCACCATCTCGGACTCTACGAGCCACTTCGCCTGCTCGGCCAGCCCACCGGCCCGCTCCTCGTCATCGGAGAAGGCCGTCATGGTGCGGCCGGCGAACACGTTGGACCCGTCGGCGTCGACGGCAGCCAGCACCGCGGCGGGTGCGTGGCAGAGCAGAGCCACGGGTTCGCCCGCCGTGACGCGGCGCGAGAGCAGGGCTCCGGAGGTGGGGTCGTGGGCCAGGTCTTCCATCGGCCCGTGACCACCGGGGTAGAAGACGAGGTCGTACTGGGTGTCGTCGATGTCCTCGAGCGGAATCGGCGCACCGAGCTCCGCCTCAATGGAGTCGAGATACTCCTTGATCCTCGCCAGCTCCTCCTCGGAGCCAGCGTCCTCGCCAAGGCTGGCCTGGTCCACCGTCGGCGGCACGCCACCGGGCGTGGCCACGGTGATGTCCCAGCCGGCGTCGCGGAAGAGGCTGTGCGGGGTGGCCAACTCCTCGGCCCAGTACCCGGTGGGGTGGCTGGAGCCGTCCTTGAGGGTCCAGGAATCGGCGGCGGATACAACGAAGAGAACAGAAGTCATGCCCTCGACGCTAGCGATCCACCCGCTGGAAGAGTAAGGGCTCAGCGCCGCTCCCCCACCGTCCGCGGCCTGGCGGCGAGCACCCCGAACACGGCCTGCGGAATGAGCATGAGCAGCAGTAACCCCAGCGGCACGGACCAAGCCCCGGTGAGCGAGAACAGGCTGCCGAGAATGAGCGGGCCCAGCCCCGCGATCATGTACCCCACCCCCTGCGCCAGAGTGGAGAGCTGGCCGGTGATGTGCGCGGTGGCCGAGCGCCACACGATGAAGCTCAGCCCCAGCGCCAGGCTCATGCCCTGTGCCAGCCCGAGCAGGGTCATCCATAGCCACGCCCCCTCGACCGGCGCCCGCCACAGGCCGAGGTAGGCGACGACGAGCGCGGCCACCCCGACGCGCACCCACCGATCCGCCGTACCGGACCGTCCCGCCAGCAGGGGCACGACCATGGAGGTCACCATGGAGGGCAGCGTGGCATAGGCCAACAGCAGACCCGCCGTCGTGGAGTCCATGCCCGCGGACTGCAGCATGCTCGGCGCCCACGTCAGCGTCGAGTAGAAGCCCAGGCTCTGCACCCCCATGTAGAGGGAGACGGCAACGGTCACTGGGTGCCGCGCGAGGCGTCGCAAGGTCGCCTCGTCAACGGCCGAGCCCGACGACGTCGCCGCCGGCCTGCGTCGCAGCTGCGGCACCCACGCCGCCAGGGCGGCGATCGCGAGCAACGCCCACATGCCCAGCCCGAGGCGCCACTGGCCACCCAGCGCAGCGGCCGCCGGTGCGGTGAGCCCGAAGGCCAGCGTGGCCGACAGGGTGAGGGCCATCGAGTACAGGCCCATCATCACGCCGCTGCGGTGCGCGAAGTCCTGCTTGACGATGGCCGGGACCGTCACATTCCCGACGGCGATGGCCGCCCCCACCAGCAGCGTGCCGGCGAACAGGGCAGCCACGGCGGGCAGGAGGCGCAGCAGGATGCCGAGGGTCAGCACGGCCAGCGCGACGCCGATCAGGCGGTGTCGCCCGATCCGGCGCGTGAGGGTGGGGGTGAGGAAGGCGAAGAGACCGAAGGCGAAGACGGGGATGGCGGTCAGCAGGCTCGAGGCGGCCGCGCTGATGCCCAGATCCTCTCGGATGTAGGTCATCACCGGGCCGACCGAGGCGACGCCGGCGCGCAGATTGAGGGCCACCAACAAGAGTCCCGCGGCCGCCATGATCGTCGCCGCGCGGCCTCGCTGTGTCATCCCTCGATTGTCCCCGAGCGACCGCAGGCCCACTGTCCTGCGACGCGGGCCCGACGCGCGGAGGTGTTTCACTCCTGACCTTCTGGGTGCCTCACACCCGACGTCAGGATTGCGGCCCGCCTCGACCTCGACCTCCGGTTTGCATCACAACCTCACGTGTAAACCGGGGATCGTGATGCACAGCGGAGGTCGGGGCGCTGGCGGACCCGTGGGCATGGATCGCGCTGATCTCGGCCCCGGGCGGCGCTCACACGCGGGGGCACTAAACTTGAGAAGCATGGACACGAGCACAGCAACGAGTCTGGAGCAGGACGTGACAGCCACGCTGGTCTGGCACTACACCGACGCCCACGGCCTCTTGTCCATCGTGCGCAACCACGTGCTGTGGGCGACGGCGTCGGGCTTTCTCAACGACCACCTGGAGATCGCGCTCGGCGTGCAGCGGTTGAGGGAAGCCCTCACCGAGCGAGCCGAGCGCGGCGATGCCATTGCGGCGCTGGTGCAGGAACGTCTCGACCGCTCAGACGTGGGGGAACGAGGTCCGTCCTCCGGCACGTTTTTTATCCTCAGCGCGGCAGCGCATTGGGATCTGCTGGCGATGTGGCGCTGCTACGGAGGGCCTGAGGAGTCTTATGCCATCGGCCTTGACAGCAGCGTCCCTCTGCCCGTCCTGGCGGCTCCGGGAACGGCTGCATCGATTCCCAAGGACAGCCTGCTGCGCGCCCGGCCGTGGACACCGGTGGCCTACTCCACGGCGCAGCAGCGCAGGCTCGCGGACCGAGCGATGGACCTGCTACCCCAGGACAGGGCGCAATGGCAGCGAGTGATCGATGCTCAGAGCGACCGCCTCGGACTGCTGAATGACTTCGCGGAGGTCCTTGACGAGCTCGAACAGGCGCTGGTCTTGGTCAAGCACGAGGGTTTCGTGGACGAACGCGAGGTGAGGCACACCGTGTCCGTGCTCCAACGGCCAGACGCCGGTGGGTGGGACGGAATCGTCCGCTACCGCGCGTCCCGGTACGGTGTGGCACCCCACCTCTGGCTGACAGGACCATCACACGATCGCGAGGTCATCACCGAGACCGTGGCCCCGCTGCCGATCAGAGCCGTCGCCATCTCTCCCTCACCCAACGGTCCCGACGCCGCCGTCTCGCTCCGCGCGATGCTGCGCACGCATGGCTACGATGTGCCGATCTTGCGATCGGAGATCCCCTTTCGGGGATGACCGGGCACGACGAAGGCCCCGCCGGTTCCGGCGGGGCCTTGACAACCTGGTGGAGGTAAGGGGATTCGAACCCCTGACCTTCTGCATGCCATGCAGACGCGCTACCAACTGCGCCATACCCCCAAAAGGGCGTCTCCCCAGGGCGGGCCTTGCGGCTCGCCCTGAGCGACGTTGGAACTCTATCCGACACCGCGTGCCGGGACAAATCGGGGGCGCAGGACGGAGTCGTCGTCCGTGGCGGCGACACCCTGGCACTGCAGGCTTGCCCCATCCCCCGCTCTGGCCTCATCACCCCGCACACGACGAAGGCCCCGCCGTTGTCAGCGGGGCCTTGTCTCTTGAGTGGACGCAATGGAGCGTTGTGGGAACAGACGACCACGGGTTCAGAAGCTCCTTTCCGCATGGAATCAAGGCATTCGTGGGGATGCCGACACCGAGGGGAGAGCGGATGACCCGTTGATCGGCGCATCGGCGGAACCAAAGAAACGACCTCGAACACGCCTCACGGACAAGGAAGTAGACGCTATGCGAACAGCCGGCGCTCAGGGCATGAGCGTGAACGGGATCGCTGGACGGTTCGGCATTCTTCGGGGCACGGTATGGGCGAAGACTCGGTGATGCTCGCCGCGAACGGCACGGGACTTGAACTGCACTCGACCCCCTCGCACCGTGAATCTCGACCGAACGTTTTGCCGCATAAGATCAACGATCTACGGCATGTGACCTGTGGATAACCCCACCGCGATACCTTGACCTACAGGTTGCTTAGCACTTTCGTTAGCACTTCTGTCACTGGGACACCGGCCCAGTGCTCCGGAGTGGATAGCGTTCCTCAGATGACTTCGAAGTTGGCCATCATCATCATGTCCTCGTGTTCGAGGTTATGGCAGTGGAAGACGTACTTACCGCGGTGACCGTCGAAGCGAATCAGCAGTTCGGCTCTTCCGCCGTTGTCGAGGTTCACGGTGTCTTTCCATCCGTGGTTGTAGGGGCCAGGATCATCGTTGCCGTTGCGTCCGATGACCTGGAACGGGGCGAGGTGGATGTGGAAGGGTGCTCGACGTTCTGTGCCCGGTTGGTCCATTTCTCTGTGGTGCCGAGCCGGGGACGTGCGGCAATCGTGTCGGTGCTGAACGGTTCCCCGTTTAAGGTCCGTAGGGTCATGCCGTGGGCCTGCGCACCGCCTCGGGCGAAGACGAACTCCCGCTCCACGGCCACATCATCCCTGGAGAGGCGTTCGATGTCGGCGAGGCGGTTCGGCACGGGTCCGGTGTCGTTCTCATGGCGGGCGACGACGAATCGCATCACCTGCGCGGTGCCGCCGTCGCCGAGCTCGTTGACCATGGTGATCTGGTCGCCGACGCGGTGGGTGGAGAAGTCGACCACCACGTCGAACCGTTCGGCTTGGGCAAT
Organism: Micrococcus sp.; assembly: GCA_030538555.1. Classification (GTDB taxonomy): domain Bacteria; phylum Actinomycetota; class Actinomycetes; order Actinomycetales; family Micrococcaceae; genus Micrococcus. The sequence goes on from JAUNTT010000014.1 coordinate 19,419, forward strand.
ATCGATGGCGTCGTGTTCGATCGGGGTCGGGAGTAGCCCGAGGTCGCTGCCGATCTGGATGAAGGCCGGTCCGCCGTCGAGGCGGAGACGGTAGCGGCGGGCGTTGGAGGCGTTGAGGATGCGGAACCGGTACTTCGTGTCGGAGACGTCCAGCTCCGGCCAGGGTGCACCGTTGACGAGTATGCAGTCGCCGAGCACGCCGCTCATGTAGTCGCCTGTCACCCCGGGGGAACCGGTGAGGCTCGGATTTGACGACGGGTAGAGGAAGGAACCGTCGGAGGCGAAGGCGCGGTCCAGGATCATCAGAGGGATGTCGCGATCGCCGACCGGGAGGCCGAGTGATTCCTCGGTGTCGTCGTGGATGAGGTGGAACCCGGCCAGTCCCCGATAGACCTGGGGACCGGTGAAGTCCATCCGGTGGTCGTGGTACCACAGCGTCGCGGCGGGCTGATCCATCTCATAGACGTACTGCCTGCTGCCGATCACGCTCGTACCGTCATGGGCACCATGACCGGTGTGTTCGCCGCGCTCGGGAAGGATGAGATCGGTCGGATATCCATCGTGCTCAGGTGCGGTCTTACCACCGTGCAAATGCACCTTCACGGGCACCGGCAGTTCGTTGCGGTGGGCAACCACTGTCCGGCGGCCGCGCCGGGAGACGAGGGTGGGGCCGGGGAAGATGCCGTTGTATCCCCACACCTCGGTGGTGAGTCCAGCGAGGATCGCGGCCTGCCGACTTTCTGGGTGATCTCGTAGTAGTCGGTGCCGTCGTCACGGTGGACGGGTTCAAGGACAGGTGGAATCGGCAGCGGGGCGCGGAACGCCTCCGGGAGCGGAGCCTCGCTGCCGAGCACGCGGCCCGCGCTTGATTCGGTGCTGGTGTTGGATCCGCCGCTGTCAAGGCCGGTGCATGCGGCCAGCACTTGCGACAGGGCGAAGCCGGTCACCGCGGCCCCGCCGATCTTGAGCAGGGTTCGACGCGACAGTTCTGGACAAGCTTCATTCATTCGTGCGGCCCTTCGACGTGCGTGTGGTGTTCCGGTTGTCGAGCAAGATCGCCACGACGGCCCCGAGCACCGCGAGGGTGGGCAGGAGGAAACCCACGACCACGGCGAGGGGGAAGGGAATCGTGCCGTGGCCGAGGAACGCGACGGCCAGGATGTCTTGGAGGATGAGTGCGAGCAGCAACCCGCCGACGGAGCCCAATGCGCCGATGCCGACTCTTGTCATGGGCGTTCCCTTCCTCTCCGGACCTGTTCCAGATTGAGCTGAGGGTGTGTCAGGGATGGTCACGTGGCGGGTCTGCCCGCGGCGGCTGTGATAGCGATGATCGATCAGGAGGGCGACGGCCACGCCCGCGATGGCGAGCGCCGCGGTGATGGCTCCAATGCTGAGTGCCAGCGGCAGCGAGGGCTGGGGAGGGACGAAGAGTCGAGCGAGCAGGCCGAGCAGCAAGCCGCCGAGGAGACCGATCACGCCGACTCCGAGCTTGCGCAGCCCGCTTCCTGTGCTCGTCTTCATGACGGGGTTCGATGATGCTGCGGGCGCGCGCTCAGGGCGTAGGCCCGGGAGCGGCGCACCGGAAGCGGGGTCTGTGGGCTGCGGCCAGTGACTACGGGCCTGCAGCTCGTGAATAGCGGCATCGGTACGCGCCTGGTCGGGGTCGTGCGTGCCGTCGGGTGTGCCGGTCATGATCGTCCTTTCGACGTGGGGTAGTCGTTGGTGCGGGGCTGAGGTGCCCGGATGCCGCGCAGGCGCTGGACGAGCAGGGCCAGTCCGCCGGCGGCCAAGCCCCAGATCGCGTTGGTCAGCAGCATCGGAGCGATCGCGATCGGGTTGGCGAGCGGACCCTGCAGCTCTCCGATGAGGATGGGTGAGAGGATGCCGCTGAGGATGATCGAGAACACGGCGTAGGCGAGCCCGGCGAACAGCAGCGTGAGGACGGGCTGGACGGTCTTGCTCAGGCCGACGACGGCGATCCAGATCGCGGAGATCATCACCGTGAGCGCGATGGGAACCACGGCGGAACCGTCGAAGAAGTCGAGTTGGTCCTCTGCGATGCGTGTCAGGGGTCTGATCAACGCGAGCGCGCCGAGTCCCAGGATGAGGGGCCAGTGGAGGGATTTGATCGTGTCCATGAACCGCAACGCTAGGAAGGAGCGGGCACTCGACGCATCGGCCCTGGCTCTCGACACCGGTCGTCACCGGTCTCGTCTTCTGTACGTCGAGAAGCAACCTCGGATGTCGGTTTCAGGCCCATGACCTTCGCAACCTGAGCTTCTAGGCTGGGAACCATGAGCAAGCGAACGACGGCGCAGCTACCTGCGGTAGCCGCTGCCGGTCGCCGGGCGGGGCAGGTGTCGCCATGGGTGATCGACGCGCTGCTGGGCACCGCTGTCGCGTTGTCGTTAGCGGTGATCATCGCGATCGGCGAGGGCGGGAGCAGGCAACCGGATGTGATCACGTAACTGTTCGCGGCCGGGTTCGGTGCCCTGATGCTGCTGCGCCGCAGCCTGCCGCACGCGGTGCTCGCGCTCAGCGTGCTGGGGATGTTCGCCTACTACAACCTGGACTACCCACCGATCGGTGTGGCGGTTCCGGTCGTGGCCGCGCTGTTCTCCACAGCCGAGGCCGGGCTGCTGGGCTGATCCACGGGCGCGGCAGTCCTCGTGTTCGCCGTGTCGGTGTACTTCCGCATCCGCGACGGCGCGGAACCGGTCGGGTACGTGCTGGGCTATGAGTCGGTGTCAAACATCGCACTGTTCGCCGCGGCGATCGCGCTCGGCTACAACGTCCGCGCCCGTCGCATCCGTGCCGCGCCGCAGGCCGAGATCGCGCGCCTTACCGGCGAGCAGCACGTCCGCGAGGCGCAACGGCAAGTACAGAACGAACGCGAACGCATCTCCCGCGAGTTGCACGACACAGTCGGGCACACCATGTCGGTTATCTCCCTGCAGTCAGCTGTCGCCGCCGAGGCGGTCGGCAGCGACGACGCGGCCGTGTACAAGGCGGTCGAACACATACGCGATGCGAGCACCCGATCACTACGCGAAGTGCGCTCGATGGTGCGGATCCTGCGCGCGGGCGAGCTGCAGGACGAAACCCGCGGCATCCAGTCGCTCGCCTCTGTAGCGCAGCTCGTCGACACCGCCAGAGCCGCGGACGTCGAGGTCAGCACCGACATTACCGCCGAGCCCTCCGAGCTCCCAGCCCCTGTGGACACCGCCGCCTACCGGGTCATCCAGGAATCGATCACCAACGTCATCCACCACGCAGGAGCACGGCACGCGCACGTGCAGGCCCGGATACAGGACGGTCACCTGCTCATCACCGTCACCGACGTCGGTCACGGGCAGCCCCTCGGCGACCACGCGACCGGGTACGGCCTCGTCGGGATGAGCGAACGCGTCCGGCTCCTCGGCGGATCGCTGACCACCCATTCGAACAACGAGGGCTTTAACGTCGAGGCCAGGTTCCCCGGGAGCCTGCCATGATCCGCATCGTGCTGGTCGACGACCAGGAACTCGTGCGCACCGGGCTGCGCACCCTGGCCGAACACGACGGTGATATCCAGGTCGTCGCCGAGGCCTCCACCGGGAGCGCCGGCGTCCGCGCAGTCCGTCAGCACCGACCGGACGTCGTGCTGATGGACATCCGAATGCCGCAGATGGACGGCATCTCAGCGACCCGGGAGATCTTCGCCGACTCGTCCCTGACCGGAGTGCACGTCGTCGTACTGACCACCTTCGACGAAGACGAGAACGTGCTCGCCGCCATCCGGGCAGGATCGGCCGGATACCTGCTCAAAGACATCTGCCCCGCTGAGCTGCGGGCTGCCATCCGCTGCGTCGCAAACGGCGACGCGTTGCTCTCCCCGTCGATCACGCGGAAAGTCATGGGCACCCTCGCGAAAAAACCACACGCGACGACCCGCCCGGCGATGCTCGACGGGCTCACCGACCGGGAACGCGACGTTCTCGCACGCATCGGCATGGCTGAATCCAACGATGAGATCGGCGCGAGACTGCACATCAGCCCCGCGACCGCACGCACCTATGTCGGCCGCCTGCTCAGAAAGCTCTCCGCCCGAGACCGATCACAGTTGGTCATCATCGCCTACGAGTCCGGGCTCGTCACTCCGGGAGAAGGCCAAAGGTCATGATGACCCGGACACCTCGAAACCACTTCAGCCACGGAGGCCCCGGGCTCGGGCCACCACCACACCGAGAACCCGCCGAAGCTCGGCCGCCAGCGGTATCCACCAAACGGTGGATACCGGAATCAACCCGTTCTCAACCTTGATGGGGGACGCGGCGCAACCGCGATGCTTTGTAGCGTCACCGTATGAGCGCACTGGAAGTACGGAATCTGCACAAACGCTATGGGCAGCGCATCGCCGTCGACGATGTCTCGTTCACCGTTGAGGAGGGGGAGATCTTCGGCATCATCGGGCCGAACGGTGCCGGGAAGACGACCACTGTGGAGAGCATTGCCGGCCTGCGGACACCGGATCGTGGTTCGCTGCGCGTCTTGGGCTTCGACCCTGTCACACAGCGCGCGCAAGTGCGGGAACGGCTCGGAGTCCAGTTGCAGGAGAGCAGCTTTCCGGATGCGATCACCGTGGATGAGGCACTCGAGCTCTACAGCTCGTTCTATCGGAATCCCGCTGATCGACATGAGCTGGTGGATCTTCTGGGGCTGGGCGAGAAGCGCCGCACGCGGTACAAGGCGCTCTCCGGTGGGCAGAAGCAACGGCTCTCGATCGCCTGCGCCCTGGTCGGGAACCCGAAGGTCGCGATCCTCGACGAACTGACCACGGGTCTGGACCCGCAGGCCAGGCGCGAGACGTGGAGCCTCATCGAGCGAGTGCGGGAGAAGGGTGTCACGATCGTCCTGGTCACGCATTTCATGGACGAGGCAGAACGCCTCAGTGACCGGATCGCCGTCATCGCCGGTGGTCGCGTCGCCGCAGTCAACACTCCTGCCGGTCTGATCGCGCAGGCGAGCGCGACTCAGCAGGTGCGTTTCCGTGTCAGGCAACCGCTGGACAGAGGCGTCCTGATGGGCCTCGCCGATGTGTCGGACGTCGAGATCACCGAGGGCACCTGGCTCGTCACCGGATGTGGACAACTCCTCAGCAGCGTCGCGGGAGCTCTCGCGCGGGCGGAGGTCGTGGCCGAGGATCTCCGTGTCGACCAGGTCAGCCTCGACGACGTGTTCGTCACGTTTACCGGCCAGGCGCCGGAATCCGCAGAGACCCACCTGAAGGAAGGATGAGCCGTGCGTGCTCTGATGACGATGCTCAAGGTCGAGGCGAAGCTTCTGCTCCGCGACCCCACCACGGTGTTCTTCGGGGTGCTGTTCCCCACAGGGCTGCTGTTGGCTCTCAGCGCCATCCCGGCGCTCAGGGAGTCGCCCCCGGAGCTCGGAGGGCTCCGCGCGATCGACGCCTGGGCTCCGACGGCGCTGGTGTTCGGGATCGTGATGATCGCCGTGCAGCACACCCCGAGCGTGATTGCGACGTACCGCGAGCGGGGCATCCTGCGCCGCTTGTCCACCACCCCGGTGCATCCGCGGAAGATCCTGCTCGCGCAGATGATCGTGTCCTTCGGGTCCGTGATCGTGGGTGCCGCGCTGATGATCGCCGTGGCGTGGGCGGTGCTGGGCATCGCCCCGCCGCAGCGGCCTCTCGCCTTCGTCGTCGCCTTCGTCGTCGGCTATGCCGCCGTGCTCGGCATCAGCCTGATCTCCGCCGCACTGGTGCGCACGAGCAGCGCGGCCACGACGATCGGAACGTTCCTGTTCGTCATGCTGATGTTCTTCGGCGGGGCCTTCCTCCCGCGGTACACGATGCCCGAGGCGCTGCAGAAGGTCGGCGACTTCGTTCCTCCAGGGTTGCAGGCGTTCATCGAGGCGTGGTCTCCCGCTGCGGGTGAGCTCACCAGCGTCGGCCAGCCCTTCTGGGTGCAGATTGCGATAATGGCTGGTATCGCGGTGCTCGCGAGCGCAGTCGCCGCGAAGTTCTTCCGATGGGAGTAGCCAGACCACCGACGACGGGAATCGATGCCGAGTGAGGTCACAGATGACGGAACGGATGCGTTCGTGGGATCTGCTCCAACTGTGCACGCCGTGGCTGCTGCTGGCAGTCTCAGCGGGGGTGTACTTCGCTTGGGCGTTCCCGGCGTCGGGCGGGGAGTTCTGGCCGGAGGGTGCTTCTGTCCTCGGGCTGCTCGCCGCTACGGCGGCATGGATACTCTCGGGGAGCACGATGCCCGTCGCGCGAGGCAACCTGCGCACCGCGCCCGCGGTCATCTACTTCCTGGGACTGCTCGGGCTGTGTGTCCTCCTCATGTCGTACTCCGCGGTCTTCGTGATCCTGACGGTCGCGGGCTTCTTCCATGCATACCTGCTCTCGCCATGGCCGCTCGGGCTGATTGCCGTCTTGGCGACATCGGTCGCGCTGAACGGCATGACGCTTTTCTGGCCGGACCCCACTCATGAGACCTTCGTGATGCTCGTCTTGATCGTCATCGTGCAGACGGCTGCGATCGGCGTGGGGATCCCGATCTCGCGACGAAGCGAGACCGCAGAGCGCAGGCGTGACGAGCTCATCGCTCGACTCGAGCAGGCGCTGCACGAGAACGCCGGACTGCACGCACAGCTGGTCAACCAGGCACGGGAATCCGGAGTCCAAGACGAACGCGAACGACTTGCCAGAGAGATACACGACACCCTGGCTCAAGGATTCGCCGGAATCATCACACAGCTCCAGGCGGCGCAGCGCCCGGCCAGCACTCCGGATGAACGTGAGGAGCACATGACCCAGGCTCTGCATCTCGCACGCAATGGTCTGACCGAAGCCAGACGATCCGTGCAGGCGCTCGCACCCCAGGAGCTCGATCGTGCCCATCTGCCCGAGGCGATCCGCACCCTGACTGCGCGGTGGTCGGAGGATGAACGGATCGCGGCACGGGTCGAGGTCACCGGCACCCGCGCGCCGCTGAGCCCGGCGATCGAGGTGGCGCTGTTCCGCGTCGCCCAGGAGTCCCTGACGAACGTGGCGAAGCACGCCGACGCTTCCCGCGTCGGCGTCACCTTGTCGTACACCGGAACCGACGTGCTCTTGGACGTGCGGGACGACGGGCGCGGATACGCCGAGCCCACGGGGGCGGGCTTCGGTCTGACCAGCATGCGGCAGCGCATCCGTGGCATCGGTGGCCAGGTCGAGATCCAGAGCGAGCCGGGTGAGGGCACATCGGTGAGCGCGTGTGTGCCCGCGATCATCGAAGCGAGAAAGGGAGCGGACCGATGATCCGACTCGTGATCGTCGACGACCATCCGATCGTCCGGGGCGGACTACGCGACACCTTCGCCGGCGTCGACGACATCGTGGTGGTCGGAGAGGCCGCCGACGGCGCCGAGGGCGTCGAGCGCACGAAGGAGCTTTCGGCAGACGTGGTCCTGATGGATCTCCGGATGCCCGGGACGGACGGCGTCGCCGCGACCGCCGCCCTGCGCGAGCAGTGCCCGCGCGCCCGGGTGCTGATCCTGACCACTTTCGACACCGAAAGCGACGTCCTCCCCGCGATCGAGGCCGGCGCCATCGGATATCTGCTCAAGGACGCCCTGCCCGAGAAACTGGCGCAGGCCGTCCGCGCCGCCTCGCGCGGAGAGTCCGCGCTCGCACCGTCGGTGACGCAGCACCTCGTGCGGCAGGTGCAGCGCCCGGAGGCCGGGGCGCTGACCGACCGCGAGAGACAGGTGCTGCAGCTCGTCGCGAACGGCAACTCGAACCGAGATGCCGCGGCGGCTCTGTTCATCGGCGAGGCGAGCATCAAGACCCATCTGCAGCACATCTACGACAAACTCGGCGTCCGTGATCGGGCGTCGGCGGTCGCGGAAGGATATCGGCGACGCTTGCTCAACTGACATGGCCGGTGAGGGTCTGCCCACGGTCCGACGGTGGCCGCGGAGCGTAGGGTCACGTCTGTGAGAGTGACCAGTGAGCCGTTCCGGGTGCCGGGCAATCCCGATGCCCTGGCCAGGTTGCGGGACCGCCTGGCCGATGTGGCGATCCCGAACGATTCGCCAGGCGCCGCCGAGGTGAGCGGCATGCCGATGTCACGATTGGCCGGGCTCGTCTCCCGCTGGCGTGAGAGCTTCGACTGAGGCAGGCAGGCGGCACGTCTCAACACCCTCCCCCAGTTGATGACCACCATAGACCGGCAGCGGGTGCATGCCGTCGTCGCACCAGGTCAGGATGCCGTTCGTGCCGGCCGGCTGCCAGTCATCGTCAGCCACGGCTGGCCGTACAGTTTCATGGAAATGACGCGGATCGTGCCCGCCCTGACCGCCGCCGGCATCGACGTGGTGATCCCCTCGCTCCCCGGATTCGGGCTCAGCGAGCCGCTTGCTGATGCGCCTTTCACTAGTGAGAACGTTGCGAACCTGTGGCATCGGCTGATGACCGAGAGTCTCTGTTACCGACGCTCCATGACCTACGGCGAAGATGTCGGTGCGCTGGTGAGCGACCGGCTTGCCGCGAGTTGCCCGGACCAAGTGGCCGGGCTGTTCGCCACGCATGCCGCGTTCGCACCGGCCTCGCGCAGGGAGAACCTCTCAGAGCAGGAAAGCGCGTGGCTCCAGTGGCTCGCCGACCAGTGGCACGGCGGTGACGCATACTCGCGAGTCCAGTCCACCCGCCCAGATGTCCTCGCGATCGCGCTACGCGACTCCCCGGCCGGTCTCCTGGCGTGGATCGGTGAGAAACTCCTCGCCTGGAGCGGCCACGATGCCGATCAGTACTGGAGCGGTGACGACCTGCTCACGACGGCGACCCTGTACTGGCTGACCGGCACGATCGGCACCTCGTTCCGGGCATACTTCGACGAACATCACGAGACCGAGATACCGCAGATCCACGTGCCCGTACGCGTGAAGGTCCACCACGGTGAACGGGGCTTTCCCCGCAGTTACGCCGCACGCACCTACCGTGACATCCGCTCCTGGGAGGAGCTGCCGGACGGCGGACACTTCTCCGCCTGGCAGAACCCCGACGAGGTCTCCGCCGGCATCATCGACCTCGAACACGACGTCCGCTGAGGGGTTCGAGGAGCCGATCGGCGGTCTTGGTCCAGATGAAGGGCTTGACGCCTTCGCCACGAAGAGCGGGTCTTGGAGAGCAGCGCCCGGCCACCCTTGGGCGACGAGGACGAACGCGAACTCCGCGCGCGTCGCCACATGGCGTGACCTGGAGGATCTTTTCCTTGGGGGGGGGGGGGGGGGGATCTCGGGGTCGACGGTGCGCTTGCGGGCGACCGCGGCGGGCCCGAGCTGG
>JAUNTT010000015.1 GCA_030538555.1 Micrococcus sp.
AGGCGCGGCGGGACAGGACCACGTTGTTGCGGTTCTTGTCCAGCTCGATGATCTTCGCCTCGAGCTTCTGGCCGATGTAGGGGGCCAGATCGCGCACGCGGCGCATCTCCACGAGCGAAGCGGGGAGGAAGCCACGCAGGCCGATGTCCAGGATGAGGCCACCCTTGACGACCTCGATGACGGTGCCCTCGACAACGCCGTCCTCGTCCTTGATCTTCTCGATGTCGCCCCAGGCGCGCTCATACTGGGCGCGCTTCTTGGACAGGATCAGGCGACCTTCCTTGTCCTCCTTGGTGAGGACGAGGGCCTCGACGGAGTCGCCCACGGCCACGACCTCGTCCGGGTCGACGTCGTGCTTGATGGACAGCTCGCGGGAGGGGATGACGCCCTCGGTCTTGTATCCGATGTCCAGCAGGACCTCGTCGCGATCGACCTTGACGACGGTGCCTTCGACGAGGTCACCATCGTTGAAGTACTTGATGGTGGCGTCGATGGCGGCGAGGAAATCCTCCGCGGTGCCGATGTCGTTGACGGCAACCTGCGGGGCGTGAGAGGTGGTGGTCATGAAAGGAGAGACTCCGATTGGTTGGGAACATGCCAGGTCTCTAGCGCGCCACAAAGGCGGCCAACCCGGCATGGGTCGTAATGGTCAGATTGTCAGGCGCACGAACGTGCCCGCTCAGCCTATCAGAATCCCGTGAGCAGGTGCGGTTCACGGCTCGGCGCCAGCATCGCGTCGAGCTCACGGCTCGCCCCGGCTCGGCGCTCGGTGACCGTTCCCGCAGCGACCAGCGTCGCCACCGACTCCCCGCCCAGCCAGAGGGCCGAGAGCGCCTCGACGCTCAGCTGCAGATCCGGCGCTGGCCCGACGCCGGCCGCCTCGTTCGAGTCGAACGCCGCCACCTCGGCCCGGCCCTGCCCCACGCGCAGCCGGTAGGTGCCCGCCACGTAGCCCTGCGGGTCACTCACCTCCAGCGTGATCTCCCCGGCCACGCTCCGCGCGTACTCGCGCGCCTCGAAGCAGGCGGCCACGTCCAGGATGCGGACGTACAGGTCCTCGTACACGCGCACGGTCTTCACCCGACGCCGGTCCACCAGGGCCGACTCGAGCCTGCGGTCCATCGGGTGGTCGTCATCGCGGATCACCTCGATCAGGTCCAGGTGCGCCAGGAAGTGCCACAGTGCCCGCTCGGCCTCCCGGGTCTGCGCGAAGAGCGAGCGCACCCGCACCGTGGCCGGCGTCGTCTCCCAGCCCAACATCTTGTAGAGAGCCACGCCGTCTCGCTCCCCGTGAGCGTTCGTGTGCACAGCGGCGAACCAGCCCTCGCCCTTGCCGTCGTTCTCGGACTGCACTCGGTCCTCCCAGTGAGCGCGGTACCCATGCGGTCGCCGCGGACTGCCGGGCGTGTTGAGCTGGACTTCGCGCTGGATCTTCTCGACGAGGTCCCCCAGCTGCCGCGGGTCCTGGCGCGTGACCCGCCCGGAGCCGGCGTCGTGACGGAACTCGGCGCCGCCCTTGACCTGTACCTCGACCTTGCGGCCCCACGTGGCGGCACCGAAGCCGAAGCGCGGGTAGATCGTGGCCTCCGAGGCGGTCAGCGCGGCCACGGGCGCGCCCGCTGCGACGGCGGCGTCCAGCGAGTTCTGCATCATGACACGCAGCGCGCCTCGGCGTCGGATGGACGGGGACACCGTGACATTGGAGATGAGCCAGGCCGGCACCTCGCGCCCCGGCGAGACGGTCAGCGTGGCTAGCCAGTCCTGGAAGGTGGCCTCCGGCTCACGCTCATCAGGATCGGCCTCGGCCGCGTAGATGCCGAGGTGGCGCTGCGCATCGTCGGCCTGAAAGCCGAGGACCTGCGCCGCGGCGGCACCCTCGGGCACCGTCTCGTAGAAGCCCTTTTCCACGGCTCGCAGGAACTGCAGCGCGGCGGGCACCGCGGACAGCTGCGGGTCCTGGCCCGGTGCGGGACGCTGGACGCGCTCCAGCTCCACAAGCTTCAACCCGTGTTGGCTGAGTGCGGGGGCGTCGAGCTCAGTGTGCTGCGGCATGCCAGGTGGCTCCTTGTCCGACGTGGACGTCGAGGTCGACGGTGAGGTCCGCGGCGCGGCCCATGCGCTCGCGGATCAGGGCGGTGGCGGCCTCGAGCTCGGCCTCGGGCACCTCGAGGATCAGTTCATCGTGGACCTGCAGCAGCAGGCGGGCGGCGAGACCCTGCTCGGCGAGCCCGGCGGCCACGTCCAACATCGCGCGCTTGATGATGTCCGCGGCGGAGCCCTGGATGGGGGCGTTGAGCGCGGCGCGTTCGGCCATGTCCCGCAGCTGACGGTTGTCCGAGTTCAGATCCGGCAGGTACCGACGTCGGCCCTCGATCGTGCAGGTGAAGCCGTCCTGGCGGGCCTGGGCGACGACGTCGCGCAGGTACTCCCGCACCCCGCCGAAGCGATCGAAGTAGCCCTTCATCAGGGTCCGTGCCTCGTCCACGTCGATGCCCAGCTGCTTCGAGAGTCCGAAGGAGCTCAGGCCATAGGCCAGCCCGTAGCTCATGGCCTTGACCTTGGAGCGCTGCTCCGCGCTGACATGATTCGGCTCGACGCCGAACACCTGGGCGCCCACAAAGTTGTGCAGGTCCTCGCCAGCCCGGAAGGCCTCGATCAGGCCCGCGTCCTCGGAGAGGTGCGCCATGAGCCGCATCTCGATCTGCGAGTAGTCGGCGGAGAGCAGCACGTGGCCCTCGCTGGCGACGAAGGCCTCGCGGATGCGTCGACCGGCGGCGGTGCGCACGGGGATGTTCTGCAGATTCGGGTGCAGCGAGGAGAGCCGGCCGGTGGCGGCCACGGTCTGCGAGTAGGTGGTGTGGATCCGGCCGTCCTCGGCCACGGACTCCATGAGCCCCTCCACCGTCTGCCGCAGCTTGGTGGCGTCGCGGTGGCGCATCAGGTTCTCGAGGAAGGGGTGCTCGGTCTTCTCCAACAGCGCGTGCAGGGACTCGACGTCGGTGGAGTAGCCGGTCTTGGTCTTGCGCGTCTTGGGCATGTCGAGGTGCTCGAAGAGCACGGTCTGCAGCTGCTTGGGTGAGCCGAGATTGACCTTCATCCCGCCGGTGGCCTCCGCGACCGAAGCCCACGCCGACTCTTGGGCGGCCTCGGCCGCCTCGTGGAAATCGGTGCGCAGTTGCTCGAGCAGACCCATGTCCACGGCGATGCCGTCGACCTCCATCTGGGCCAGCAGCTGAGCGAGGGGAATCTCGATCTCGCGCGCGAGCAGGGCAGCGCCGCGCTCGATGAGGTCGGGCTGGACGCGCGCGGAGATCCGGTGCACGATCCACGCGGCGCGGCCGGTGCGGGCGATCAGCGCCTCCCGTGCGTCGGCCTCGGCGGTGCCGTCGAGGTCGAGTTCGGCCTGGTCCGGCGCCGCGGCGACCCCGGGATCCTCCAACGGGGTGCCGAGCAGCGTCTCGGCGAGGGTGGCCAGCGTGGTGTCGCGCCGGTCGGGCTGGATCAGGTAGGCGGAGAGGGCGACGTCGTCGAGGACACCGGCGGCTGCGGCGGGCGTGCTGAGCAGACCGTGCGCGTGCAGCGCCTTGGAGACGGACTTGAGCTCGTGCACGGACTTCTCCGCGGCCGCGTCCTCGAACCAGTCCTGCACCGCGGCCCGCAGGGCGGGCTCCGCGTCCCCGAGCACGACGACGGCGCTCGCCTCATCCACCGCGAGGCCCAGGGCCAGCGGGGTGCCATAGCGCCCGGGCGTGGGCACCTTACGGCGCGGCAGCAGCGGTGCGGGCTCGAGCTCGACATGCACGCCCAGGGTCGCGCCGGCGTGCGCGGCGAGGAACTGGCTGAACTGTTCGGGTGTGGTGATCTGCTGGGTCTCGGGCGCGGACTCCACCTCGGCGGCCGGAGCGTCCTGGCCCAGGCGCTCGGCGAAGACCTCGAAGAGCCGCTCCCGGATCCGGTTGAACTGCAGGGCGTCGAAGAGCTCCTCGACGCTCTCGCGCTCGGGCATGCGCAGGGCCATCGCGTCGAGCTCCACGGGCAGCTCGAGGTCCGTCACGAGGGCGTTGAGGCGGCGATTGCGCCGCACCGCGTCCAGGTGCTCACGCAGGGCCTCACCCTTCTTGCCCGTGATCTCGTCGGCGTGCTCGAGCACCGCGTCGAGGCTGCCGTACTTCTGCAGCCACTTGGCCGCGAAGCCGGGCCCGACGCCGGGCACCCCGGGAAGGTTGTCCGCCGACTCCCCCACGAGCGCCGCGAGGTCCGGGTACTGGGCGGGGGCCACGCCGTACTTGGCCTCGATCGCCGCGGCGTCTAGCGGCGGGATGTCCGAGACGCCCTTCTTGGGGTAGAGCACGAGGGTGGCCTCGGTGATGAGCTGGAAGGCGTCCCGGTCTCCCGAGACGACGCGGGTCTCCCAGCCGGCGGCCTCGGCCTGGGTGGCCAGCGTGGCCACGATGTCATCGGCCTCGTAGCCCTCCATCGTGATGGTGGGAATCCCCAGGGCTTCCATGACGGTGCCGATCAGTTCGATCTCCCCCGTAAACTCCGCCGGGGTCTCGGCGCGGCCGGCCTTGTACTCGTCGTACTCCTGGGAGCGGAAGGTCGGACCGGAGAGGTCGAAGGCGACCGCGACATGCGTGGGGGCCTGCTGACGAATCATGGTGAGCAGCATCGAGGTGAAGCCGTAGACCGCGTTCGTGTGCTGGCCGGTGTCCGTGGCGAAATTCTCGGCGGGCAGGGCGTAGAAGGCGCGAAAGGCCATCGAATGCCCATCCAGGACCAGCAGGCGGTTCTCAGCGGCGGAAGTGCTCATGATGACGGTGTTGCTCCTTGATCGTCGGCAGTGCCAGCCTAGTGCTCATGACCGACACGGAAACCAGCTCCCCCACCCCGCCCGCCGATCATCCGCTCGCGCACCTGCGCTTCTCCCCGGGACTCACCCCGCAGTTCTCCGAGGACGAGCTCCAGGAGATCGCCACGGCCGTCGGCATTCCCGCCGCGCTGCAGTCCGTGCTGGGCTCGACGGGCATCAGCCCGCTCGCAGTCAAGCTGGGCATCTGCTTCCAGGAGATGACGGCCGAGCACATGGTGGCCACCATGCCGGTGGCCGGCAATGAACAGCCCGTGGGCCTGCTGCACGGTGGCGCGCATCTGGCGCTGGCCGAGACCCTGGGATCGGTGGCCGCCAAGATCCATGCCGGCAAGGAACGCGGTGTGGTGGGCATCGAGATCGGCGCGACGCATCACCGGGCCGTCAAGGACGGACTCGTGATCGCCACGGCCACCGCGCTGTCCCTGGGCCAGACGCTGACCAGCCACGAGATCGTCATGCGCGATGAGCAGGGCCGACGCCTGTCCACAGTGCGCATGACCAACATGATCCTGCTGCCCCGCTGAGGCGGGTCGGGCCTCAGTCGCCGCGGGGCGTCCGCTCCGCCGCGTCTCGGTCAGCCGCGTCCCGGTCCGCGGCGTCCCGGGTGTCGACCGCGAGATCGTCGAAGTGCCCCGGCTTCATCCTCACATTGGTCAGATAGGCCGAGCGGGCCACGGCCATCGTGCCCACGGCGGCGGCGCCGAGCTGCAGCACGATGATCAGAGCCACCTTGATGACGTTCATGAGCGTGGGCATCTGCAGCAGCGCACCGGTGATCACGAGGATGATCCCGACGCCGCCGGCGGTGCCCACCGCCGAGATGCGGGTATAGGGGTCAGTGAACTTGAGCAGGCCCAGGGCGGCGGTGAGGAACACGAGGGTGCCGAGCACCACGAGCACGAGCCCGATGATCGAGAAGGTCTGGTCCATGGGTCTCCTCCGGTCGTGATCAGCGCTTGCCGCGGGTCAGTGCGCGGGCCAGGGACATGGCGGACAGGAAGCCCACGACGGCGGCGACGAGCACGAGGTCGAAGGTGTAGACATTGGCCATGCGCACGCCCAGCAGGGCCACGATGCCCACGACGCCGAACATCAGCAGGTCACCGGCGATGGCGCGGTCCGCCTCCTCCGGCCCGCGCAGCATGCGGATCGTGGAGATCAGGGCGGCGATCACGAGTCCCGCGACCGCGAGGTCCAGGACGAAGAGCGTGAGGGTGTAGTCCTCGATGCCGAACATCACCGCACCCCCTTGATGCGCACGGCGTGCAGCATGCGGCGCTCCATGTCATGGATGTCCGCGCGCAGCTCGGCCGGCGTGTCCGAGTAGAGCCCGTGCACGTAGAGCCGACGCGGGGCGCCGTGCTGGTCCGTGCCCGCGGCGTCGGGGTCGCGGTTCGTGCCGAGCGTGAGCGTGCCCGGGGTCAGGGTGATCAGGACGGAGAGCAGTGTGACCTCCCAGTCGGTGCGGCAGTTCGAGGCGATCCGCGCGATGCCCGGACGGGCATCGTTGCCGGGCGTGAGCAGATCCCGCAGCACGGCGGCCGAGGAGCTGATCAGGGCCCAGACGAACCACAGGGCGAACACGAGCAGTCGCCACGGCCAGGTCAGGATCGTCGCCTCACCCTCGTGGAGCACCACGGAGCCCTCGGGCAGGTCGCGCCCCGGCGTCGTCGTCCTCGGGACCTCGTTCGTCACGTTCTCGCTCATCGGCCCAGCACCGCCTCCACGTAGGCACTCGTGTCCAGCAGACCGGCGGCAGCCACCTCCGCGAAGCCCCACAGCACCTGGGCGCCGAGACCGAAGAACACCGTGACGGCGGCGGTGATGACCGCCGGCGCGCTCAAGGCCCAGGACACCCGGGAGGACGTGAGGTCCTCGTTCTTGTCGAAGACCACGGGCAGCACACCGGTGGGCGGGGCGGGCTGCGTCCACTGCTGACCCGTGTCGGACGCGGCGCTCGGGCTCGCGGCGGGCTGCTGGGTGGTCACGCGCGGCATCGCCGCGGTGGCCAGCGCCTGCTCGTGCTGGGCCGGATTGCGCGGCTCGCCCCAGAACACGCCGTTCCAGATCTTCAGCATGGACAGCAGCGTGACCAGGGACACGAGGATCATCACGACGACGGCCGCGATCTGTCCGGCCTCGACGGCGGCCACGATCAGGGTGAACTTGGCGACGAAGCCGGAGAACGGCGGAATGCCGGCCAGGGACAGGGCCGCGATGAAGAAGGCGATCGCCAGGATCGGCTCGCGCTTGGCCACGCCCTGCAGATCCCCGATCCGTCCCGAGCCGTAGCGGACCTCGACCGCACCGGTGGAGAAGAACAGCGACGCCTTCACCACCATGTGGTGGATCAGGTAGAAGATGCCGGCGGCGAGGCCCAGCTCGGTGAACAGCGCGACGCCGAGGACGATGTAACCGATCTGGCTGACCATGTGGAACACCAGGATCGAGCGGGTGGTGGTCTCCCCCACCGCGCCGAGCACGCCGATGAGCATCGTGGCGCTGAACACGGCCACGCCCACCCACAGGAAGCGGGCGTCGCCGTCGAAGAGCACCGCGTAGATGCGGTAGATCGCGAAGATCGCCACCTTGGTGTGCAGGCCGGAGAACAGCGCGGTGACCGCCGGGGATGTGGACGGATAGGTGCGCGCCAGCCAGCCGTGGACCGGCACGATGGCCGCTTTGATGGAGATCGCGAAGAGGATCACGCCGCCGATCAGCGCGACGCGCGGATCGTCCTGGGCGGCACCGGCCAGCACGGCCAGGTTGACCGAGCCGGTGACGCCGTACATGAGACCGACGGCGGAGAGCAGGATGGTCGAGGTCAGCAGGTTCAGGGTCACGTAGAGGCGGGCGCCGTCCACGCGGCGCAGCGGCTCGCGGCGGTTCGCGGAGAGCACGTAGAGCCCGTAGGAGGGCAGCAGCATGACCTCGATGAACACGAAGAGGTTGAACAGATCCGCGGTGAGCAGGGCACCGTTGACCCCGGCGGTGAGCACGAGCAGCAGCGGCGCGAAGTACAGCGAGTTCGTCACGCGCGACGAGTAGGCGAACATCGCCGAGACCAGCGAGAGGAACCCCGTGACCGTGAGCATCAGGGCGGTGAACATGTCCGCCACGAAGGGGATGGCGATGCCGGGCTCCCAGGGTCCGACACCGCCGCCGAGGGCCTGACCGTCGCGGGTGGCGGCGATGAGCAGTCCGCCGCTGACCATGCTCGCGGTGAGCACGAGCATCATGACGGCCCGGTGGATGCGCAGGCGCAGGCCCACCAGGACCAGGGCGCCGGCGGTGACCAGGGGCACCGCCACGAAGAGCGCGAGCAGCTGGTGGACGACGTCGGTCACCATCATGCGCGCTCACCTGCCTGCGCCCCGGCGGCGCCCGTGGAACCCGTGCCGGTGGAACCGGTGACGGCGGCCTGCTCGGCGGTGGCGTTGCGGGCGGCGCGGTCCAGTTCGGCCCGCGGGAAGCGGGCGTCGGAGGCGGCCTCCTCGAGCGGATCGAAGCCCTCGGCGTCGTCAGCCACGCGGTCGTCGGAGCGGCCGGTCACGGAGAGGACGAGCATGAAGATGGTGATCGAGAAGGCGATGACGATCGCGGTCAGGACGAAGGCCTGCGGCAGCGGATCGGCCTGCTGCTCGACCGGGAACATGCCGCTGAAGGGCAGCAGGCGCCGGTCCGTGCCGCCCGCGGCGAGCAGGATGAGGTTGCCGGCGTGGCCGAGCAGGACCATGCCGAGCACGATGCGCAGCATCTCCCGCTTGGAGAAGAGGTAGACCGCTCCGAAGGTGAGCAGCCCGACGGTCAGGGCGAGGGTCATCCGTTCGCCTCCTCGGGGATGCGGGCGTTCTCGGCGGGTACGGCCTCGGCGGCCGAGTCGTCCTTCTGGGGCGTGCCGAGCAGATTGAAGGCGGCGATCACCACACCGAGCACGGCGAGGTACACGCCGATGTCGAAGACCAGGGCGGTCGAGGTGGTGAAGCCGAAGATCTCGAAGAAGATCGGGGTGAGGAATCCGTCGCCGGTGGCGTAGCCGACCAGCCCGGTCGCGGTGCCGGTGACGACGCCGGCGCCGATCAGCGCCAGGTAGGGCCAGCGCAGGCGCTTCGCGTCGTCGCTTTCCGAGGCGAGGTACATCAGGGCGTAGCCCGCGCCGGCCACGAGTGCGGAGTTGAAGCCGCCACCGGGCTCGTAGTGCCCCCGCACGAGCAGCACGAGCGAGACCGCGATGATGATGGGTCCCACCACTCGGCCGAAGACGCGGGCGTAGACGAGGTTCTCCCGTGCCGAGGCCAGCGGCGAGTGACGGTCGATCCATGTCCGGCGCAGACGGTCGGGACGGCGGTTGAGCAGCAGGGCGGCCACGGAGAGTCCCGCGACGCCGAGCACCGTGAGCTCGCCCAGGGTGTCCAGGGCGCGGAAGTCCACGAGGATCGAGTTCACGATGTTCCCGGCGCCCGTGACGTCGTAGGTCTCGCGCAGGAAGTACTCGGCGGGTTCCGACATCTCGCGCCGACCGGTGAAGGCGAGCACGGCCAGCATCGCGGAGACGCCCGCGATCGCGGCGACGGCGAAGGAGAGCCCGCGGTAGGGCGCGGTGTCCTTGCCGAAGCGCGCGGGCAGCCGGCGCAGCAGCAGCACCATGACGCACACCGTGAGCACCTCGACGAGCAGCTGCGTGAGCGCCACGTCCACCGCACCCAGGTTGAAGAACCACAAAGTGGCGGCGAAGCCGACGACGCCGACCACCACGATCGCCCCGATGCGCGTCTGCACGCGCAGGGTGGCGATCACGCCGGCCGCCACGAGGGCGACCAGGAACCAGTCATGCCACGGAGAACGGTTCCCGACGACCTCGGGCAGCTCCCCGATCGTGAACACGCCGACGAGGGCGAAGACGCCGAGCAGGCCAGAGGGAATGAGCAGATGGGCGCGCGGGGCCGCGCCGCCCGTGATGCTCCCGGTCCAGGCCCCGACGCCGATGATGCCCGCGCGGGTCCGGTCGACGACATCGAGTCCGGAGACCGGCGACGAGATGCGCTGGGCCAGATTCTCGAGGCGTTGGCGCTGCAGCACGAGCAGGGTGCCCAGCACCATGATCCCCACGGACACGGCCAGGGCCAGATTGAGACCGTGCCAGAGCTTGAGGTGGGCGCTGACGCTGTGCCCGGCGGCATCGGAGGCGGCGGAGCTGATCAGGCCGTCCAGCAGGAACGGTGCGGCGCTGAAGACCAGCGTTGTGAGCACGGCCAGACCGGGGGCGGCCCAGAAGGCGGGCGAGCCCTCGGTGACGCGTTCGCCCCGCCCGGCGATCCACGGCTGCGCGTGGCCGATCGGGGCGTCACCCCAGCGGCCCAGGGCGCCGAGGACCAGACGCCCAGAGTAGGCGAAGGTGAACACGGAGGCCCACGCGAAGCCGGCGACGACGACCCACGGCAGCCAGGCCGGGCCGTGAGCGTGCAGCCCGGCCTCGATGAGGCCCTCCTTGGAGATGAAGCCCAGCATCGGGGGGACGCCGGCCATCGAGATCGCGGCCAGCGCGATGAGGGTGCCGGTGACAGGCATGCGCACCGTGCGCGCGGCCAGTTCGCGGAGATCACGGGTGCCGGCCTGCTTGTCCACGATGCCGATGAGCATGAACAGGGCGCACTTGAACAGCGCGTGGGTCACGGTGTGCACGATGCCCGCGGTGAGCGCCTCCGGGGTGCCCATGCCGATCGTGGCCACGAGCAGGCCGAGCTGGCTCATCGTGGAGTAGGCGAGCAGGCCCTTGAGGTCGTACTGACGCATGGCCGTCATGGCCCCGAAGATCGCCGTGATCAGACCGCAGGAGATCAGCAGGGTGGACCACACAAGCGTCCCGCCGAGCGCGGGTGAGAACAGCAGCAACAGGAAGATCCCGGCCTTGACCATGGCCGCCGCGTGCAGATACGCGGAGACCGGCGAGATGGCGACCATCGAGTCCGGCAGCCACGCCTGGAACGGGAACTGGGCGGACTTCGTGAACGCGGCCACCGCGAGCAGCACCGCCACCAGCGTTCCGGCAGAGGAGTCCTGCCAGAACGTGGACTCCAGCACCGCCGAGATCCGGGTGGTCCCCGCTTCGACCATCATGATGCACACCGCGGTCAGCAGGGCCAGGCCGCCGGCCACCGTGACCAGCAGGGTGCGGATGGCCGGTTCGCGGGCGTGATCCCCCGAGCGGCCGATGAGGAAGAACGAGGCCAGCGTCGTGAACTCCCACGCCACGAAGAAGACCACGAGGTCATCGGTGAGCACCAGCAGCAGCATCGAGGCCGCGAAGGTGGTCATCAGCAGATAGAAGGAGCCCGGCCGGTAGGTGGCCCGATCCGTGCCGAGATAGCGGCTCGAGTAGGCCAGGATGATCGCGCCGATCAGCAGGACGAGCAGGCTGAACACCAGCGAGAGGCCATGCAGACGCAGCGTGAGCTCGATGCTCAGCGAGGGGATCCACGGGTAGGACTCCGTGATCGCGCCCGCCTGCTGCGTGTCTGACACTCCGAGTCCCCCGCCTAAGGCCAGCACCAGCGCCGAGGCCAGCAGAGGCAGCGCGAGGACCCACCCGGCGTCGCGGCCCAGGACTCGTGCAGCCACCGGAGACACCAGGACGGCCAGCACAGCAAGCAGCAGGCTGATCAGGAGCATGGACACATCCGCAGGGTCGGGGGCGAGAGATCTTTCAGTGTGGCCTCCATCATGGCCGCACCCAGCCCCGGGGCAAAAATCAGGACGGCGCGTGTGACGGCCTCACCGGTGCCGCGCTCAGCCCTGCTGAGCCTCTGGTGCCCGAAGTGGGACTCGAACCCACACACCTCTCGGTACCGCATTTTGAGTGCGGCGTGTCTACCAATTCCACCATTCGGGCTGGTCACGGCGGCGGCCGTGAACACAGGACATGAGCACCCTACCAGCGCGGCGGTCCCCTGCGTGATCGGCGGCCCGTCCTCCCTGTTCTCGATCGCGGCGCGCGCCGGCAGCCAGGTCGATAGGCTGGGTCCATGACGAACCCCGCCGCGTGGACGACAGCAGACCTCGAATTGGATGAGCCGACGCCCCCGTCGGCTCCGCTGCGCGCCGTGGTCGCCGAGGACGAGGCGCTGATCCGCCTGGACATCGTGGAGTCGCTCACCGCCGCCGGCTACGCGGTGGTCGGCGAGGCCGGCGACGGTGAGGCCGCGGTCGCCGCGGTGCGCGAGCATCGCCCGGACGTCGTGGTCATGGACGTCAAGATGCCGGTGCGCGACGGGCTCTCCGCCGCCGAGGAGATCGCGCGAGAGCGCTGGGCGCCGGTGGTCATGCTCACCGCGTTCTCGCAGCGCGAGCTCGTCGAGCGCGCCCGCGAGGCCGGGGCCATGGCCTATGTGGTCAAGCCCTTCACGGAAGCCGATCTGGTGCCCGCCATCGAGCTGGCCGTGGCCCGCTTCGAGGAGCTGCGCAGCCTCGAGACCGAGGTGCGCGACCTCGCCGAGCGCTTCGAGACCCGCAAGCTCGTGGAACGCGCCAAGTCACTGCTGCAGGCTCACATGGAGCTCAGCGAGGCCGAGGCCTTCCGCTGGATCCAGAAGACGTCGATGGACCGCCGCCTGAGCATGCGCGAGGTCGCCCAAACGGTGGTCGATCAGGTGCACTGAGACCCCTGAATCGAAGCCCAGCCCGGCTCAGCGCGGCAACGGACCGCCCCAGAACCCGATGGTGTCCCGCTCGCGCTGGGTCAGCTTGTGCCCGGCGTCGAGCATGTCCCCCACGGTGTGCACCTTCAGGGTGTTGGTGGAGCCGGCCTTGCCGGGCGGGGCACCGGCCACGAGCACCACAAGATCCCCCTCCTGCGCGATCCGCTCAGTGAGCAGCGAGCGGTCCACGGCGGCGGTCATCTTGTCCGTAGAGTCCGCGAACGGCACCATCTTCGGGTAGATGCCCCAGCACAGGCAGAGGATGTTGTGCGTGGCCTCGATGTGGGTGTACGCGTAGATCGGCTGGCGCGGCCGCAGGCGGGAGAGCCGCCGCGCCGAGTCGCCGGACTCGGTGAAGGTGGCCAGGAACGGGATCTCGAGCTGCTCGGCGATCTCCACCGCGGCGCGCGTGATGGCACCGCTGCGGGTGCGCGGGCGTGAGCCGAAGGGCTCGATGCGGTCATGACCGTGGGTCTCCGTGGAGGAGATGATCCGCGCCATCGTCTCCACGGCCTCCACGGGATAGCGGCCCACGCTCGTCTCACCGGAGAGCATCACGGCGTCGGCCCCGTCGAGGACGGCATTGGCGCAGTCCGAGGCCTCGGCGCGGGTGGGCCGGGGATTCTCGATCATGGACTCGAGGACCTGGGTGGCCACGATCACGGGCTTGGCCCACCGGCGGCACAGGTCGATGGCGCGCTTCTGCACCACGGGCACATCCTCGAGGGGCAGCTCCACACCGAGGTCGCCGCGGGCCACCATGACGGCGTCGAAGGCATCGACGATGGCCTCGAGATTCTCCACGGCCTGGGGCTTCTCGATCTTGGCGATCACCGGGACTCGACGCCCCTCTTCCCTCATGATCTCCCGCACCCGGGTCACATCGGCGGCATCGCGCACGAAGGACAGGGCCACCATGTCCACACCGCACTCGAGCGCCCAGCGCAGATCGGCCTCGTCCTTCTCGGACAGGGCGGGCACGTTGACGGCCACGCCGGGCAGGTTGATGCCCTTGTTGTTGGATACCGTGCCGGGCACCTCGACCTCGGTCACGACGTCGGTGTCCGTGACCTCCACCGCGCGCAGGCGGACCTTGCCGTCGTCGACGAGCAGGGTGTCGCCGGGCTGGACATCCCCGGCCAGGCCGGCGTGGGTGGTGCCCACGATCTCGCGGGAGCCCTCGACATTGCGGGTCGTGACGGTGAAGGTGTCCCCCACCGCGAGCTCATGCGGGCCATCAGCGAAGCGTCCCAGCCGGATCTTGGGTCCCTGCAGGTCCGCGAAGATCGCGACCGGGTGCTTCTCCTCGATCGCGATGCGGCGCACGCGCTCATAGGAGGCCTCGTGGGCGGAGTAGTCGCCGTGGCTCATGTTCAGCCGGGCGACATCGACGCCGGCCCGAATGAGTGCCCGGGTCGTCTCATCGGATTCGGTGGCCGGGCCCAGCGTGGCAATGATCTTCGCGTGTCGCATGGGTCTCAGCCTATCCACGTTGGGCGGAACTGCGGGATGTCCGGCCGACGTCTTCTCGCGCGTGTTCATGGTCACCTTTCCTGTCTGTCATGCGCCCGTCACCGGGCAGCGCCGCGGCTCACAACACCAGCCCCGTATCCTGCGGGGTCACGGGAGCCGGGAGCACTGTCGGACCGGTCAGATACGCATCCACCGCGCTCGCAGTGGAGCGGCCCTCGGCGATGGCCCAGACCACCAGCGACGCACCGCGACCGGCATCGCCGCACACGTAGACGCCCGGGGTCTGCGTGCTGAACAGGTCATCGCGGTCAAGGCGGCCCCGCTCGGCGGCCACGCCCAGCTCGGATTCCAGCAGCTCGGTCTCCGCGCCGGCAAACCCCAGGGCGAGCAGGACCAGATCCGCCTCGATCACGTGCTCGGTGCCCGGGGTGGGCCCGCGGGTGCCGTCCTCGTTGACCTGCGTCCTGGCCACCTTCAGCCCGCGCACGTGACCGTGCTCATCGCCCAGGAACTCCACGGTGGAGGCCAGGTAGGTGCGCTCTCCGCCTTCGGCGTGGGCCGAGGCCACCTCAAAGATCGTGGGCACGGTGGGCCAGGGCTGATGCTCGGGGCGCTGATCGGCCGGCTTCACGCCGATCGCCAGTGTGGTCACGGACACCGCCTGCTGGCGGTGCGCGGTGCCGATGCAGTCCGCGCCGGTGTCGCCGCCACCCAGGATGACCACCTTCTTGCCCCGGGCGTCGATCTCTCCGGCGGCGGCGTCGTCGGGATCTCCGCCGCCGGCGGCCACCTGGCGATTGACCTGGGTGAGATAGTCCATGGCCAGGTGAATCCCGTCCAGGCCGCGTCCGGGCAGATCAATGTCCCGCGCGACGGGCGCCCCGGTGGCCACGATGATCGCATCGTGACGGTCCCGCAGCTGCTGCCACGTGAAGTCGACGCCGATGCGCACGCCCGTCTTGAAACGCGTGCCCTCGGCGCGCATCTGGGCGATCCGACGGTCGATGATGTCCTTCTCGAGCTTGAAGTCCGGGATGCCGAACCGGAGCAGCCCGCCCAGGGCCTCGTCCTTCTCGTAGACGACCACGGTGAATCCGGAGCGGGTCAGCTGCTGCGCGGCCGCCAGGCCGGCCGGCCCGGAGCCCACCACGCCCACCGTCAGCGAGTTGTGGCGCGCCGGAGGATGCACGGGCAGGTCCGCATCGAACAGGTGCTCGGCGATCGCCAGCTCCGACTGCTTGATGGTCACGGCGGGTTGGTTGATGCCCAGCACACACGACGACTCGCACGGCGCCGGGCAGATCCGGCCCGTGATCTCCGGGAAGTTGTTGGTGGCGTCCATGCGCTCGACGGCCTCGTCCCAGCGCCCCCGGCGGATCAGGTCGTTGAACTCGGGAATCAGATTGCCCAGCGGGCAGCCGGCGTGGCAGAACGGCACGCCGCAGTCCATGCAGCGGCTGGCCTGGGTGCGGACCGTGGCCTCGCCCGGGCGCACGTAGACGTCCTTGAAGTCCATGATGCGCACCGGCACGGGCCGCGTCATCCGCTCCTGACGTTCGCGGTGCTTGAGAAATCCACGCGGATCAGCCACGGGTCACCTCCAGAATCTCTGCCCAGGCGGCCTCGCCGTCCGGGTCCTCGCCGTGGTCGATGTGCCGGGTGCGGATGTCCGTCACCGCCGCGTACTGGCGCGGGAGCAGCGTGGTGAAGCGGGACCACAGCGCGGCGGCGTCCCCGGCATCGATCTGCTCGAGCAACCGCGCGGCCTGTGGCGAACGAGTGCGCGCCACATGCTCGCGCAGCAGCTGCGTCACCCGCTGCCGGTCTGGCTCGCTGATACCGGTGATGTGCAAGTCCTCGTGGGCTGCGGCGAGCGGGTTGAGCTGGTCGGCATCGAAATCCAGGACCCACGCGACACCGCCGGAGAATCCGGCGCCGAGGTTGCGGCCGGTGCGGCCCAGGATGAGGGCCTCGCCGCCGGTCATGTACTCGAGGCCGTGATCGCCGATGCCCTCCACCACGGCGGTGGCACCGGAATTGCGGACGAGGAAACGCTCCCCCGCGCGGCCGTTGAGGAACAGGGAGCCGGAGGTGGCGCCGTAACCCACAACATTGCCCGCGATCATGTTCTGCTCCGGGGCGAAGGGGGCACGGGGATCCGGGCGCACCGCGACGATGCCCCCGGACAGGCCCTTGCCGACGTAGTCGTTGGCATCGCCGGCCAGGTCCAGCGTGACGCCCTCGGGGAGGAACGCGCCCAGGGACTGCCCGGCCTGGCCGGTGAGCTGCACGGTGATGGAGTCCCGAGCCAGCGGGGAGTCCCGACGCTGGGAGGAGACGTGGTAGCCCAGCAGGGTTCCCACGGAACGGTCCGTGTTCAGCACGGCATCACTGAGCGTGACCGTGCCCGCCCCGGCGATCGCCCGATCGGCGTGAGCCAGCCAGCGCTGGTCGATCTGCTCCTCGAGCCCGTGCTCCTGGACCGTGTGCCGGCGTCGTGGGGCATCCGGGGACAGCTCGGGGCCGTTGAGGATCCCGGACAGGTCCAGTCCCTCGGTCTTGAAATGCCCGATGGCGGCATCCTTCTCCAGCAGCTCGTGCTGCCCGATCGCTTCGTCGAGGGAGCGCAGCCCCAACTCCGCCAGCAGCTCGCGCACCTCCTGGGCGATGTACTCGAAGAAGGTCTGGACGAACTCGGGGGCGCCGGTGAAGCGCTGGCGCAGCTCGGGGTTCTGGGTGGCCACGCCCACGGGGCACGTGTCCAGGTGGCACACGCGCATCATGATGCAGCCGGAGACGACCAACGGTGCGGTGGCGAAACCGTACTCTTCGGCCCCCAGCAGGGCGGCGATCACGACGTCGCGGCCCGTCTTGAGCTGGCCGTCCACCTGCACGGTCACTCGGTCACGCAGGCCGTTGAGCTGCAGGGTCTGCTGGGCCTCGCTCAGGCCCAGCTCCCACGGGGTTCCCGCGTGCTTGAGCGAGTTCAGCGGCGAGGCGCCCGTGCCGCCGTCGTGACCGGAGATCAGCACGACGTCGGCTTTCGCCTTGGTCACTCCCGCGGCCACGGTGCCCACACCGGTCTCGGAGACCAGCTTCACGTGCACCCGCGCCTCGGGGTTGGAGCGCTTGAGGTCGTGGATCAGCTGGGCGAGGTCCTCGATCGAGTAGATGTCATGGTGCGGCGGCGGCGACACCAGGGACACCCCGGGCGTGGCGTGACGGGTCCGGGCGACCCACGGGTACACCTTGGTGCCCATGAGCTGGCCGCCCTCGCCCGGCTTGGCACCCTGGGCCAGCTTGATCTGCAGGTCCGAAGCGGTGGCCAGGTAGAGGCTGGTCACGCCGAAGCGGCCGGAGGCGATCTGCTTGATCGCCGAACGGCGCTCGGGGTCCAGCAGACGCTCGACGTCCTCGCCGCCCTCACCGGAGTTGGACCGCGCACCCAGCCGGTTCATGGCGATGGCCATGGTCTCGTGGGCCTCCTGGGAGATCGAGCCGTAGGACATCGCTCCCGTGGAGAAGCGCTTCACGATCTCCGCCACGGGCTCGACCTCGCTCACCGGGATGCGGGTGCGCTCGGCGAACCGGAAGCCGAAGAGCCCGCGCAGCGTCATCAGCTGGGCCGCCTGCTCGTCCACGCGGCGCGTGTAGTCCTTGAAGATGTCATAGCGGCGCGTGCGCGTGGAGTGCTGCAGCCGGAACACCGTCTCCGGGTTGAACAGGTGCGGCGGGCCCTCGCGCCGCCACTGGTACTCGCCGCCGGGGGCCAGTCCGCTGGTGCCCTGAGGTCCCGCCGTGGCCGCGACGGCGCCGTCGACGGGGAAGGCCTCCTCATGCCGGGCACGCGTCTCCGCGGCGATGGTCGTCAGGCCGACACCGTCCAGCGGAGAGGAGGTGCCGGTGAAGTAGCGGTCCACGAGGGCCCGGGACAGGCCGAGGGACTCGAAGGTCTGGGCGCCGCAGTAGGAGGCCACCGTGGAGATGCCCATCTTGGACATGATCTTCTGCACGCCCTTGCCCAGGCCGTAGATGAGGTTGGCGACGGCCTGCTCTTCGCTCACCGAGGAGATCGTGCCGTTGCGCACCAGCTCCTGGGCGGTCTCCATGGCCAGGTACGGGTTGACGGCCGAGGCACCGTAGCCGATCAGCACGGCCACGTGGTGCACCTCGCGGACGTCGCCGGCCTCCACCACCAAGGAGGTGCGCGTCCGCATGGCCGAGGCGATCAGGTGATGGTGGACGGCCGCCAGGAGCAGCAGCGAGGGGATCGGCGCGTACTGGGCGTTAGCGTCACGGTCCGAGAGCACGATCAGCTGCACGCCGCGCGCGATGGCCGAGGACACCTGCAGGCAGATCTCCTTGAGGCGCGTGCGCATCTCCTCGGCCCCGCCGGCCACGAGGTAGAGACCTGTGATGCGCAGGCCGCGGGGCGTGCCGTCGTCCGAGCGCAGCGCAGCCAGGCTGGCCAGCTGCTCGTTGTTGATCACGGGGAAGGGCAGATCGATGCCCGTGAACGGCGAGGGCTGCTGGGCCAGCAGGTTCGGCTGCGGGCCCAGGCACGTGCGCATGGACGTCACCTGTTCCTCGCGGATCGAGTCCAGCGGCGGATTGGTGACCTGCGCGAAGGACTGCGTGAAGTAGTCGAACAGCAGCCGGGGACGCTGCGAGAGCACCGCGATGGGGGTGTCCGTGCCCATGGCCCCCAAGGGTTCGGCGCCGTTGACCGCCATGGGCGTGATGAGCAGCCGCACCTCCTCCTCGGTGTAGCCGAACAGGCGTTGGCGCAGGCGGACGGACTCCCGGCCGTAGTCCACGGGCTCGCGCTCGGGCAGGTCCTCGATGCTGATCAGCGACTGCTCGACCCATTGCGCCCACGGCTGGCTGGCGGTGATCTCCGCCTTGATCTCCTCATCCTCGATGATGCGTCCCTGTGCGGTGTCGACGAGGAACATGCGCCCGGGCTTGACCCGGCCCTTGCGGACCACCGTGGCCGGGTCGATGTCCAGCACGCCGACCTCGGAGGCGAGCACCACGAGGCCGTCGGAGGTCTCCCAGAACCGCGCCGGACGCAGGCCGTTGCGGTCCAGGACGGAGCCGACCTGGACTCCATCGGTGAAGGCGATGGCGGCGGGTCCGTCCCAGGGCTCCATCATCATGGAGTGGTGCTCGTAGAAGGCCCGGCGGGCCGGGTCCATGGTGGTGTGGTTCTCCCACGCCTCCGGGACCATCATCATGATCGCGTGGGCCAGCGGACGTCCGGCCAGGTGCAGCAGCTCGGCCACCTCGTCGAAGGAGGCCGAGTCGGAACCCTGAGGGCTGACGATGGGGAACATCTCCTCAGGGATCTCACCGAGCAAGGGGTGCTGCAGATCGCCCTGGCGGGCGCGCATCCAGTTGCGGTTGCCCTTGACCGTGTTGATCTCGCCGTTGTGGGCGATGCGCCGAAACGGCTGAGCCAGCGGCCAGGAGGGGAAGGTGTTGGTGGAGAAGCGGGAGTGGACCACCGCCAGCGTCGAGGTGTAGCGCGTGTCCGTCAGATCCGGGTAGAACGGGCCGAGCTGCGCGGTGGAGAGCATGCCCTTGTAGACGATGGTGGCCGAGGACAAGGAGGGGAGGTAGACCCCGGCGGCCTGAGCGCGGTGGCGCAGGCGCCAGGCACGGGCATCCAGGCTCGTGCCCGCCTCGGCAGCACTGGCCGTCTCAGCACCACTCTGCGACTCGGCCAGGGTCAGGAACACCTGCTCGAAGTGGGGCATCACGGCGCGAGCCTGCCCGCCGACGACGTCCGGGTTCACGGGGACCTCGCGCCACCCGATGATGGTCAGACCCTCGGCTCGGGCTGCTGAGATCACGGCGTCCTTGGCGATCCAGCGCGCCTGCTCCTCTTGGGGCAGGAAGGCGGTCCCCGCCGCGTAGGTGCCGGCGTCGGGCAGATCGAAGAGGCAGACCTCCCGGAAGAAGGCGTCGGGGATCTGGGTGATGATGCCGGCGCCATCGCCGGTGCCCTCATCGGCCCCGACGGCGCCGCGGTGCTCGAGAGCGCGCAGCGCGGTCAGCGCGTCCGCGACGATCGAGTGCAGCGCAGTCCCGCGCAGCGTGGCCAACGCCGCCAGGCCGCACGCGTCCCCCTCATGCTCCGGCCGATACAGGCCCTGCGCCGGGGGCAGCGCGGAGTACGCCTGGATCGGGTCGCCGGGCTGGTGGTCAGCCGCGAACGAGGGCCGGGGTGCCGGAGGGAGGGGGAACTGCGCGACCATGGCGTGGACCTTCCTAAACAGTGCGCTGCTGCGCTACGGAAGGGGACGCCATCGGCCCCAGCTGAGCGGGGTGGATCCGCGCGGGCGGATCGCCATTCACTCGTCGAGTGCCTCGAGCGTACGGCCGATCAGGGTGCGCGGTGCGGGCGTGAGGGCCGGCGTCTCACAGGGTGAGCATCGGGATCGTGAGTCGCGTCCTCGGCCGCGACGGCCTGCGGTGCCGCCGAGGAGTCGGTGGTCTCCGCCGTGGCCGACACTGCCGGTTCGACGGGTGCGCGACCCGGGAGGTAGAGATCATCCCGCTCGGCACGGCTGAGGCCGCGCTGGCGCAGCAGGCTGACGATGAGCCCGACGACGCCGAACACGAGGATGGCCAGGGCGATCCAGGCGTGCAGGCGCATCTCCAGGCCGACGAGGGTGTAGCTGCGCACGACGTCGATCCGGAAGGTCTCCATCCAGATCCGCCCGGCGGTGTACCAGATGACGTACGCGAAGAGCATGGCACCGCGGCGCAGGCGGAACCTCTTGTCGATCAGCAGTAGCACCCCGACCCCCACCAGGCTCCACAGGCTCTCGTAGAGGAACGTGGGGTGAAAGGTGGTGCCCGGCGCCAGCGACGCCGGGAAGTTGTAGTGGTCGGCGTCCACGTGCAGGGCCCACGGCAGGTCGGTGGGGCGACCGAAGAGCTCCTGATTGAAGTAGTTGCCCCACCGGCCGATGGCTTGCGCGAGCAGGATGCCCGGCGCCACGACGTCCGCGAAAGCGGACAGACGAACTCCGGCGCGCCGGCACGCGATCCACGCCCCGATGGCGCCGCCGCTGATGGCGCCCATGATCCCGATGCCGCCCTCCCAGATGAAGAACACCTTGATCGGGTCGCCGGTGCCGTCGAAGCCGGGGCCGAAGTACACGTCCGGCGAGGTCAGCACGTGGTAGATCCGGGCGCCGATGAGGCCGAAGGGAATGGCCCACAGCGCGATGTCCAGGACGGTGCCCTCGGGACCGCCCCGGGCTGCCCAGCGCCGCGAGCCGAGCCACAGCGCGGCGATCACGCCGGCGATGATGCACAGCGCGTAGATGTGGATGGTCAGCGGCCCCAGTTCGATCGCGCTGATCCCCGGGGCGGGGATGCTCAGCAAGGACGCGGTCATGCGTCGCTGTCCCGCACGCAGCCGGTGGCCAGCTCGCGCGTCAGGGCGGCCACGGCCTCGACGCCGCCCTCACCGAGGGCCTTGACCAGGGCCGTGCCCACGATGGCACCGTCGGCATAGGCGCCGATCTCCCGGATGTGCTCCGGCGCGGAGACGCCCAGACCCACGCACACGTTCTCGGCACCGGCGGCCTTCGCGGCCGCGACGACGGAGGCGGCGACGTCGGAGACGTCCTGGCGCGCGCCGGTCACCCCCATGACGGAGACCGCGTAGACGAAACCGCGCGAGAGCTCCACCGTGCGGGCCACGCGTGCCGCCGGCGAGGACGGCGCGGTGAGGAACACCCGGTCCAGGCTGTGGCGATCCGAGGCCTCCAGCCATTCGGCGGCCTCCTCGGGCACCAGGTCCGGAGTGATCAGACCGGCACCACCGGCCTCCGCCAGGCGGCGCGCGAACTCGTCCACGCCCATCCGGTCCACGAGGTTCCAGTAGGTCATCACCAGCACCGCGGCGTCGGTGCGC
The DNA here is from genome assembly GCA_030538555.1 of Micrococcus sp. Lineage (GTDB taxonomy): Bacteria > Actinomycetota > Actinomycetes > Actinomycetales > Micrococcaceae > Micrococcus. The sequence continues at coordinate 21,971 of JAUNTT010000015.1, forward strand.
TGCGTGACGCGGGCGATGATGTCGAAGACGTCTGCGGTGTGGAAGCCCTGCTGCAGCGCCTGCGCGGTGGCGGCCTGGATCACCGGCCCGTCCATGACGGGATCGGAGTAGGGCAGACCGATCTCGATGACGTCGGCGCCGTTCTCACCGAGGGCAACGGCGGCCTCGACGCACTCATCGATGCTCGGGTAGCCAGCGGGCAGGTAGGCGACCAGCGCCGTGCGGTCCTGCGCGCGGGCGGCCTCGATCGCAGCGGCGGTCTTCGAGGCGGGGGCGGGCTGCTCGGTCACTGGACGGACTCCTCGTCGTCGTCGATCAGGGGGTGCTCTTCGGCGGTGGCGGGATGGCCGGAGGCTTTGGCCTGGCCCAGCCCGAACCAGCGGGCGGCAGTGGCCACGTCTTTGTCTCCGCGTCCGGAGAGATTCACGATGATGATCCGCTGCTGATCCTCGCTCGCTTCGGCGAGGCTCGGATCCTCCTGCCGCCACCGCTGCGCCAGACGCAGGGCACCGGCCAGCGCGTGGGCGGACTCGATCGCTGGCATGATGCCCTCGGTGCGCGTCAGGCGCAGCATCGCGTCCATGCACTCGGTGTCCGTGACGGGTTCGTAGACGGCCCGGCCGACGTCGTTGAGGTGCGCGTGCTCGGGTCCCACGGCCGGGTAGTCCAGGCCCGCGGAGATCGAGTGCGAGTCGACCGTCTGGCCGTCCTCGTCCTGCATCAGATAGGTGCGCGCGCCGTGAAGCACGCCCGTGCGGCCGAGGGTGATGGAGGCGGCGTGGCGGCCGGTCTCGACGCCGTCGCCCCCGGCCTCGAAGCCGAAGAGCTGGACCTCGGCGTCGTCGAGGAACCCGTGGAACAGACCCATCGCATTCGACCCCCCGCCCACGCAGGCGGCGACGGCGTCCGGCAGCCGCCCGGTGGTCTCGAGGATCTGGGCGCGAGCCTCCTCGCCGATGACGGAGTGGAAGTGGCGGACCATGGCGGGGAACGGGTGGGGCCCGGTGACGGTGCCCAGCAGGTAGTGCGTGGTGTCCACGGAGGCCACCCAGTCCCGCAGGGCCTCGTTGATGGCGTCCTTGAGCGTGCGGGCGCCGATCGTCACGGGGACCACCTCGGCGCCGAGCATCTGCATGCGGGCCACGTTGAGGGCCTGACGCTGCGTGTCCGCCTCGCCCATGTAGACCGTGCACTCCATGCCGAAGAGCGCCGCCGCGGTCGCGGTGGCCACGCCGTGCTGGCCGGCGCCGGTCTCCGCGATGAGGCGGGTCTTGCCCATGCGGCGGGCGAGCAGCGCCTGGCCGATCACGTTGTTGATCTTGTGCGAGCCGGTGTGGTTGAGGTCCTCGCGCTTCAGGAAGATGCGCACCCCGGGCACCTCGGCGGCGAAGCGCGGCACTTCCGTGAGCAGGGAGGGCCGGCCGATGTAGTCCCGGAAGAGGGCGCGGAGCTCGGCATCGAAGTCCGGGTCCTGCCGGGCCCGGTCATAGGTCTCGGCCACCTCCGCCAGGGCGGCCATGAGCGATTCGGGCATCCACTGCCCGCCGAACCGCCCGAAATAGGGTCCCGGCTGATCGCGGTAGCCGGTGGTCTCGGTGGGGGCGTGCGTATCCGCCATGAAGGGCACTCCTGTGGGACTGAAAACCTGACGGATCCAGCCTAGTGCCCGCCGCGCCGCCGCGCCGACGACACCCGGACTGCTCAGCCGCGGACGGTCAGGGAGGCGGCGCGGAACTGGGCCAGCGCCTCGGCGGGCGCTCCGTGACGCACGAGGGCCTCGCCAACGAGGATCGCATCGGCCCCGGCGGCCGCGTACTGCTGCACCTGGGCCGCGGACTCGACGCCGGACTCGGCGACGCGCACGACGTCCTCGGGCAGACCATCGGCCAGCTCGGCGTAGCGGGCCGGGTCGATGTCCAGAGTCTTGAGGTTGCGCACATTGACCCCGAGGATCCGAGATTCGGCCGCGACGGCGCGCTCGATCTCCTCATGGGTGTGCGCCTCCACCAGCGCATTCATGCCCAGCTCGTGCGTGAGGTCCAGGAAGTCACGCAACGCGGCGTCATCCAGGGCGGCCACGATCAGCAGCACGAGATCGGCGCCGTGAGCGCGCGCCTCATGGATCTGGTACTCCGTGACCGTGAAGTCCTTGCGCAGCACAGGCAGCTCGATCCGCGCGCGGACAGCATCGAGGTCATCGAGGCTGCCGCGGAAGCGGCGCTGCTCGGTGAGCACGGACACGACGGCGGCGCCGCCGGTCTCGTAGGCGGCCGCCAGTTCTCCCGGCTCCGGGATCTCGGCCAGCGCCCCCTTCGACGGGCTGGAGCGCTTGACCTCGGCGATGACGCGCAGACCCGCGCGGTCGGTGCGCCCGCCGTGCAGAGCGGCATGGGCGTCCCGAGCGGGCGCCTGGGCCGCGGCGATCTCCTGGATGGCTGCCATCGGGGTGGCTGCCTCGCGGACGGCCAGATCCTCGCGGACGCCGTCGATGATCTGGTCGAGGACCGTCACGTCAGTCAGGGTGCGGGCGGCTCAGTGGTGGCGACGCTGGGTGTCACCCGAACGGGCACCGAGCACGCCCACCAGCGCCCCGAGAACGATCAGGGCGACGCCGACCCAGGTCACGACCATGGTGTCCATGAGCAGTCCGGCGGAGCCGACCACGACGCCGAGCACGATGATGATGGCCATGGCCCACGAGCCGGGGGTGTTGCCGTGGCCCGGCGCGAACTCGTGGGTCGGGTCGTTGAGCACTCGGCCGTCCTCGGTGTACGTGACCCCGGCCTGCGTGGCGGTGTGCGCGTGCGTGCCCTCGGTGCTCGAGTGCTGGGATGCGGAGTGGCTCATCAACTGTCCCTTACGGTGTCGCGGGTGTGCATGGATGGATGACTGTGTTTCATTGTGCCACGCCTGCCGTGGCATCGGGCGGCATGACGAGCCGGTGGAGTCACCGCGGGGCGCGGTCCTGAGCCGTGTCATCGGCCGGGTCGCGGGTGGGATCCTGGCCGCGGCTGAGCTCGTCCCAGGCGTCCATCTCGTCGAGGTGCTCGGCGGGGGCTGCCGCGGTGGCGGTGGCGGGCGCGGCCGGGGAGTCGTAGCGGCGGCTCGTGGTCCAGCCCCGCCCGAGGACCAGGGCGGCCAGCGCCGCGAGGGCGGCCACCACGCCGGCGAACACGGCGACCCAGGGCCACACCGAGACCATGTAGGCGCCCGCCTCGGCGGTGGTGCCGGTGCCTTGAGCGACCGCGCGTGCGGCGGCCGCGCCGGGATCCAGGGCCGCGGTGATGGCCGAGCCGACGACGACGACGCCGGCGGCGAGGAGGATGACCCCGACGATCCACCGACCCAGGGTGCGCACGATGCTCAGCGCGAGGCCCGCGGCCAGCGTGACCGCGCCCATGGCGGAGAGCACGGGGGCGGCCTGGGCTCCGGCAGCGTGAATCTCGGTGACGCTGCCCGTGGTCAGCCCCGTGGCGCTGACCCACGTCTGACCGGAGCTGAGCAGGGCGAGCAGGCCGGCGGCCAGGGCGAGCAGCACCACGCTGCGGCGGCGGATCGCCGTGCGCGGGCGGCGACTCTCAGGATGGGTGGTCATGTCTCAGTTCTCCGGGGTGTCCGACGCCGCGGCGGCGGACTCGAGGTCGAGGGCGGTCAGCACCGCGCGCAGCGGTGCGCTGGCCTTGGTCACGGTCTCGGCGGCCTCGGCGGCGGGGACGGAGTCGGCGACGATGCCGGCCCCGGCCTGGACGTGGGCCTGACCGCGGTGCAGGGTCACGGAGCGGATGTTGATGGCCATGTCCATGGTGCCGGCGAGGTCGAAGTAGCCGACCACGCCCCCGTAGGGTCCGCGACCCACCGGCTCCCACTCGTCGAGCAGCTGCAGGGCGCGGGGCTTGGGTGCGCCGGAGAGCGTGCCGGCCGGGAACGCGGCACGTAGCACGTCCAGCGGGGAGAGTTCGCGGCGCACCTGACCCTGAACATGGGAGACGAGGTGGATGATGTGGCTGAACTTCTCGATCTCCATGAACTGGGAGACCTGTACGCTGCCCGGTTCGCACACCCGGGACAGGTCATTGCGGGAGAGGTCGACGAGCATGATGTGCTCGGCCCGCTCCTTCTCGTCCTGCTCGAGGTCCTTGGCGGCCAGCACGTCATCCTCCTCGCTGGGCCCGCGGCGGCGCGAACCGGCGATCGGATGCGTGATCACGTGGCGGTCCTCGACCGTGACGAGCGCCTCCGGGGAGGAACCGACGATCTGATAGGGCTCGCCGTCGGGGGTCTCGAAGGTGAAGAGATACATGTAAGGGCTGGGATTGAGCATCCGCAGCACGCGGTAGATCGACTCACCGCGCACCGGAGCATCCACGGTGAAGCGCCGGGAGACCACGGCCTGGAAGACCTCCCCGTCGCGGATGGCCTCCTGGGCCAGGGCCACAGCCTCGAGGAATCCGTCCTCACCCCAGTCGTCCCGCGCCGCGGCGGCCACCTCCTCAGCACTAGCGCGCAGCCAGTTCTGCGGGACGGCGGACACGGGGTCAGCGGCCGGGGCGGCGAGGCGGGCGAGCATGGAGTCCAGGCGGGCGCAGGCGTCGTCGTAGGCCTGTTCAGCACCGGTGGCCAGGCCGTTGACGTTGACCGCGTTGGCGATCAGGGTGATGGTGCCCTCGGCGGCGTCATGCACGGCCAGGTCGGTCACGAGGTTGAAGGCCAAACGCGGCAGGCCGAGCACGTCCTCGGGGGGATGCTCGAGGCGCTCCCAGTGGCGGACCGCATCCCAGCCGAGGAACCCGACCAGCCCCGAGACGAGGTGCGGCAGGCTCTGACTGATGTGATCCCGGGCCCCGGTGCCGAGCAGGTCGAGCGTCTCCGCGAGGACCTCGAGGGCATCGCCGTGCAGCGGCAGACCGGCAGGCACGGTGCCCTGCCAGTGCGCTTGGTCCCCCACCGCGCTGAGGGTGGCGGCCGAGCGGGCGCCGATGAAGCTGTAGCGGGACCACACCCCGCCCGCCGCGGCAGACTCCATGAGGAAGGTGCCCGGGGCGTTGTCGCTGAGGCGGCGGTACAGCGCCAGGGGGGTCAGTCCGTCGGCCAGCACGGTGCGGATCACGGGGATGACCCGGGAGTCGGCGGCCAGTCGGACGAACTCCTCGCGGCTCGGCTGGGTCTGACCGCTGGGCACGCGCGCGCTCACGCGGTGGCCTCAGGGGTCTCCGAGAACGCGGTGGCATCGACCATCGTGCGGCCGGTGAAGCAGGAGGAGGTGCCCGTGTGGCACGCGGGGCCGGCCTGGTCCACGCGCAGCAGCAGCGTGTCCCCGTCGCAGTCCATTGCCACGCTGAGCACCCGCTGCAGATGGCCCGAGGTCTCGCCCTTGCGCCACAGCTCACCCCGCGAGCGCGAGTAGTAGGTGGCCCAGCCGGTGCGCATGGTGAGCGTCAGCGACTCCTCGTTCATCCAGGCCATCATCAGCACCTCGCCGGTGTCATGCTGCTGGGCGATGGCCGGGATCAGACCGGCCTCGTTGAAGGTCAGCAGGGGCATCACGTCCGCGGCGGTGGTGGTCATGGTCCCCCATTCTAGGAGGGCCGAGGGACCCAAGGCCGAGCCGCGCGGGAGGTCGTGTCCGCCCGGGGCGGGAGTGCTAGTTTGGCGAGTGTGACTGAGACCACCGCACCCCAGATGTCCGACGACGCCGGACAAGTCGACTACGCCGCTGCGTCGCGCGCCGCGCTCGTGGAGGCCCTCGTGGCCGCCGGACCCGGTGCGCCGACGCTGTGCGAGGGCTGGCAGACGGAGCATCTGGCGGCGCACATCGTGCTGCGCGAGCGCTCGCCGCTGGCAGCCGGACTGCTGTTGCCCCCGGCCGCCGACGCCCTGGAGCGCAAGACCCTGGAGCTCGGTAATGCCCATGCCACCGAGGCGAGCTACGCCCGGCTCGTCGAGCAGGTGGAGCAGGGACCGCTGGGCGACGCACCGGCCCGGCGAGGGCTGCGCTCACGGGTGCGCGCAGCGGCCGCCCGCCTGCGGCGCACCGCACCGGCCACCACCGTGGCCGCGCACATCCAGTTGCTCGAGTTCTTCGTGCACACCGAGGACGTGCGCCGAGCCCAGGAGACGTGGGCGCCGCGCATTCTCACCGACGACTACGCGGACACGCTGTTCACGCACTTGAAGTCTCGGGCGCGACTGCTCTACCACGGCGAGGACACTGGCGTGCGCCTCGAGCGGCGCGCACGCGGCGGCTCCGTCACGGACAACACGGTCGTGACCGTGAAGAAGCCGGGCAAGGACGAGCGAGTCCTGTCCGTGGCCGGTCCGGCA
>JAUNTT010000156.1 GCA_030538555.1 Micrococcus sp.
AGATGTTCGAGGTCGCCTTCTCGCGGCGGATGTGCTGCTCGCGGGTCTGCAGCGCCAGACGGTAGGCGGGCTTGCCGGCGTCGTCATGGGAGACGCCCACGAGGCGCCCGGGCATGGAACGCTGCAGGCCCTCGCGCACGGCCATGTAGGCGGCATGCGGGCCGCCGAAGAACAGCGGGACGCCGAAGCGCTGGGTGTTGCCGACCGCGATGTCCGCGCCCTGCTCGCCGGGCGGGGTGATCAGCGCGAGGCTGAGGATGTCCGCGGCCACGGTCACCAGCGCGCCGGCCTCCTTGGCCTGGGCGATCACGGCCGTGTGGTCATGCAGGCGGCCCGAATCGCCGGGCTGCTGCAGCACCACACCGCACAGGCCCTGGTCCGCGATGCGCTGGGCGACGTCGTCGGGAATCCCCGCGGAGAGATCCGCGACCGCCACGTCGATGCCGACGGCGGCGGCCCGCAGCTGCACCACGGACAGGGTCTGCGGGAACAGGTCCGCGTCCAACAGGGTGACGCCGTCGCCCTTTTTCTTGTTCGCGCGGTGCATCAGCAGCACGGCCTCGGCCGCGGCGGAGGCCTCGTCCAGCAGCGAGGCGTTGGCAATCGGCAGGCCGGTGAGGTCCTGGACCATGGTCTGGTAGTTCAGCAGTGCCTCGAGCCGGCCCTGGGAGATCTCCGGCTGGTACGGGGTGTAGGCGGTGTACCAGGCGGGGTTCTCGAGCACCTTGCGCAGGATCACGCCCGGGGTGACCGTGTCAGAGAAGCCCTGACCGATCATCTGCGTCTTCATGACGTTGCGCCCGGCGATCTCGCGCAGCTCCTCCAGCACGGCCGACTCCGTCATCGGCTCCGGCAGGCGCAGGTCCTGCTCCTGGCGGATCACCGGCGGGACCGCGGCGTCCACGAGCGCATCGAGGCTGTCATAGCCCAGCACGCTGAGCATGTGCGCGGCGTCCTCACCGCGCGGGCCGATGTGACGGTCCACGAACGGCGCGGAGGCCGTGTCCCGCGGCTGCGCGTGTTGCGCCGGGGTGGTGGTGGTGTCTGCGGATGTGGGGGCGTGGGTCACGGGTACCTCTCCAAGGTCCTGCCGCGTGGGCACGGATGTGGTCTCCTCCCCGCTCTGTCATGAACCTGAGAGCTTCCACCCCGTGGCCGGGGCTTGCACCGTCGGTGGTGCCGTCATCGAAGGCCGGTTGACCGGATCCTGGCGGGACCCGGTTCGCACGGCACGATGCGCGGCACTCTTTTCAGAGCGTCGGTGCCCGTGGCGGTTCGGGTGCCTGAGAGATTCCCGGGGAGGGCCTTGCTCCTTCGGCGGCTGACCCGCAGTCCATGAGGTCACGGACCGCGCCCGCGCTCCCCCGCTCGGGGGTGGGGCGAGGTGGGTCTATTTATACCACCGGGGGGGGGGGTGCGCCGGGGGTGGGCGGTCCGGCAGGGGTGCTGCGCACCACCCGCATCAGCGTCCAGACGAGGGAGCCGATGAAGACGTGCACAGCGAGAAGTCCCGCGATGAACTCGAGCAGGAGGAGGGTGTCGGCCCCAGCGGTGTCCGGGACGACGGCGTAACGTCCTCCGAGGTGGCAGAGAATGTGTCGGAATGGGTTGCCCGTTGGCCCCCATTCCGACACATTCTCTGCCACGTCAGTGCCAGCTCGTCCGCTTACAGTGGCGAGGTGACATCCGCACCCGCCTCCGCCCCCGAGCGCCTGGCCGCCCGCGCGCCGGGCTTGGCGGTGTGCCTGGGGCTGGGGGTCCTGGCGGTGGTGGCCGCCACGGCTGCACGCCCCTGGGTACCGGCCGTGAGCCCGCTGCTGCTGGCGATCCTCATCGGAGTGGCCTGGCGCAATCTGGCACCCGTGCCCGCGGTGCTCGGCCCCGGGGTCACGTTGTCGGCCAAACCGGTGCTGCGCGCGGGCATCGTTGTGCTCGGCCTGCAGCTGTTGCTCTCCGACGTCCTCGATCTCGGGGCGGGCGTCATCGTGCTCGTGATCGCCGTGGTGACCCTGACGTTCCTCGCCACGCTGGGCCTGACCCGCATCCTGCGCCTGCCTGCCGATCTGGGGGTGCTGGTCGCCGCCGGGTTCTCCATCTGCGGTGCGGCCGCCGTCGCCGCCGCGGACTCCGTGGTCCGGGCACGCCAGGAGATGACCGCCACCGCCATCGCCTTGGTCGTCCTGTTCGGCACCGGCATGATCGCTCTCATGCCGCTGCTGTGCGGCCTGCTCAACCTCGACGAGCAGACCGCGGGGCTGTGGATCGGCGCCTCCACGCACGAGGTCGCCCAAGTGGTGGCCGCCGGCGGGCTGGTCGGCTCCACCGCCCTCTCCGTGGCCGTCACCGTCAAGCTCGCCCGCGTGCTCATGCTCGCCCCCGTCATCACGGGTCTGTCCTGGTGGCAACGTCGCCGGGACACCGGACCCGGCCCCGCCGTGGACACCGCCCAGCGGACCCGACCCCCACTCGTGCCGTGGTTCGTGCTCGGCTTCCTCGCCGCCGTCGGGGTGCGCGCCACCGGGGTGCTCCCGGAGCCGGCACTGGACGCCGCCCAACTGCTGCAACAGGTGCTGCTCTCGGCGGCGATGCTCGCCCTCGGGCTGTCCGTGCATCTGCGCTCCATCCTGCGACTCGGACCCTCACCGCTGGTACTCGGGGCGGGCAGCACCGCCGTGGTGACCGGCGTCGGGTTCGCTCTGACCGGCTGGGTGGGGTGAGCGCGATGCTGCTCAACCTGTGCGAGGCGGAGCGCACCACCCGTCAGACCCTCCACCTGGCGCTCGTGCTGAGCCTCGTGGCCGGGATCCTGAACTCCGTGGGATTCGTCGCGGTCGCCAAGTACACGTCCCACATGACTGGAATCATCGCGTCCGTCGCCGACGCCACCGTGCTCGGCGTCACCGGCATCATCTTCACGGGGGTGCTCGCCGTCGTGGCATTTGTCCTCGGCGCCGTGGTCTGCGCACTGGTGTTCAACTGGGGCCGGCGCCGGCGCCTGCACGCCCGCTACGCCAACATCCTCATGCTCGAGGGCTGCGCCATGCTGCTCTTCGGACTGCTCGCCGAGACCTTCGACTCCGCCTACACCCAGGTCGTGGTGGTCATCGTCATCTGCTTCACCATGGGACTGCAGAACGCGCTGATCACCCGCATCGGCGACTGGCCCATCCGCACCACCCACGTCACCGGCATGGTCACTGACATCGGTGCGGAACTCGGCAAGATCCTCTACCCCACCCGGGCCGGGGACCCGGACCCCGTGCGCGGCGAACCGCGGCGCGTGTGGGCGCTCATCGGTCTGGTCGCCACGTTCTTCCTCGGTGGGCTGCTCGGCGCGGCCGGCTACCTCGCGATGGGCTTTCAGGTGATCGTGCTCGTCGCCGCCCTGCTGATGCTGATGTCCTACCGGCCCCTGCTGCGCGACGTCGTCGAGAAGCGCCGGGCGGCGACGCTCAAGGGTTGAGGTCCCACCCTGGGTGCTGCCTACGGTCGAGCCAGACCGAGCACGCCAGAAGGAAGGACGAACGCACATGTACACGCGCCATCGCCAGGACGTGGAGAAGGTCGAGTGGGGCGGAGGCACCAGCGAACGCCTCATCACCGCCCAGGACGACATGGGCTTCGCCGTGGCCCACACCGTGGTGGAGGCCGGCTCCTCCTCCAAGCTCCAGTACCGCAACCACCAGGAGGCCTGCTACTGCATCCAGGGCAACGGCTCCGTGGTAGAACCCGACGGCACCGTCCACGAGATCACCGTGGGCACCATCTACGTGCTGCCCAACCATGAGAAGCACGAGCTGCGCGGCGGCACCGAGGACATGCACCTCGTCTCCATCTTCAACCCGCCCATCACCGGCGACGAGAAGCACGAGCTCTCCGAGGACGGCTACTCGAGCTACTGAAGCGGGGGTGTGACGGGCGGGGTGCCGGGCTGGGTCACCGCTCCCGGGTGGGCAATGTCCCGGCCCCTCGTTCCGGGGTGGGCAATGTCCCGGCCCCTC
>JAUNTT010000157.1 GCA_030538555.1 Micrococcus sp.
GTACCTCGACCTGCTCGCCGGGATCGCCGTCAATGTCCTGGGCCACGCCCACCCCCGACTGGTGCACGCCGTGAGCGAGCAGCTCGCGCAGCTCGGCCACATCTCGAATCTGTTCACCTCACCCCAGCAGATCGGCCTGGCCGAGGCGCTCCTGCAGCGCGCTGAGGCCGGGCCCGGCGCGTCGGTGTTCTTTGCGAACTCCGGCACGGAGGCCAATGAGGCGGCGTTCAAGCTGGCCCGGCGCCACGGCCGTGAGCGCCCGAGCGCGGACGGCTCCGTCCGGCACCGGGTGATCGCGGTCGAGCATGGCTTCCATGGGCGCACCCTCGGCGCCCTGGCGCTGACGGCGAAGGCAGCCTATCGCGAGCCCTTCGAACCGTTGCCCGGCGGGGTCGAGCACGTGGCCCGCGGCGATCTCGACGCCCTGCGCGCCCGGCTCGATGACACGGTCGCGGCCGTGATCCTGGAGCCCGTCCAGGGGGAGGCTGGCGTCCACGGCACCCCGGCGGGGTATCTGCAGGGCGTGCGCGAGCTGTGCGATGAGCATGGTGCCCTGCTGATCTTCGACGAGGTCCAGACCGGCATGGGCCGCACCGGAACCTGGTTCGCGTGGCAGAACGAGTCCGTCACCTCCGGTGCGCCCGTGAGGCCCGATGCCATGACGTTGGCCAAGGGTCTGGGCGGCGGGCTGCCGATCGGCGCGCTGGTGTGCCTCACCGCGCGGGCCTCCGGGCTGCTGCAGCCCGGCCAGCACGGCACCACGTTCGGCGGCAACCCCGTGGCCACCGCCGCCGGCTCGGCCGTCATCGACGCCATCGAGGCCGAGTCCCTGCTGGACCGCGCCCGCGCCATCGGTCAGCGGGTGGCCACGGGAGCAGCCCCACTCGAACGCGTCGCGGCCGTGCGGCATTACGGGGCGCTGATTGGCATCGATCTGGCACCGGCGGCGCACGGCGAGCCCACCGCGCCCGCCGTCGTGCGCGCCGGACTCGAGGCGGGATTCATCCTCAATGCCACCTCCGAGCACACGCTGCGCCTGGCCCCGCCGCTGGTGGTCACGGACGCGCAGCTCGATGCATTCCTGCAGGCGCTGCCGCACCTGCTGGAGACCGCCTATGCTTCCCCGCGTTGACCCCCACCATGAGAACAGGAACCCCATGACCGCCCCCACCCTCCGACACTTCCTGGTGGACACGGACCTCAGCCCCGAGGAACAGGAGGCTGTGCTCAGCCTCGCGGCCACCATGAAGGGCCAGCGCCACGTGCACCGGCCCCTGGCTGGACCGCGCACCGGCATCGTCCTCTTCGACAAGACCTCCACCCGCACCCGCGTGTCCTTCGCCGCGGGGATCGCCGAACTGGGGGGTCAGCCGTTGATCATCAACCCGGGGGAGTCCCAGCTGGGCCACAAGGAGTCCGTCGCAGACTCGGCGCGCGTCTTCGGCCGCATGGCCGCGGTGATCGTCTGGCGCACCTACGCCCAGTCCGGACTCGAGGAGATGGCCGAGTACGCCGGCGTGCCCGTCATCAACGCGCTCTCCGACGAGTACCACCCGTGCCAGATCCTCGCCGACCTGCTCACCATCCGCGAGCACAAGGGTCAGACGGCCGGGCTCACCCTGGCCTATCTCGGCGACGCCGCCAACAACATGGCCCACTCCTATCTGCTCGGTGGCGCCACGGCCGGCATGCACGTGCGCATCGCCGGACCCGAAGGCCACCTGCCGGCCGAGCACGTGGTCCAGGCGGCCCGCGTGCGTGCCGCACAGACGGGTGGATCCGTGATGATCACCACCGATCCGAGCGCGGCGCTGGCGGAGGCGGACGTCGTCGTGACGGACACATGGATCTCCATGGGCCAGGAGGCGGAGAAGGAGCAGCGCCTCGCCCTGTTCACCGACTACGCCGTGGATGCCGCGGCGATGGCCCAGGCGGACGCCGACGCGATCTTCCTGCACTGCCTTCCCGCGTACCGTGGGTACGAGGTCAGCGCTGAGGTCATCGACGGCGAGCAGTCCCGGGTGTGGGACGAGGCGGAGAATCGCCTGCACGCCCAGAAGGCGCTCATGACGTGGCTGCTGGAGCAGTCCGGCCAGGCATCGTAAGAGGAGAACCCCCATGGCAACCCCGACCACCAAGACCGCGCGACAGGCAGCCATCCGCGACGTCCTGCAGACCCAGGAGATCAAGTCGCAGGCGGCGCTGTCCGACGCCCTGGCCGAGCGCGGTCTCTCCGTCACGCAGGGCACGCTGTCCCGCGACCTCGTTGACCTCGGTGCAGCGCGCGTACGCGGCGGAAGCGGCATGATGTACGCCGTGCCCTCCGACGGCGAGGACGCACCGTTCCCCGCGCGCAGCTCGGAGGCGCAGATCAATCGCCTCGTCTCCATGAGCCGGGAGCTGCTGATCTCCGCCGAGCCCACCGAGAACCTGGTGGTGCTGCGCACCCCGCCCGGTGCCGCGCAGTACATGGCCTCGGTCATCGATCAGGCCCGCGTGGAGCATGTGCTCGGCACGATCGCCGGCGATGACACGATCCTGCTCATTGCCCGCAGTTCCGTGGACGCGCCAAGCGTCGCCGCCTACCTGCTCAGCCTCGCCGGCTGATCGCTGGCGGCGTGATCGCCCGGCTCACAGTCCGGGCGCGCGGTACACCTCGTCGGCGCGCGGCGCGAGGAGGGGCTCGACGGCGTCCCAGTCCGAGAAGGTGAGCGCCGTGTTGGCTGCGTCATCGGCGTTCGCCCCGAGTGGTGGGGTGAGCGTCAGGGCGCGCAGGCGTCCTGACCGGTCCAGATCGAGGGTCAGGGTGCCGTCGTCGGTGGTCAGGGGGCCGTAGCGGTAGAGCAGTTCCCCCTCGACGCGCACGGTGGTCGCCGGGACGTGGGGGTCCTCGGGAAGGGAGTCCGGCAGGGCGGTCAGCACCTGCTCGTGCAGCTGCGCCACGGAGACGTCGTCGGCGGCGTCGGGCACCTCGACCCACTGGCCTTCGGGGATCTGAGCGTAGGCCAGGGTGCCGGGTTGCTGGGCGGCAGGATCGAGCGGGCGCAGATACGCGACGCCATCCACCGAGACCACCTCGAGTGCGCCCTCGCCAGGCCCGATCAGCAGGCGCAGGGACGAGTCGTCGACGGCACCCTCGAGGCTCACGTGCGCCTCCTCGAGGTCTGCCTTGACAGCCGGGGCCGGGAGGTCGCCCGAGACGCGCACGCTGCTGGCCTCACGCACGCTCTGCACGGTCTGGTCCCAGATCTCGTCCAGCTCGGGCGGGGCGGTGACGCAACCGGTGAGCACCAGCAGCGTGGCCGCCCCCAGGCTGAGGCGGAGACGGCGTGATGACGGAATCTGCACAGTCCTCCTGCCTCTCTGGCCGCTGTGAGCCTGTCTGACCGCGGGGGCGTCGACGCGCCGTGCGGAGGTGGACCGCGGTGCGGCACGCGGTCCTGCAACGTCAGCCTAGACGCACGACGACCCCGCACCTCGTGGACACGAGGGACGGGGTCGCCATGGTCTCTGTGCGAGCACACCTCAGAGGTGGGCCGCTCGAGCACCGGGTGTCGAGCTACTGGCCTCAGCGGGTGGGCAGCACGAGCTCCTGACCGACGAAGATCAGGTCCGGGTTGTCGATGGTGTCGGCGTTGAGCTCGTGGATGGCCTGCCAGCCGCCCTCGATGCCATGCTTCTCCGCCAGCTTGGTCAGCGTGTCGCCGGCCGCCACGGTGATGGTGGTCTGGGCGGCAGCCGGAGCCGGAGCTGCGGCAGGGGCAGCGGCCGGGGCCGGGGTCGCGGCGGCCTGCTGAGCGGCCTGCTGCGCAGCGGCAGCCTGGCGCTGAGCCTCAGCACGCTCGGCAGCTGCACGGGCCTAGGCCTGTCGCTGGGCCTCGCCGAGCGCGGCGGCCAGTCGATGTGCGGCGCCCGGGCGCTCGGCAGCGCCGC
>JAUNTT010000158.1 GCA_030538555.1 Micrococcus sp.
CGCGAAGCTACCACCGCTCCCGGAGCGGCAGATCCGGATGTATAGCATTTGCTATGATTGGGAACATGTCTACGGGGCTGGCGGACGCTGCGCGACGGGCGGACGCGCTGGTAGCGCAGGGGCGTGCTGAACTGGTGCGTGCCGTGCGGGAGGCTTCGACGGCTGGCCACACCCAGGCCGAGATTGCCGCGGCGATCGGACGCAGCCAGCCTGAGGTGTCTCGGCTCCTGCGCTTCCACGGCAGCTCGCCGCTCGCTCGGCGGCTGCGCCGTCATGCGGGTGAGATCCGGCGGATCGTGCGCGAGGCTGGGGGCAGCAACGTGCGCGTCTTCGGGTCGGTGGCCACCCAGACGGATCGGGACGGTTCCGATATCGATCTGCTTTTCACCATGGGGAGACCGCTCAGTTTGATGGAGCTGGGTGCGCTGGAGCAGCAGATCAGCGATCTGGTGGGGGTGCCGGTGGACTTGGTACCGGACACGGTGCTGCGTCCCGAGTTCGCCCAGCAGGCTCTGGCGGAGGCGGTGACATTGTGACCCGGTCGGAGCGTGAGGTGCTGGCCGACGCACTGGCCCACTTCGACTTGATGCAGGAGCACGCCGCCCGAGGTCTGCACGAGCGGCTCGTTCTGGACGCCGTCTGTATGCGGTTGTCCGCCGGTATCGAAGCGCTTGCGAACCTCGATGGGGAGACGCGTTCTGAGTTGTTCGGCGCGGACTGGCCGTTGATGTGGGGCCTGCGCAACAGGATCGCCCACGGCTACCTTCTGATCGACCATCAGATCATTGAGGCAACGCTCGCCCGCGACATCCCCCGGATCTTGCCTCGGATGCGCCAGCGAACCGCAGATTCGTCCCCGTAACGGACCCAGCGAGGCACGGCATGAGCCAGTATGTCGGTGTGCCCTCGGGCCACGGTCCCTACCAACCGAGGCTATGGCTGAACTGGTCAGGTCGGGCATGGTGGTGGGCATGAACTCGATCCGGTGGGTGGCCCTCGCGACCGCGGCGATGCTGTCTGTTTCGGCGTGCTCGGCCCGCTCGGCCGCGGAGCCGGACGTGACGGTCGCGCCACCGTCGATGGGTGTGGTGCCCGCCGAGTACCGGACGCCTGAGCCGACGCCCGAACCAACGCCGACGCCGGGAGTGCCCGCTGGCTCGGTCATCCCAGACACTCACATCACGGCTGGGCCGACACCGGGGACGGCGCTCGGCGTCGATGGACGTGTCCTGCGCTACGTGCCAACCGACCCGAGCTGGTCGCCTTCGTGTCGCCCGCTGTCCGGCGGCGAGCTGGCCGACCTCAAGACCTACGTGAGCACCGGGACGACCTCGGTTGGAATCAAACTTGCGAAGGGCGAGCCCGTGGCGGTCGACCTTCCCGAGGATGGGTGGTCGGTGCTCGCCTACTGGGACGAGTGGGCCTCGGGGGAAGTTCACGGCAACGCGGCTGTCAGGGGCGGCGGCAAGACGTCCGGTATTGGGGCCGCATGGCCGGGCACCCACACCTTGGGCGGGGCGGCATTCGGGGACGGACCCCAAGCGCTGAAAGCCGCCCGCGACTGCCTGTTCGGGCTCACCAACCCTCGAGCCGATCCTACGGATCGAGACCCACGACCCCAGCCACAGGAGTGAAACCCATGACCCGCGGTGAGCGGCATCCGTGTCCAACGTCAGCGAGCGCTGAGGTGCCGCCAGCTGACCCGTGCGTCGCAGCGACCTCAAGCGCGGACACACTCATGAGCCGCTGCGATGGCTGCCGGACCATCCGCGAGAGCGACGCCCGCGTGCGTGTGACTGCCCGGCCAGTTGCTGCCAATGTTGGTGTGGCGCTTGCCATTCGTGACGAAAGCCATGTCCACCGACTCGCCTCCGCCCGTCCCCTGGTTCCAGTAGGCGACCACCACAATGCCCTCACCGACGTCAACCGCTGCCGGCGCAGGCTTGCTCGATGGCTGCCGCCAACCCTCCCCACGCAGGTCCGCGAGTTGCGCTCCCTCACTTGATGTGAGCTCACGGCACTTCGGCACATAGCCAGCCACCGGCGGCACGTACCGAAGAACGACGCCCGTCGGCCCGAGCGCTGTGCCAGGCTCCGGTCCTTGCGGGAGGCGCGTACCAGGGATCATGGACGGGGAAGTGGGTGCCGCCGAAGCAGACACTGTTGGCGTCGCGTCAGCGGTTCGCTCAGTCGATGGCGAGACGTCGCCAGTCGTCGGTGCCAACGAGACATCAGGGGATGGTGTGGGCAAGGTGGCACTCGATGAGCATCCCGAAATGAGACACGCGGCGACTAGCACAGCCACCACCCTTGACACCAGCATGCACTCGAACACACTCCGCCGCCGAAGGTGACACCGAGTTCGAACGACCAACCCAAACCGCGCGTGGTCCTACCGCCGTCCCAAGCCCGAGGGCGGCGAGCCCACTCGAGGAGCCCTTCCTGGCGACCCGTCTCGGGTGGTGCGTGGCCGCGTGCGCCTCCCTAGCGCACGCACCAGCAGCCATAGCGCGGACAACACCCAGGCGCCGGTTCCTCCGAATGCGAACCAGAAGGCGTAGGCCGACGGCATGCCTAGGCGCTGATGAGCGCGCCACCACGCAAAGATCAACACGGCAGGCAGTACCAGCCAGAACGGCCACCCAAGCAGGAAGCGAGCCAGACCAGTGACCCAGCGGCACACCGCCATCAACACCAGGCACGCCACCCACGTGAGGAAACCGACCCACCCCCCCCAAAACGAGGACGACGGACCAGGTGATGGAATCAACGTAAGCAACGACATCCTCACCCCCAGGCACACCGCCGGAATACGCGACCGCAAGCACGAGCGCTGCCAACACCCACGTCAGCGGCGGACTCCACCACAACAAGATGCGCAGGATGCGGCTCAGCGTTCCGGAGGTGGTGACCACCATCACGGCGAGCAGCAGTGTCGCCCACAGTGGAGTGGCGTAGGCGGCCGATTCCAAGCCGTGGTACCAACTCGATACCTCTGGCACTAGTCACCCCGCTCATGTCGAGACCTGTCGTCGAGGATACTGTCGACACGAGCGGTGGACTCATCCCCGTCCGTCACTGGGGCCCCGGCCATTTCGGGTGCTCATGAGGCGCACTCACGCGCCGGTCACTGTGCTGCCGCTGCCGAGGAGAGGAGGCCACCGTGCCACGTGTTCAAGTGCTCCGGGTTTACGGCCTGATCGGTGCGGTCGTGGGCTTGTTCGGGATCTGGCGCATCGGGGGTGTGGCGCCCCCGCAGCCGGAGTACATGTATCGCGCCGGCTCATGCGAGAACGCTCTCTGCGGGACTCTGGAAGATCCCTAGACATGAGAGACCTTGTGGCAGCCCTTCAGGGTCTTCCTGCTGCTGTACGCGGCTTCCGTGTTCCTTCTCCTGTTGAACCGCGCACGCACGCACCGAGGACCCTCAACGTCGATCGCATTCGCGCTCGTGGTGGCGGCGGCAACCATGGCGGGGACCTTCCCGTTCGAAGTGATCGGGTCTTTGACCTCGTTCCACATGGGCGTGACGTGGTCCATCGCGTCCTCGATCTTCACCGGGCAGGTCTCATGACCGCCCCTGGACAGAAACCAATGGCCCTTGACAGCGCAGCGGGGTGCTGAGTGCCACGGTGGCGCTGGTGCAGTCCTTCAGCTTCGCGATTCCGCGGGTCGCCAACGAGTTCTACTTCCTCTCCCACCGTCGAGAGCCCATCCGCGATTTCGCCTACCTGTGGGTGTACATCACCGCCTTAGGCATCTTCTTGATCGGCGCCCTGATCCAGAAGTGGCTGCAATCTCGCGGCCAGCCGCCAGTTCAGGAGGACGCGGCATTCGCCCGCTGACCGGCCTTTGCCATTAGCTCAGTGGCCGCGCGCTCAGTGAGGAAGCGCTCCCCACATCCGCAGATCGGCATGA
>JAUNTT010000159.1 GCA_030538555.1 Micrococcus sp.
TCCGCGACTCCCCACATCCCGTCCGCCCGCCCTTTTTTCGATTTCCCGCCCTTCATGAGAGGCGGGAAATCGAAAAAAGGGCGGGTTTGTGGCGCCACGCGTCAAGCGCGCGCTGTCGCCGCCTGACCACGCACCGTGGGCAGTAGCGTGGAGGCATGCGTTCCTCTGACTCCGACGTCGTCCGCGACGGCCGCACCCTGCTCCCCGCCACCGCCGTGAACTCCGCCCCCGTGGCCGCCCTCGGCCTGCTCGGCGGCTACCTGACCGCCCGCGAGACCGGCATCCGCCCCCTCGGCGGCGTGGTCCTCGCCGCCGCCGGCCTCTACGCCGGGCGCACGTGGCTGGCGACGTCCGGTCCGGGCACGACGGCGGCGCTCGCCGGGCTCTACCTCGGCGGCTTCGGTGCGTCTCACCCCCTGGCCAAGAAGATCGGCGCGTGGCCCGCGGTCCTGGCTGTGACCGCCGTGTCCGCGGGCGCCTCCTGGGCGCTTGCCGACCGCCGCGCCGCACGCTGAACGTGAACGAACCGGACTGCATGAGCCAGGCCGGCCCGGCTGTCAGCGCGTCACCGCCACCGGGCGCTGACCCGGAGCCTGGCGTGGCACCCGAACGGGCGGTCGGCGTCGGGCCGTGGGAGGGACCGTGGCCGGACGACCCGCGCTACGACCCCGACCTGCTGCGCGAGGGGGACCGTCGCAACGTCCTCGACCAGTACCGCTACTGGAGTGTGGCGGCGATCGTCGCGGACCTGGACACGCGCCGCCACGGCTTCCACGTGGCAATCGAGAACTGGGAGCACGACCTCAACATCGGCACGGTGGTGCGCACCGCAAACGCGTTCAATGCGGCGGCCGTGCACATCATCGGCCGGCGTCGCTGGAATCGTCGCGGCGCGATGGTCACCGACCGCTACCTGCACGTGCACCACCACCCGGACGTGCCCGCGTTCCTCGCGTGGGCGGCAGGGGAGGGGCTGCCCGTCTACGGAGTGGACCTCTTCCCGGACTCCGTGTCGATCGAGACCGCCGAGCTGCCGCGGGCGTGCGTGCTCGTGTTCGGGCAGGAGGGTCCCGGGCTGAGCACGGAGATCCGCGACGCCGCCGAGGCCACCCTGTCCATCGCGCAGTTCGGCTCCACGCGCTCGATCAATGCCGGCGTGGCGGCCGGCATCGCGATGCACGCCTGGATCCGGCAGCACGCTCACCTGAGCTAAGCGCGCCAGCCTGGACCGAGTGCCCTAGAACCACCCACACGAGTTCGGCGTCCACCTCTCATGCAGGGTGGCGTCGAGGAATCCCATCGCCCGCGGCAGGGACGCGATATAGCCGCCCACGTGCGTCGGCGTGAACACGGGGTCGAAGCGCACGCGGGTGCCCTGGGCGCACCACCGCAGCCCCAGCTCCCGGCCCACCCGGTACGGGATGACGTCATCGGTGAGCGAATGCGTGATCAGCACGGGGATCCTCGGCGCTCGACCCGGGGCGCCGAGGCGCTGTTCGGCCAGCGTGGCCGCCCAGTCGGCATCGGCGCGGACCAGGGTCGGGAAATTCTGACCGGACAGCGTGAGCGTGGCGGAGTCGAGGCCGGCGAACTGACTGGCGTCCCCCGTGCAGGCCTGTTCCGCCCGCTCCAACGCGTCGAGGCCCGCGGCATTGAGGTAGTCCTCGGCGGTGAGGGTGGACGCAGCCAGGTGCCCGGCCATCGCGAACAGCAGGTACCCGGCGGACTGTCCGCCCTCCAGGGCCCGGGCCACCTGCACCAGATCGGCCGGGGGAGCCCCGGCATAGGCGGACTTCACCTGCAGCTCCGGGGCATAGCTGCCCGCGAGCTCGGCCGCGGCCGCAACGGCTCCACCGCCCTGCGAGTAGCCGGCCAGGGCCACCGGAGAGGTCGCGGTCACGGAGCTGTCCGTCACCGCGGCCGCCGCCCGCACCGAGTCCAGGACCGCATGCGCCTGTGCCTCGCGCACCATGTACGTGTGGGTGCCGGCGGTGCCGAGTCCCTCGTAGTCGGTGACCACCACGGTGTACCCGGCGCTCAGCAGGGCGGAGATCCCCACCCCCTCATACTGCGTCCCGGTCGAGAGCGTCTTCGACGGCGCACACTGATCCCCAAGGCCCTGCGTGCCCACCGCGTAGCCGATCACCGGTCGCTGCCCACGTCCGCGCCACGGCGCCGTCGGCTCCAGTACAGAGCCCGTCACCGCAATCGGCTGACCGGCGGCATTGAGGGAGGAGTACATGATCCGCGTGCCGCGGGCCGGGACCTGAATGCGCTGCACCGGGTCCAGGTAGAACGCCATCGGCTGCTGCCTCAGCAGTGTGCCGGGGGTGCCCGGGATCTGTGCCGGGGTCGCGTAGAAGTCCTTGGGGGCCTGCTCCGCCATCTGAGCGCGGGCCTGCTCCCACGCGGCCTCGTCCCGTGCACTCGGCGCCGTGGACAGTTCGGTGAGCGCCTCCTGCACCCGCGCGTCCGTCGGTAGCGGCGCCCCCGGAACCTCGACGCCAGGCGCGGCCGGAACGCCGATGCCAGCCGCCGAGGGAACGCCGACGCCGGGCGCTGCACCGGCGGGCGTCGCCGTCAGCCCCGCCACCACCCCGAGGGCCGCCGCCGCGGCCAGCAGCCGCGCACGGACCGGCCGCCTCCACCCGCGTTCGGCTGAACCGCCAGAACTCGCTGACACCTGCATGAGGACCTCCACCCCGCGTGACTGTGACCCGCCTCACTCTACGGAAGGGGACCGGCGTCGGGAAGAGGGCAGGGGGTGGCCGCCGGGCACCCCCCGGCTAGGATGAGCCATGAGGGCCCGCGCACCTCGCGCGATGGCCGCCACCGGAAAGCCCTTCGACGCTGAGGAGCACGTGCATGCCTATCGCCACCCCGGACACCTACGCGCAGATGATCGACGCCGCCAAGAACGGCAACTTCGCCTACCCGGCGATCAACGTCACCAGCTCGCAGACCCTCAACGCCGCGATTCGCGGCTTCGCCGAGGCCGGCTCGGACGGCATCATCCAGGTCTCCACCGGCGGTGCCCAGTACTTCTCCGGCGCGTCCGTGAAGGACATGGTCACCGGGTCGCTCGCGATGGCCGCGTTCGCCCGTGAGGTCGCCAAGAACTACGACGTCACCATCGCCCTGCACACGGACCACTGCCCCAAGGACAAGCTCGAGGGCTTCGTGCTGCCCCTGCTCGACGCCTCCGAGGCCGAGGTCAAGGCCGGCCGCGACCCCCTCTTCCACTCCCACATGTGGGACGGCTCCGCCGAGACCCTCGAGGAGAACCTGCGCATCGCCCAGGAACTGCTCGCCCGCACCCACGCCAACAAGCAGATCCTCGAGGTGGAGATCGGCGTCGTGGGCGGCGAGGAGGACGGTGTGGCCCATGACATCAACGAGAAGCTCTACACCACCATCGAAGACGGCATCGCCACGGTCGAGGCGCTGGGTACCGGCGAGAACGGCCGCTACATGGCCGCGCTGACCTTCGGCAACGTGCACGGCGTCTACAAGCCCGGCAACGTCAAGCTGCGCCCGGAGATTCTTGAGGAGATCCAGACCGCCGTCGGCGAGAAGTTCGGCAAGCAGCGCCCCTTCGATCTCGTCTTCCACGGCGGCTCCGGCTCCTCCGAGCAGGAGATCTCGGACGCGGTGGGCTACGGCGTCGTGAAGATGAACGTGGACACGGACACCCAGTACGCGTTCTCCCGCCCCGTGGCCGGCCACATGTTCCAGAACTACGACGGCGTCCTCAAGGTCGACGGCGAGGTCGGCAACAAGAAGGTCTACGACCCGCGCGTCTGGGGCGCCAAGGCCGAAGAGGCCATGGCAGCCCGCATCGTGCAGGCCTGCCAGGAGCTGAACTCCGCCGGCAAGTCCGTCCGCTGACCGGCTGACACCCGGGCCCGCCAACA
>JAUNTT010000160.1 GCA_030538555.1 Micrococcus sp.
GTTGCCGCCGTTGCCGCCGTCGGGGCCGCCGAGGGGCTTGAACTTCTCGCGGCGCACCGAGACACAGCCATGACCGCCGTTGCCGGCGGTGAGGTGGAGGACCACGCGGTCCACGAATGTTGCCATGAGAGACGCTCCTGAGGTGTCGGTGTGCGTGAGAACGAGTCGGTGTGCGCGGCGGTTGCCGTCACCCTATGCCACCGCGGCGGGCGGTGACGCCGATGATGTCGGAGACGAACGACGGCGGGGGCGGGCGAGGAACACCGTGAGGTGATTCTCTCGACCCGCCCCCGCCGGGACGTCCGTTCTGAGGCTCAGTCCGCGCGCTGTGGCGCGGTGGCGCTCAGAGGTGTGTCGGTGCTGAGGTCACTCAGCAGCCAGGACGATGTCCACGACCTTGCGGCCGCGGCGCTGACCGAAGGACACGGAGCCAGCGGACAGGGCGAACAGGGTGTCGTCCTTGCCGCGGCCCACGTTGTGGCCCGGGTGGAACTTGGTGCCGCGCTGACGGACGAGGATCTCGCCGGCGTTGACGGTCTGGCCGCCAAAGCGCTTCACACCGAGGTACTGGGGGTTCGAATCGCGGCCGTTCTTCGAGGAACTGCCGGCCTTCTTATGTGCCATTGCTGTTGCCTAACCTCTCGGATGCTTCGGAATGCTCGAGTCTGCCCGGGGGCAGGACTCAGGCGATGTCCGTGATCTTGACCGTGGACAGCTCAGAGCGGTGGCCCTGACGCTTGCGGTAGCCGGTCTTGTTCTTGAACTTCTGGATGACGATCTTCTTGCCGCGGGAGTGGGAGACGACCTCGGCGGTCACCTTCACCTGCGCAGCGTCAGATCCGGACTTGACCTTGTCCCCGTCCACCAGCATCAGAGCGGGCAGCTCAACGGAGCCACCGGTCTCAGCGGGAACGCGGTCAAGGGTAACGAGGTCACCAACGGAAACCTTCTCCTGGCGGCCGCCAGCGCGGACAATCGCGTACACCACTTGGGACTCACTTCTCTCGACGTTCTTGGGTTTGATGTTCGTGTTCACGCCTGCACCTCAACCGCAGCGGCGGGCCCAAGTCATTGTCTGGGGCTCCGTCTCAGCCGGACGTGTTCGGCGGTGGAGCGGACATGCGGGAGCATGCTGGCACGTGAACACCGAATAGCCATCATACGTGGTCGGTGTTCTGAGGGCCAAATGCCCCGCGCATTCCGCGTGGCGCGCGTGGAACCTGCTCGCGCTCAGTCGTGCCGGACGATGTCCGCGGCCTTGACGCCCACACCCAGCATCACCGGTGCGGCCTTCGGCTCCGCGGCCTGCGCGGCCGTGGTGGACGAAGCGGTGAAGGTGCTGCCCTGCGCCTGCTCCGCGGATCCCGACGCCGTCTCGATCTGCGATCCGGTGCCGCCCGAGGAGGCGGCTCGCCGCGAACGACGCCGCGTGGGCACAGCCTGCGGTGCAGACTGGGCCGGAGCCGGAGCGTCCGCAGGGGACTCGCCGGCCGGGGACTCGCCGCGCTGGTCCAGGGCATCTTCGAGGCGGTTCAGCTTCTCGGCACCCGAACCCTGGGCCGGACCGGAGTCACGGCCCGCGGTGTCGGAGCTGGCCCGCCGGGAACGACGCCGCCGCGGCACCTCGACCGCTTCGTCACCGAACGTGATCACGGCGTTGTCCTTCTCCGCGGACTCCTGCGCCGTTGCCGACTCGGACTCAGTGCGGTCGCTGCGGCTCTGACCTTGCCGAGCCTGCGTAGCATCCTGGTCCTGCTGACCGTTCTGAACCGGCTGGTCCTGCTGGCCATTCTGGTCCTGCTGATCCTCGCCACGACGGCGTCCCCGGCGCTTGCCGCGACGCTTGCGACGCCCTGAGCGCGCACCGCTGCCCTCGTTCCCGTCGCCATCGCGGGACGAGCCGCCGCGCTGCTGCGCATCCTGGTCACCCTCAGCGTCGCGCTCCGTGTCGCGCTGCGCGCCGTCCTGGCCGGCGTCGTCGTGCGCGTACTCGTCCTCGGTCACCTTGCCGGAAGCCTTGGCGATCGACTGCAGCGCGGCGCGCGCGGCCGCGGCGCGCTCCTGGCGCTGCTGCTCCTCCTCGGTGCCGGACTCGTCGCTGGCGCCCGACTCGGTCGCCGGCGTCGGGGTCTCCTGCTCGGACGAGCCATTCTGGCCGCCGCGCTTCTTGCGGCGCCGGCGGGAAGAGTCATCCTGACCGCCGTGGCCGTTGCCACCCTGGTGTTGAGTGCGGGAGCGGTCCACGGGCTCGTCTTGGATGAGGATGCCGCGGCCGGCGCAGTGATCGCAGTTCTCGGAGAAGACCTCGACGAGGCCGGTCCCCATGCGCTTTCGGGTCATCTGGACCAGGCCGAGGCTGGTCACCTCGGCGACCTGGTGCTTGGTACGGTCCCGGCCCAGGCACTCCACCATGCGGCGCAGCACCAGATCCTGGTTGGACTCGAGCACCATGTCGATGAAGTCGATGACAATGATGCCGCCGATATCGCGCAGGCGCAGCTGACGGACGATCTCCTCAGCCGCCTCGAGGTTGTTCTTGGTGACGGTCTCCTCGAGGCTGCCGCCCGAGCCAGTGAACTTGCCGGTGTTGACGTCGACCACGGTCATGGCCTCGGTCCGGTCGATCACGAGCGAGCCACCGGAGGGCAGGTACACCTTGCGCTCGAGCGCTTTGTGCAACTGCTCATCGATGCGGTGGGTCGCGTAGAGGTCCTCGCCGTCGTGGTCCTGCGGCACCCAGTGGTGCAGACGGTCCAGCAGGTGCGGGGCCACGTACATGACGTAGGCCTCGATGTTGTCCCACGTGGCCTCGCCCTGAACGATCATCGCGGAGAAGTCCTCGTTGAAGACGTCGCGCACGGTCTTGATGGTCAGGTCCGGCTCGGCGTAGAGCAGCTCGGGGGCCAGCACCTTCTTCGAGGCAGCCTTCTCCTGGATGCCCTCCCACTGGGCGCGCAGGCGGTTGATGTCATTCATCAGTTCCTGCTCCGAGGTGCCCTCGGCGGCGGTGCGCACGATGACGCCGGCGTCCTTGGGCAGGTGGTCCTTGAGGACCTTCTTGAGCCGCGAGCGTTCGACGTCGGGCAGCTTCCGGGAGATGCCGGTCATGGTGCCGCCGGGCACGTAGACCAGGTAGCGACCGGGCAGGGAGACCTGGCTGGTCAGGCGCGCACCCTTGTGGCCCACCGGGTCCTTGGTGACCTGGACGAGCACGGTGTCCCCCGACTTCAGGGCGTTCTCGATCTTCTTCGCCTTGCCGTCCAGCTGGGCGGCATCCCAGTCCACCTCACCGGCGTAGAGCACAGCGTTGCGACCACGGCCGATGTCCACGAAGGCGGCCTCCATGGAGGGCAGCACATTCTGGACCTTGCCGAGGTAGACGTTGCCGATCAGGGAGTCCTGCGTGGTGTGCGAGACGAAGTGCTCGGCGAGCACCCCGTCCTCGAGCACGGCGATCTGGATGCGCTTGTCCCGCTGTCGGACCAGCATCTTGCGGTCCACGGACTCGCGGCGGGCCAGGAACTCGGCCTCGGTAATGACGGTGCGGCGGCGGCCGCCCGTCCGGGAGTCACGGCGACGCTGGCGCTTGGCCTCCAGGCGCGTTGAGCCCTTGACGCCCTGCACGGTGGTGGGCGCCGGGGAGGATGCCTGGCGCGGGGCACGCACCCGGGTCACGGTGTCCTCGGGATCGCCGTCCTCGCCTCCTTTGAGCTCCATGTCCACGGAGCCGCGGCGACGCTTGCGGCGCCGACGCGAGACCGATCCCTCGCCGTTGCCGTCCTTTGAGGGCTCCGCGTCGTCCTCCTCGCCCTCGGTGCCCGCGTCAGCGTCCGGCGCATTGTCCCCGCGGCGCTCACGGCTGCCGTTGCGCTGCCGGCCCCGGCCACGACGACGACGCCGGCCCCGGCCGTTG
>JAUNTT010000161.1 GCA_030538555.1 Micrococcus sp.
GATCAGCGCTTCGAGTACTGCGGAGCCTTGCGGGCCTTCTTGAGACCGGCCTTCTTGCGCTCGATGACGCGGGCGTCGCGAGACAGGAAGCCGGCCTTCTTCAGAACCGGACGGTTGTTCTCGGCGTCGATGTTGTTCAGCGCACGGGCGATGCCGAGACGCAGCGCGCCGGCCTGGCCCGAGTCGCCGCCACCCGAGATGCGTGCGATGACGTCGTACGCACCCTGCAGGTTCAGCACCGTGAAGGGGTCGTTGATCAGCTGCTGGTGCAGCTTGTTCGGGAAGTAGTCCTCGAGGGTACGGCCGTTGACCGTGATGGAGCCCGAACCGGGAACCAGACGCACGCGGGCGATGGCCTGCTTGCGCCGACCCACGGCGGCGCCGGGGACCGAGAGGACCGGACGCGGAGCGGACTCCACGGTCTCGGTCTCCGGGGTCGAGGTGGAGAAGTTCTGCGGGAAGTCGGTGGTGTCCTGGATGTCAGCCACGAGTATGTCCTTAGTCTGAGCGGCGCTTACTGGGCGACCTGGTCGAGCGTGTACGGCGTGGGCTGCTGAGCGGCGTGCGGGTGCTCGGCACCGGCGTACACCTTCAGCTTCGACAGCTGCTGACGGCCCAGGGTGTTCTTCGGGAGCATGCCGCGGACGGCCTTCTCCACGGCGCGGACCGGGTTCTTCTCGAGCAGCTCGGCGTACGAGACGGCCTTCAGACCACCCGGGTAGCCGGAGTGGCGGTAGGCCATCTTCTTCTGGAGCTTCTGGCCGGTGAGGGCGACCTTGTCGGCGTTCACGATGACGACGAAGTCGCCGGTGTCGACGTGCGGAGCGAACGTCGGCTTGTGCTTGCCGCGCAGGATCGCTGCGGCGTGCGAGGCGAGACGGCCGAGAACGACGTCGGTGGCGTCGATGACGATCCAGTCACGCTGGACCTGCCCGGCCTTCGGGGTGTAAGTGCGCGTCACGATAGTGCTGCTTTCTTGATTCGAACGGAGGAGTTCGTGAATCCCACTCCGGGGTGGTTCTGCCTGCTACCCGGGGCCCTTCGACAAGCTCAGGGACCCACGAGCAGAACACGCCAGTGGAGGGCTCACGTTCGTCGTGCTCGCCATGCGGATAGACCGCAGGCAGGCACCAAAGAGTCAGTTTACAGCATCCGGCCCAGTCTCGGGAACTTTCGCCGACGCCACCCGGAACACCACCCAGTGGTAGAGGGCGAACCGCACCACGACGACCACGGCGATGCTCGCCAGGTTCACGACGTTCACGGCCAGCGCTCCTGGCTCGCGCTCCAGCAGCATCCGCACCGTCTCGACGCCGGCCCACACCATTCCGGCGCCCAGCGCAGTGCATGCCGCGTTCGCGGTGACGAACAGCACCAGCTCGTTCACCCGGCCGCGGCGAGCGCGGTGACGGAAGGTCCACTCGCGGTTGCCGATGTACGCGTTGACCAGGGCGACCAGCGACGCCACGACCTTCGCCCACACCAGATCCCACCCGAAGACGAAGACCAGCAGATTGAAGACGCCGACCTCGATCAGTGTGCTCAGGGCGCCCACGGCGAGAAAGCGGCTGCCGACCGACAGCAACCGGCGCAGACAGGCGGGCGGCTTCACCCGAACTAGACTACCCGCGGGCGCGCTCGCGCCCGCGCCTACCCGATGAGGAGCCGTGGCCGTCAGCAGCATCGCCGTCGTCATGCCGGCATACAACGAGGCCGAGGGCATCCGCGGGTTCATCGACGAGATCCGCGAGCATCTCTCCCCCCTCACCGAGCGCCTGGTGTTCGTCGTCGCCGACGACCGGTCCACGGACGAGACGGTCGCCGCGCTCGCCGGCGTCC
This sequence comes from Micrococcus sp., assembly GCA_030538555.1. GTDB lineage: Bacteria > Actinomycetota > Actinomycetes > Actinomycetales > Micrococcaceae > Micrococcus. The sequence continues at coordinate 1,840 of JAUNTT010000161.1, forward strand.
CCGACGTCCGGGTCGAGTCGCAGCGGACCAACTGCGGCCACGGACCGACGGCGATCGCTGCCTACCGCGCCGGGCTCGGAGAGCACGCGGACCTGATCGTGCACGTCGACGGCGACGGTCAGTTCCTGGGCGCCGACATCGCCCGGCTGGTGTCGGCCTTCGAGCGCACCGGAGCCGATGTCGTGCACGGCGTGCGGCGCAGTCGCACCGACCCCTGGTACCGCCGCACGCTCACCGGCGCGGTCGCGGCGATGATCGCCGTCACCGCCCGCCGACCGGTGCCCGACGTCAACACGCCCCTGCGCGCCTACCGGCCGGACACCATCCGGCAGCTGCTCGACGCGCTGCCAGGAGACGCCGCCGTGCCGCACGTTCATCTCTCCCTCGCCGAGGCCCGCGGCGGTTTCGCCGTGCGCTACCTCGAGGTGCGCAGCATCCCCCGCCGCGGCGAATCGGCCAGCGGAACGATGTGGGGCGGAGGCGTCACGGCCTGGATCCCGCCGCAGCGGCTGCGCCGCTTCGCGCTCAGGGCGCTCGCCGAGGTATGGGACTGGTCGCTGCGCCCCGGGGCGCCGCTGCGCGGCATCCGCTCCCCGAAGCCGCCCCGCTCATGACCCGGGTGCGGACGGTCGGATTCTGGCTGCTGGCGGGGGTGCTGCTGGCGGCGCACCTGATCGTCGTCCGGCACAGCCTCGGCGCCCGTCTGTGGGAGGACGAGGCGTTCAACCTCACGGTGCCGCTGAACCTGCTCGCCGGTCACGGCTACACCAGCGACGGCACGCTGTCCGGCTCGCAGCTGACGGCGTTCGACGCGCGCATCTCGACCGGCGCGGCCGTGCTGCTCCCGGTCGCCGGCGTGCTCGCGACCGATATCGACCCGGTCATCGGCGGACGCCTGATCGCGCTCGCCTACTGGGTGCTACTGCTCGCCGGGCTGGCCGTGCTGGGTCACCGGCTCGCCGGGCGGTGGGCGGCCCTGATCGCCGTGGCCGTGCCGCTGGCCTTCGACACGACCCCCGGGGTCTCGCCGATCCAGGGCCCCGCCGACGTCCTGGGCGAGATCCCCGCCGCCGCGCTGATCGTGTGGGCGCTGGTGGCGCTGCCCCGGAGGGCATGGCTCGCCGGTCTGCTCGTCGGGCTGGCCGTGCAGGCCAAGCTCATCGCGCTGCTGGCCCTGCCCGCGTTCGCCGTCGCGCTGTGGATCTGGACCCCCGGCACCGGCGGGAGGCGTTTCGCCGCCACCGTGCGCAGGGCGCTGCCCCCGCTCGCCCTGGCCGCCGTGCCGACCGTGCTGTACGAGCTGGCGGCGCTGATCGGTATGCGCGGCGACTACATCCATCACCTACGCGCCACCGTGCGCTTCCTGCGCAGCGGCGGACAGCTCGTGGAGCCCACGACCGTGCCGCAGAAGCTGATGACGCTGCTCGGCGCGTGGTACGTGCCCTGGTGGGCGGCGGCGGTCTCCGCCGCGCTGGTCGCGGGGCTGGTGCTGGGCGGGCTCGCCGTGTGCCGCCGGGCCGACGCCGCGCGCGGGACGGACGCGGTCGGCGGCGCGGACGCCGCAGGGGCCGGACCGCACGCGCATGCCGCCGGGGTCGGGCCGGCGGATGCGCGCACGGCGCTCGGGTACGCGGCGGCCGCCGCGACCGGGCTGGCGGCTTACGTCGCGTGGTGGTCGACCGCATCCCACACGCCGCTGTGGGTGCGGCATCCCGCCCCCGGCGTCTTCGCCTTCGTCCCCGTGCTCGTGATCGTCGCGGTGTGGGGCGCGAGGATGCTCGGGCGGAGCCGCGGATGGCGGATGCCGCTCTCCGCGATCGCCATGAGCGCTTCGACGGTCGTGGTCGTCGCGGGGCTGACGGCCCACACGGCCGCATCCAGCCGGGAGAGCGGCTGGGAGACCCTCGAGACCCAACGGGCCGCCGCCGAGCCGCTGCGCGCCTGGGCGGCCGAAACGCGCACGGAGTGGATCGCCGCGGAGCCGTGGGGAGCGGCCGTGCCGATGATCCTGCTGGCGGGCACCCACATGGGCCTCTCCGACGCCCCCGCCATGGCGGGCGCACCGCGACTCA
>JAUNTT010000016.1 GCA_030538555.1 Micrococcus sp.
TGACAACACCCATCACAGCAGGGCCACGAGCTGTTCGATGTCTACGACGCGACGCCGCGGTTCACCACCAACCGCGAAGAGCCAGCAAACCGGAAAATACGGCCGAATAAGCGCCAACATTCGGGCGAGAATGCATAAACACTTGCAAGCGCGTCGACCCAGTCCAACGGCATCGGCCTACGATATTTTTCTGGTCACCGTGGACGCCGCTTTCGTGAAATTCTCCTGGCGCTAACGACAGGAGCATGGAACAGCCAACCGAGGCGCTCCCTGTAACTAAACAAAACAAAGGGGAGGCCGAATCCCACGACGGCGACCAGTCCGTAAAGTACCGCCACAGGCAGGTGTGGCGCCGCGAGTTTCGTCGCAAGAATCATAGCCGGAAAATGGGATACATACCAGATGACACTCGTTCGTCCGACCGCCTCTATCGGTGCGACCCTGGGAAAAAACGAACTAACACGACGCATCTTTAGTAGCACTGGTCCGAGCGTGGCCCCCAAAAAGAACCAAGATCCAAATTCAAAATATCTCACGATCGCATATCGACTCGGATCGATAAGAATCCACAGAACCACGAGGGCAGCCAAGATCGCGAATGGGGGTACGAACTTGGCTGCTAAACCAATAGAGAAGCAGAACAGCAACACTCCAAAGAACCACAAGTGTCCTGGTCCACTCATCCATGTCCATGGGCTCCTCAGACCGGATAAACTTCCAGATGCCAGTAACGTAATAAAACCCCATAAGATCCAGGGCCAGACGATATTGGAGAATTTCCCATTAAGATACGGGCCCATTGGCTTGCAAATGGCGATAGGAAGGAGCATACCTGAAAGAAAAAACAGGAGCGGAAGGCGAATTATCGACGAGAAACTGAAGAGCGATTCGATTCTTGAATTCAACGCAACACCATATAGGGATGGAACGCTGAAAACGTGCCACGCCAGAACGGCTAGAATTGCCACCCCTCGCAGTGAATCGATCCAGTGCTGGCGCGACTCAAGATGAGACAACGGTGAAGGCCTAAGGCTCACACAAGCCCACTTAGGATATAAATTTCTGCGCGACCGATCATAATACTAGCGTGACCGTCACCCAAGAACATTGTTATCGCCGCGCCAGAGCGCAAGTTGCTTGAGTTTTCGGAGGACTTGATAGGTCCGACCGACAAATCCATCGCCTTCGAGAGCCCGCTCGAGCTTGCCATAGCGATGCTTGTTGTCGTTAATGCGATCTACCATCCGCAGATGATGTCCCACGACTTCCCGCGCGTGACGAGCATAGATCTCGGAATTGCTCGAGAAGATCTCCGCATACGTGTCCACGAGCCGGGTGCGACTTTCCCCAAGGGATCTGTTCATACTTATCTCGTGCTGACGGTAGAAGAACACAACCTGGTCCAACCGGTGAACCGCCAGACCTAGGCCCAGCACCGTGCGGATCCAAAAGTCATGGTCCTCGCGTCCATGGCGGAGTGCATCATTGTAGCCTCCGACCGCCACCCACGCTGAGCGCGGAAAGAATGCAGATGCGTAAATCATGTTATTGAAAAGCAGGCGCGAAGCTGAGAATTCTGGCAGATCCCACGAGCGCTCGACAGAGCCAAAAAGTTCGGCACGCCCGTACACAATTTTTTCACCCCCTTGCGACATAACTCTGAGCGCCCGCTCCGCATAATCATGAGCGATCAGATCGTCGGCATCGAGAGGAAGGATGACGTCAGACTTGGCCTGTTCGATCCCTGCATTTCTGGCCGAAGAGAGCCCCCCATTGGGCTTCGATATCACCGTGATTCGAGCATCTCGTTTAAGGTTCTCGATATACTGCAAGGTCACGGGGTCTGTAGATCCATCGTCGACTACGAGAACCTCGCTGGGAGACAAAGTCTGCGAGAAGACCGATTCTAGGGTCGCACCGAGGTACTTGTGCGCGTTGTAGCAAGGGATAACCACTGCGTATGTCAACGCTTGCGCTTGTTCCAGCGTCGCCTCTCGCATCCGAATCAGTCCTTCTTGACCGCGTACGGGTCGGCGATGCCGATGTACTGCACCGTGGTGTACTCCTCGATGCCCTCGGCGCCGCCCTCGCGGCCCAGGCCGGACTGCTTCACGCCACCGAAGGGTGCTGCCGCATTCGAAATCACGCCGGCATTGAAGCCGACGAGGCCGAACTCGATCTGCTCGGAGACGCGGAACATGCGGGCGTAATCGCGCGTGTAGATGTAGGACGCCAGGCCGTACTCGGTGTCGTTGGCCATGTCGATGGCCTCCTCTTCCGACGCAAAGGTGACCACGGGGGCCACGGGGCCGAAGATTTCCTCCTTGAGGATCGGGCAGCCCTTCTCCACCTTCATCACGGTCGGCTGGTAGAAGTACCCGTCGCCGGGCACCTTCTCACCACCCGTGACCACCTCGGCACCAGCCTCGACGGCATTGGTCACCAGCTCGTGGATGTCATCCCGGGCGCCCTCGTCCACGATCGGACCCAGCGTGGAATCCGGGTCCGTGCCGCGCAGCGGCTTGAGCTTTTCCATCGCCGCGGCGAACTTGGCAGTGAACTCCTCGGCCACGGACTCGTGCACCAGGAAGCGGTTGGCCGAGGTGCAGGCCTCACCCATGTTGCGCATCTTGGCACCCATCGCGCCCTCGACGGCGGCGTCCAGGTCCGCGTCCTCGAACACGAGGAACGGCGCGTTGCCGCCCAGCTCCATCGAGGTACGCAACACATTGTCCGCGGCGTCCTTCATCAAGCGCACACCCACCGGGGTGGAGCCGGTGAAGGAGACCTTGCGCAGCCGCGGGTCCTGCATGATCGGCCCGGAGATGGAGCTGGCCGAGGAGGACGCGACCACGTTGAGGACGCCGTCGGGAAGGCCGGCCTCCTGCATGACCTGCGCGAAGAGCTGCGTGGTCAGCGGGGTTAGCTTGGCCGCCTTGACCACCATGGTGCAGCCGGCAGCGATGGCTGGTGCGACCTTGCGCGTGGCCATTGCCAGGGGGAAGTTCCAGGGGGTGATCAGCAGGCACGGGCCCACGGGCTTGTGCTGCACGATCATCTTGTTCTTGCCCTCGGGCGTGGTGAGATAGCGCCCGTAGTGCCGGACGGTCTCTTCGGAGAACCAGCGCAGGAACTCGTTGCCGTAGGTGACCTCACCGCGAGCCTCGGCCAGCGGCTTGCCCATCTCGAGAGTCATCAGCAGCGCGAAGTCCTCGGCGCGCTCCTGGATCAACTCGAAGGCCCGACGCAGAATCTCAGCACGCTCACGCGGCGCGGTCAGCGCCCACTCCTTTTGGGCCTTCGCCGCGGCGTCCAGAGCGGCCATCGCGTCATCAGAGTTGGCCTCCTGAATGGCCAGCAACACTTTGCCGGTGGCCGGGTCCTGCACGTCCAGGGTCTTGCCGGAGGACGCATCGCGCCACTTGCCGTCAATCAGCAGACCCGTGGGGACTGAGTCCAGCAGTTCCTTCTCGCGCTCCGCGGTCACGCTCATGTGCACACCTCAATGTTCGCGTCGATGACCCCGGCGGCAGTGCCGGGGACGTGCTCCCTCAAATGATACTGCGGCTGAGCCTCATGCGTCCTCGCGAGACCGCCCGCGGACTTAGACCTGCGCTCAGCGCGAACGAGCGCGCGTGACGGCGTCATAGACCTCGCGACTGCGCAGCCCGTGCGCTCCGGCCACGAGGGCGACCGCCTCCTTCAGACGCGTGCCAGCGACCACGTGCGCCTCCACCTCGTCGATGACATCCTCGGGGCTCGAGGAGCTGGCCTCGGCGGGGGCAGCGCCGATGAGCAGCACAATCTCCCCGCGGATCCCCTCGCCGGTGTGGCGCTCGCGCGCCCACTCCAGGAGCTCGGATGCGGTGCCACGGACGACCTCTTCGTGGAGCTTCGTCAGCTCACGGGCCACGCACACGCGGCGCCGCTCCCCCAGCACCTCGGCCACGCGTTCCAGGGTGGCCAGGATGCGCTGGGGCGACTCGAAGAGGACCACCGTGCGGGGCTCGGTGCGCAGCCCCTCGAGGAGTCGGCGGCGCTCGCCTTCCTTGCGGGGGACGAAGCCGTCGAAGGCGAACCGCTCGGAGGGTAGCCCGGACAGTGCCAGCGCCGTGGTGACTGCGCTCGGACCCGGGAGACAAGTGACCGGAAGATCCTCGGCCACGGCGGCGGCCACCACGCGGGAACCGGGATCGGAGATCGTTGGCATGCCCGCGTCCGAGATAAGCACCACGGTGGCGCCCTCACGCACCATGCTCAGCAAGCCCTGCGTGGAGGCCGCCTCATTGTGCTCGTGATGCGCGAAGAACTGCGCGGAGGTCTCCACGCCCAGACCCTGGCACAGTTTGCGGGCTACACGGGTGTCCTCGGCTGCGACGACATCGGCCCCAGCGAGAGCCGCGCGCAGCCGCGCACTGGCGTCCCCGAGATTCCCAATGGGCGTGCCTGCCACGATGAACTGGCCGGGAGAGACTGACGTCGTCGCCACGGCCTAGTCCTGGCTCCGCAGCAGGGGCAATCGCGGATGCTCGGCCTTACCGGACGCATACCACTCTCGGTAGCCGGTCAGCCGGCCCACGCGCAGCGGCACCTGTCGTAGCAGCCACTTGGCACCACCAGCCACCCCACCGTCTCGAAACGCGGAGACTGACTCCACGGGTATCTTGCCGAGCTCCTTGAACAGAGCCTTGTACCCGTAGGTACGCCCCGCATCACGCGCCCAGCGAGCCCGGAGCACCACTTCAGCTTGGCCCGACATGTAGATCTTGCGCATTTTGACGTGCGGGTCATTTGTCTCACGAAAGTAGACCACCATGTTGAGCACAGCGTTGATGTCGTAACCGGCAGCGATGACTCGGATGGACAGCTCGGAGTCCTCGACGCCGTAAGGCGGCAGTGATTCGTCGAAACCACCCACCTCGTGAACGACCGACGAAAGTAGCGCTGCATTGGCGGTGAAGATCTCATTTCCATGCTCAACGGGGCTTCTAAAGACCTTGGACTGAGGGTCGACCGGATCCTCCAAAACACGAAGCAAGCCGGTGACGACCGGCGTCTCACTCGTGACGGCTTCGTGCGCCATGCGCACCCAGGTTGCATCGACAACGTCGTCCGCATCACAGAACGCGAGTACCCTGCCTCCGGCCAAGGCGATGGCAGCATTCCGCGCGTGACTCGCACCCCGTCGTGCCGAGGCGTCAGCCAGCGTCAGCGGAACGGGAAAGTTAACTGATCGTTGTCGAACCAAGTCTGCGGTCAAGTCCGTGGAACCGTTATCGCCAACGATGACTTCCCAGGCAAACTCAGCATCCTGCAGCGCGAGGGCATCGAGCTGCTGACCAAGAACGTGTGCCGCGTTGAAGGCAGGGACGATGACGCTCACCACCACGTCGTCGCGACGTTTGATTGGCTCGCTTGACGACGATGAACGTGACGATTCGGCGGTCATAGCCTCACCCTAGCCGAACCTCTTGAGCCTGAGTGCGCCCACAGGCCCCTATGTCCTTCAGCCCACGGCGCTCGTCACCTCCGGTTCCCCCGTAGCATGGGGCCCGTGTCCGCGACCACCACCTCTGCCGCCGCCCTGCGCGTTCGCCTCGGCGTCGAGGCAGTGGCTCGGAGTCACGCGGCGTGGATCGTCCCCCTCGTGGTGACGCTGCTGGCCGCCGTGCTGAGGTTCACGCATCTGGACTTCCCGGATCGCCTGATCTTCGATGAGACGTATTACCCCAAGGATGCCTTCTCGCTGATCCAGTCCGGCTACGAGCGCCGCTGGGACGACGACGTCAATGAGGCCTTCGCCCGCGGCGAGGCGCAGCCCCTGGACGAACCGTCCTATGTGGTGCATCCGCCCCTGGGCAAGTGGCTCATTGCCTTGGGCATGCTCGTGTTCGGCGTGGACAACGGCTATGGCTGGCGCTCGGCGGCTGCCCTGGCAGGCACCCTTTCGGTGCTCCTGACGGCGTTGATCGCCCAGCACCTGTTTCGCTCGGTGGCCCTTGGCGGTCTTGCCGGGCTCTTCCTGGCGGTGGAGGGCCACCACCTGGTGATGTCCCGCATCGGGCTGCTGGACATCTTCCTGTCCTTCTTCGTCCTGGCCGCCTTCGGAGCGCTACTGCTGGACCGCGTTCACGGCCGCCGCACCCTCGCCCGCGAGCTCAGTCGCCGCCTCGCGGACGCCTCCCACCTCGAGGCCCGACGACGTCTGCTCGCCTGGGGCCCGATGCTCTGGTGGCGTCCGTGGCGGCTGGTCGCGGGGCTGCTGCTGGGAGCGGCGTGTTCCGTGAAGCTCTCCGGACTGGCCTTCATGGCCGTGTTCGGTCTGCTCACGGTGGTCTGGGACCTCCAGGCCCGCCGCGCCGCCGGAATCCGACGCTGGGCGGCGGCAGCGGTCCTCAAGGATGGCCCGCTGGCGTTCATCAGCGTCGTGGTGGTCGGCGGACTCGCCTACCTGAGCACCTGGACCGGCTGGCTGGCCACCTCCGGCGGCTACTACCGCCAATGGGGCGCCGAGCGGTCCGTGGACTCCGGCATCGAGGCCCTCGTTCCGGACGCGCTGCGCTCCCTGATCCACTATCACCACCAGTCCACGACCTTCCACACGGGCCTGAACAGCCCCCACGACTACGCCTCCACCCCCTGGTCCTGGCCCTTCATGGGCCGCCCCGTCAGCTACTTCTACGAGGGCGACGAGCCCGGGGAGGGACTCTGTCCGGCCGACGCGAGCGCGCCATGCTCCGCGGCCATCACGGACATCGCCCACCCCTTGCTGTGGTGGTCCGGGCTGGTGGCCGTGCTCATCATGCTGGGCCTGTGGCTGCGCTATCGGGACTGGCGCGCGGGCGCCCTGCTCGCCGCCTACGTGGCCGGCCAGGTGGTGTGGTTCCTGTGGCCCGAGCGCACCATGTTCTTCTTCTACACCGTGGCCTATGAGCCGTTCTTGATCCTGATGGTCGTCTTCGCCCTGTCCTGGCTGCTGCGCCCCGGATCCCGGCTGAGCCGACGCTGGGGCACCGCGGTGATCCTGGCCTACACCGTGGCCGTGCTGGCCGTGACCGCCTTCTTCCTCCCCGTCTGGCTCGGCGAGGTCATTCCGTATAGCCAGTGGAGTCTGCGCATGTGGTTCAGCAGCTGGGTGTGATCACTGAAGCGTTCACTTCGCTAGGCTCGCTGAGTGTGAAGCCGACTTCCCCGCTGAGAGAATCCGCCACCGACGCCGTCGCGCACCTGGACGAGTCACTCAACCTCACCGACCTCATCGTCGACTCATGCGCCCAGGACCCGGACGCGCCCGTCTATGCCCTGCGCAATGGCACCGGCGGGTGGACCGACGTCAACTTCTCCGCGTTCCTGGACACCGTGCGCGCCACGGCCCGCGGGCTCATGGCCCACGGCGTGCAGCCCGGGGATCGCGTGGCGATCTTCGCGCCCACCAGCTACGAGTGGGCCGTGCTGGACATGGGCATCCTGTTCGCCGGCGGCATCTCCGTGCCGATCTACGAGACCTCGGCCATGCACCAAGTGCAGCACATCCTCGAGGACTCCGGTACGCGCATCGTCGCGTGCGGCTCGCCGGCCCAGGAGCGCACCGCCCACGCCGCCGCCAAGGAGGCCGAGGTGGAGATCGTGACGATTCCGGTCACCGACGGCGGACTCCAGGAGCTGATGACCCGCGGCGAGCGCATCCCCGCCCCCGCTGTGGAGGCGGCGCGTTCACAGGCCACCCTGGCCACGACGGCGTCGATCGTCTACACCTCCGGGACCACCGGCAAGCCCAAGGGCGCGATGATCACCCACGGCAACTTCGCCCTGGGCTCGCTGAACATCCTGCCCTTCGCCCACCAGATCGTGGGCTACGGCAGCCCCGAGCCGTCCCGGACCCTGATGTTCTTGCCGCTCGCGCACGTGTTGGCCCATGCCGTGCAGATCATCTGTCTGATCGCCCGCTTCCAGGTGGCCCACGCGCCAAACATCGGGACCCTGAAGCAGGACATGGCGAGCTTCCATCCCACGTGGCTGCTTGCGGTGCCGCGGGTCTTCGAGAAGGTCGTGGCCGGCGCCCAGCGCTCCGCCAAGGACGGCGGCAAGGAGCGGATCTTCGCGGCCGCCCAGGCCACCGCGATCGCCTATGCCACCGCCCTCGAAGCCCAGGAGTCCGGTGGCAGCGGCCCCGGCCTCGGCTTGAAGGTGCGCCACGCGGTGTTCGACCGCCTCGTCTACGCCAAGCTGCGTGAAGTGCTCGGCGGCAACGCCCGCTACGCCATCTCCGGAGCCTCCGCCCTGGACCCGGACATCTCCCGCTTCTTCCGTGGCATCGGCGTGCCGCTCATGGAGGGCTACGGCCTCACGGAGACCACCGCGCCGGCCACCGTGAACATTCCGGGCGCCTCGCGGACCGGGACCGTCGGCCTGCCCATCCCGGGCACCGCACTGCGCATCGCCGAGGACGGCGAGATCTTCGTGTCCGGGCCGATCGTGTTCGCCGGGTACTACAACAACGAGGACGCCACCGCGCAGGCCATCCGGGACGGCTGGTTCGCCACCGGCGACCTCGGAGCCCTCGACGCCGACGGCTACCTCACCGTGACCGGGCGCAAGAAGGAGCTGATCGTCACCGCGGGCGGCAAGAACGTGTACCCCACGCCCATGGAGGAGATCATGCGCCGCCACCCGCTGATCCAGCACGTGGTGGTGGTCGGTGAGAACCGGCCCTACGTCGGCGCGCTCGTGACCCTGGACGAGGAGGAACTCGCCGCGTGGTGCCGCGACCGTGGCATGCCGGAACTCAGCCGCGCTGAGGCCATCCAAGACCCGCAGGTCCGTGCCGCCATTCAAGAGGCCGTCGACGCGGTGAATGAAGAGGTCTCCCGCGCCGAGTCCGTCCGACGCTTCACCCTCCTGGACACCGAGTTCACCGAGGCCAGCGGTCACGTGACGCAGTCCATGAAGCTCAAGCGTGGCCAGGTCACCGAGGACTTCGCCGCGCAGGTGGAGGAGCTCTACGCCTGAGCGTCCGCCTCGCGCACCCAGCGGGTGCGCGTCGCCTCGAGCTGGGTCCGGCGGTCCCGGGCCAGCTCGCGGCGGCGTCGGGTCGGCCACGTGAAGATCAGCGTCAGCACGGCCATCAGCACGGACAGTGCGGCCAGGACGATGCCGGCGTCGACCCAGAACTGCTCCGGGTAGAGCCGGATCAGCGCGTCATTGGCAGCAAAGGTCCACGTGCCATCCGCGAAGAACAGGCTGTGGAACCCAGCGAAGAACGCCTCCCAGCCCAGCGCGGCCAGCACGGCCAGCACGATCATCGCGATCAGGAACCACACGGCACCGGCGAACAGTGCACGGCGGATGCCACCGGGGCTGCGGCGTGCCAGCGCCACCATGAGCGCCACGCAGAGCAGCGCGAGCACCAGCCCGGCCGCCATCGTGATCAGCATGACCATCTTGACGTCCACCATGTGGGAGACCTCGTCGGCCGTGAACACGGGCTGACCCCCGTTGCTGAGGTCCTGGAGGTACCGGGCGCCTGCGGCATTAAAGAGGAAGTCCAGGCCGGCAGAGCCGTAGTGCAGCCGGTCCTGGGTGGTGAAGCCGAACTGGTCCACGGGGAAGCCGGGCCGGTGATACTCCGCCCAGAGGAACAGCGGGCTGGCCACAAGGCGCACCAGACCCACCAACAGCACGATGGGCGCGAAGATCGCGAGGAGCACCTGGGCCACGCGGGGACCTGCCTTGGGGAGCCGGCCGCGCTCCTCCGGGGTCGGACCCTCGGGGTAGGTGTCAAAAACCTGCGGTGTGGGGGCGACTCGGCGCGACTCGGGCACCGCTGCCAGGGGTGCGGTCGCCGCGGCCGCCGTCATGGGAGCCGCGGCCGGTGCAGCGGGCGCCACCGGAGTGGCGGCAGCACCGGACGCGCCCGTTCCGGCCTGGTGGGAGCCGCCCTGCGCGAAGCCCGCCGGCGGGTAGCCGGTGCCTCCCTCGGGCGGGGTCAGGGTGCCGGGCAGATCGCGGCTGGCCGAGACGTCCCGGCCGCGCTCTCGCAGCCCCTCCGCGTCGCCGCGGCGCAGTTCTTCGAGATCAGCGGCGGACAGGGTCGCCGTATGCTGCAGGCCCTCGTCCGCACCGCTGCGAGGCAGGGAGACGGTCGGATTCTCGCCGGCGTCGTTCTCGTCCTCGGCATAGGCGCCGTAGTCGAGTCCGGACTCGAACTCGTTCGCCGATGCCTGGTCTCGTCGTCGATCATCCGGGGTGCGCGCGGTCATGGTGTCTCCTGACGTCGAGGCGGATCTCAGTAGCGGTAGTGGTCGGACTTGTAGGGCCCTGCCACGTCCACGCCGAGGTACTCGGCCTGGGTCTTGGACAGTTCGGTGAGGCCCACGCCGAGGGCGTCGAGGTGCAGGCGGGCGACCTTCTCGTCGAGGATCTTCGGCAACGTGTAGACCTGATTCTCGTAGTGCTGCCCGGTGAGCTGGCCCACACGGTCCGTGGAGTGCAGCTCCATCTGCGCCATCACCTGATTGGTGAAGGAGGCGCTCATGACAAACGAGGGGTGCCCGGTGGCGTTGCCGAGGTTGAGCAGGCGACCCTCCGAAAGCACGATGATCGAGCGCTCCTCCTCCGTGCCAGCGTCGAAGGTCCACTCGTGCACCTGCGGCTTGATCTCGGTCTTGTGCACGCCGGGCACGCGAGCCAGGCCGGCCATGTCGATCTCATTGTCGAAGTGCCCAACGTTGCCCACGATGGCCTTGTCCTTCATGGCCGCCATCTGCGCGGCGAGGATGATGTCCTTGCCACCGGTGGTGGTGATGAACAGGTCACCCTGGTCCAAGACGTCATCGAGGGTGGCCACCTGGTAGCCATCCATGGCGGCCTGCAGGGCACAGATCGGGTCGATCTCGGTGACGATCACCCGCGCCCCCTGGCCACGCAGGGCCTCGGCCGCCCCCTTGCCCACGTCGCCGTAGCCGCACACCACGGCCACCTTGCCGCCGATCAGCACATCCGTGGCGCGCATGATGCCGTCCGGCAGCGAATGGCGGATGCCGTACTTGTTGTCGAACTTGGACTTGGTGACCGAGTCGTTGACGTTGATGGCCGGAAAGAGCAACTCGCCCTGCTGAGCCAGCTGGTACAGGCGCAACACACCCGTGGTGGTCTCCTCGGAGACCCCGCGCAGCGAGTCGGCCGTGCGCGTCCAGAGCTGCGGGTCCGACTCGAGCGAGGCGCGCAGGGTGTCCAGGATGATCCGGTACTCGTGCGGATCGTCGTCAGTGGCCGAGGGCACCGCGCCGGCACGCTCGAACTCCTTGCCCTTGTGCACCAGCAGAGTGGCGTCGCCGCCGTCGTCGAGAATCATGGTGGGGCCGTTCGCGGCGTCCTCGGCTGCACCGGGCCAGGACATCATCTGCGCGGTGCACCACCAGTAGTCCTCGAGGGACTCGTTCTTCCACGCGAACACCGGCACTCCCGCGGGCTGCTCTGGCGTGCCCGAGCCGACGACGACGGCGGCCGCGGCCTCGTCCTGCGTGGAAAAGATGTTGCACGAGGCCCAGCGAACCTCCGCGCCCAGCGCCGTGAGCGTCTCGATGAGCACCGCGGTCTGCACCGTCATGTGCAGCGACCCGGAGATCCGGGCCCCCGCGAGCGGCTGCTCGGCACCGTACTCCTCGCGCAGAGACATCAGGCCCGGCATCTCATGCTCGGCCAGGCGGATCTGGTGCCGGCCCGCCTCCGCCAGGGACAGATCCCGCACCACGAAGTCGAACTGCGCTTCCGGAACCGTGGTGGTGTTGGCGTACGCGGGATCAGTGGCGGGCGTGGATGCGAGCGAGTCGGTCATGGGCTCCAGCCTACCCAGTCAGGGTGGCGAGAGCCTGCGGGGCAGACTCCCGACGAGCACGCAGAGCAGCGTGCCCGGAGAGTGTGGTTCAGCGGTCCTCTTCGGCGGAGGCGACAGTGTCCGGCTGGCCCCCGCCGCGCACCACCCGCAGGCCGTGCCGAGGCGGGCGGGCGGGCCCATCCGGGCCGCCGAGGGAGGGCCGGTCCTTCTCGGCGGCGTCGTCGGCCTCCGCGGCGGACGGGGTGACCGAACGGGCCACGGGAGTGTCCGGCGTGGGGGCCGGGCGCAGGGCGTGCGCCACCGCGAGCAGATCGTCCGGGCCGGGCACCGGCTCGTAGCGCTCCGGCAGATCCAGGCGCAGTACGTCCCAGCCCTTGGGACCGGTCATGGTGCGCGCGTGATCCGCGCACAAGTCATACGTGTGGGGCTCCGCTCGACGCGCCAAGGGACCGATCACCACGGTGGAGTCGGCGTAGTTGTAGGTCAAGGTCGCCAGAGCGTGCTTCTGGCATCCGGTCTTGGTGCATCGGCGCATGGCTGTCACGGCCCACCACCCTACTCGCACCCGGCACGCCGGTGACCGGTGGCGCGCCTAACGTCCCTCAACCCGGGCCAGCTCCGGCCCGCCGGGATCCGATGCCCTAACCTGTGGCCATGGCCGAGCCCCACACTCCCCTGCCTCCGCGTGATCCGCTGGATCCCCTGCCGCCGGACGCCGTGGCCAGCACGGAGCAAGGCGCTACGGTCCGGGCGACGGATCGGCACGGGCGAGGTCTGCGCCATCCGTGGCCGTTGACCCAGCGTGGCCGCACCACGCGCCAGGACGCCCTGGTCACGGCCGTGGAAGCGGCGTTGGAGCGGCTGGGGTCCCTCGAGTCCCCCGCGCTGCGTTCGGTGACGGTGACGATTCACCGCATCCCCGATCACGCTGAGGAACTCTTGGCGCGCCTGCGGCGTGGTGACCGACCGGGCCCCGAGCAGCGGTGGTCCCACGTCGAGCGGTCCGAGCGCGGCGCGATCTCGGTCACGCTGTACGAGCGAGCCCTGTTGGCAGCTATCGAGCGTGAGGATCTGGACACGGCGGTCTACGCCACGCTGGTGGCGCGGTGCGCGGAGATCAGCGGGTGCAGTCCCGAAGATCTCGACCCGAGATGGGGTCGGCTCGAGGACTAGAGCAGCTCGGTGCGTTGGTCACCCGGGTGAAGAGGTCAGCCCTGCATCTTGCGCAGGCGGCGACGCTCGCGCTCGGAGAGGCCACCCCAGATGCCGAAGCGCTCGTCATTGGCCATGGCGTAGTCCAGGCACTCGCTGCGCACGGTGCACGCCGAGCAGATCTTCTTGGCGTCGCGCGTGGAGCCGCCCTTCTCCGGGAAGAAGGCCTCGGGATCCGTCTGGGCGCACAGCGCGTCCACCTGCCAGACCAGTTCGCCTTCGACCTCGCCGCCCATGCCGGTGAGCTCCGGGAGGACGTCCCAGAGATCCTGCGTGGACGGGGCCGTGGTACTCGGAGCGGGGGCGGTGGGCGCCAGGGTGCCAGGGAACAGCGCGGTGACGGTGGCGCCAGAGCCGGTGTCCTGCGTGGACTCCCCGTCCTCATCGAGGCCGTGGGCCGTCAGGAAGGCCGTGGCCTGATCCTCGAGCGACGCCTGCTCCGCCCAGCGCCCAGCCGAGGGGTCGGCAGGGTCCAGGAACCAGTCCGCGGGGACCGCTCGACTGGGAGACGCGGCACCGGACTCGACGGCGGGCGTCGCGTCCTGCAGTCGCTGCGTGTTCTCCATGACGGGGGTCCTCCTGGAACGTTGGGAAACGTGGTGAGGGCGGGTGAGCGGTGGCGTCTGCGGCCTCGAAGGGCGGTTCCCCTCGGCGATTTCCGCGACATGTTTTCCTACCTGCCTGCGGTGACAATTACACCGTTGTAACTCTCCCCGCGTCAAGCCAAGCCCACCCCGTTGGGGGCCTCTGGCGCGTGGACGCCGTCATGCCAGACTGGGGCCATGGTCATGCTCGGCTCCGCCCCCACCTCCGGCCCGCTCGCCCACCGTTTGGCGGGCACGGCGCGGCCCGTGCTGATCCAGTTGCCCCGCCCGGATTCGGCGGTGGACGACGGCCGAGACGCGCGGGGATCCGTGGCGGAACGCATCGAACTCTCTGGCCGGGTGCTGATGACGTGGGCAGCCAAGATGGCGGCACTGGTGGAGACCGAGGAACTCGTCGGAGAGTCCATCACGGTGGACGCGCCCACGCATTGGCTCAGCCTGGCCGTCGCGCTCGGCGCGGGCTTCGGCGGCGCTGTCGTCCAGACTCCTCACACCGACGACGACGACGCTGCGCTGGCGCTGGCCGACGCACCGGCCGGCGTCGTGACCGCTGACCCGCGGGCTGAGCTGCCGCCGCGGAGTCTTGGCCTGATCTTGGCGCTGCCGCGCGGTCTGGAGGCCGTCCTCGAACACCCGGAGGGCGTGGCCGCGGATCGCGTGGATCTCATGGAGGCCCTGCTCGCCGAACCGGATCAGCTCCAGGGTCCGGCGGTGGCCCTGACTGGCTCGGTCTGGTCGTCTCCCGGGACCACCGCGGCCGTGCGGGAGACGGTGCAGGGATGCACGCTGGTACCGGGCCCGCTGACCGGCGAGCGCCTCAGCGCCGCGCTGCGAGCGTGGGAGCGAGGCGGTGTGGTGACGATTGCGCAGGGTCCGTCGTGCTCGTAGCGGGGAGATCACTCACACCGGCGGGCGCAAAAAATCCCCACCAACCCGAGGGCAGTGGGGAGCATGACATCCAGAATCGCACAGTGACGCAGCCCCCGTCGAGGAGTCCCTGGGTCACGTCATGCCCGCCCCCACACCAACGCGGAAGAGCCTGAAATCTCGAGGATAGGCGCTGCGACAGCAGTGGTCCTTGCGATGCCGGCGGCACGTGCGATAGCGGTCACCGCTACCCCGGTGGCGCGCGCGTCACCGGGCGACCTAGCGGTGGGCGGATGGGCGGACGGGGGGCGCCAGGCCCGGACACGGCGAAGCGCCCCCACCTCTTCACAAAGTGGGGGCGCTCTTCGCGCAGCTAGAGTGCGTCTCCAGCGCCTGGCGTCATGTGACGGCGACGAGGATGAGGAGATACCCGGCCATGACAAGGGCTCCCGAGACGCTGAAACCGGCAAAGAGTCGACGGGTGGCCCCGCGTGTAGCCAAGGCTAGTGTCGCGTTGATGATCGTGGCGACGATGCCAAACGGCGGGATGAAAAGCGCAAGGAGAATGGTCGCTACTCCCTGCACGATGATTGCCGCGTGGATCCAGGTCTTGCGGTGCGGCCACTGTGCGGCGGCTTCCGTCTCGTTGCGCTGCCCGGCAGTGCCCGCTAGACGGTAGTGCATCGTTCGCTCATGCTGTAGAGGCCTGTGCGGCCGCCATTGAGTCGGTTGCACGGCTGCTTGTTTTGGATATCCCAACCGCCCGTGCCCAGGATCAGTCGGCGTTGTGCCCAGATTCGTGCTTCGCCGCCTGAGATGCCGCTACCTCGGGCGATTTCTCCGGCGTCGCGCCAGCCGATGGCACCAATCGTGGTCCAGGACCGTCGAAACTGAGCAGAGACGACTCGGCCATTCTGGCTGCACCACGTACCCTCAGTGTGGGTATCAAACAGTGCATTTCCCATCAGAGCCCGACCGGTCCAGGTGGTGACTGCCGACCAGCACCGCCGGGCCGTCGAGGATGTCGTCACCGAGAGCGCATCATCCAACGAGTCGAAGGTCTGGACTTCGCCCGTAGGGTGACCGTTTGCGTCGAGTGGCGTCAGCTCATACGAGGGCTCGTACGTCGCGGGGAGGAAGTACGCGTCGAACAGGGCCTTGTCTGGGCCGGAGAGCTCGCGGTACGCGAGTGCAGGGTCATCGGCAGAGTCCAATGCGTGGAAAATTGCGAAAATCTTGGGAAAGCGCCACAGGTGGACGGGGTGCGCGGTGAGAGAGGTTCCTGGATCCGTCATGACGTCACTTTCTCGTGCAGAGTTTCGCCGAGCAGAGGTGCACAGCGAATGAGTCTGTCGGTCCCGCAGGGTCGAGAATGAATATGTGAGAAACGTCCCCTAGATGATCGTCTAGGATCCGTTGGGCCAAATCTATGGGTTGGCCTGATGTCTGTCAACACCTTTTTTCATTGCCTGCTTCTCGCGTGCGGAGGCGCACCTGAGCGGCGGTCGCGCAGGGCGGGTGGACACCTTGATGTGGCACGGGTGCTGGCCACGCACCAGCTTCGGACACGTCTTGACGGCGCTTGACGTGGGCTGCCGCTGTCACGTGGCTGTTTCGCCTCTGCGAGCTTCGACGTTCCACGGTGCCCTGCCGCCCCGCCCCGGTATCCAGAGCTGAGCGCTCACGGCCCTCCTAGGGCGTGTCTGACAAAGATTGCTAGTCCGGGTTGACACCTTGGCCAGCATGTCTCGGTTCCAGATGCTCTCCGACGCCCAATGGGCGCTGATCGCCCCGATGCTCCCAGCTCGCACCGGTCGTCGGGGCCGGCCGTTCGCGGACGCCCGCACGATGGTCGAGGCCATCATCTACCGCTACCGGTGCGGGATCGCGTGGCGGGATCTGCCCGAGGTCTACGGTCCCTGGCAGACAGTCTGGACCTGGCATCGACGCATGGCCCACGAGGGAACCTGGGACACGGTGCTGGCCAAGCTGAGCGCTGCCGCGGATGCTGAGGGTCTCGTGGATTGGTCACTGGCCGTGGACTCCACGATCGCTCGGGCCCATCAGCACGCGACGAACACCACCCGCCCCACAGGGGGCTGGGTCGAATGACACGAATATTCGCACCGAGCCTGCTGATCACGGGATCGGGCGCTCACGGGGAGGGTTGAGCACAAAGATCTATCAGCTCGTCGACTCTCACGGGTTGCCGCTGGTCAGCCTGATCACTCCCGGCCTTGCTGGGGACTGCCCGGTGCTGCTGCCACTGCTTCAACAGCTGCGGGTCGCCCGCCTGGTCGGTCGGATGCGAACACGTCCCGAGGCCGTGCTGGGCGACAAAGCGTACTCATCACGGGCAGTCCGGGCGCATCTGCGTTCTCGAGGGATCAAGGCGGTGATCTCGTGGTCGAAGCTATTGTCAGACACGCCCTAGCGATGTCAACGATGTCTCGGCGAAGAACAGCCTCAGAGTCGCGTCGAGTGTGAGCCGCGCGAGGGGTGCCCGGCGGCGTCGTCGTGGGGGTGATCATGGTGGTGCCGGTGTGCCGCCGGAGTCTCCCCCGGAGCCACGTGCCGCTCATTGGGCACGTACGGCATCTCGCCGGTCAGCAGGGTGATGTCGTCCTCGAAGCCGGGCTCCTGGTCCAGCTCAGCGCGGAAGACCCAGAAACGGTAGGCGAAGTACCGGAAGACGGTGCCGAAGAACAGGCCCACCACGTTGCCGGCAATGAAGATGCTGGTCTGGTCTGTGAGGCCCAGGCCGTACTGCGCAATGACCACGCACATCGCCTGAATGCCCAGCCCGATCGCGTTCATGATCAGGAACATCACGAGCTCGCGCACCTTGTTGGCCGAGCGGCGGTGCCGGAACGTCCACAGGCGGTTCGCCACCCAGGAGAACAGGGTCGCCACCACGCCGGCCACGATCTTGGACTTGACGTTGGAGCCCTCCATGGGCCCACTCATCAGGTACCACCACACGGCGGAGTCCACCACGAACGCGGCGGCGCCGACCACGCCGAACTTCGCGACCTCGCGCCACATGAGGGACACGAGTGCGCGGAAGCGCAGCCACAGCTTGTTCAACATCGATGGATCCTTGGGTGTCTGGGGGACGCAGTGTCTCTACAGGGACGCCGTGCCGGGCACTGAACGTGTGCTTCTGCTCGGCGGGTGGGTGCATCCCCTCACGCATCCCACCTGCGCTCGCGGCGCCGGGCCCGCACGCGCGCACCAGCGGCACGCCCGGGGTGGACCACGATTGACCTACTGTAGCCCGCGAGTCCTTGACGAACACGCAAGGTTCACTCAGGAACTCACAGTGAACGCGACTACTCTTGGCGCCGTGACTTCTCCTCGACTCGGCGTGATTGGCGGCGGCCAGCTGGCGCGCATGATGGCTGGCCCTGCCGCAGAACTCGGCGTGACTCTGCGGGTTTTGGCCGAGTCCCCGGACGCCTCCGCCGCCCAGGTGGCGCCCCACCGCGTAGGGGACTTCCACTCCCTCGACGACCTCCGTGCCTTCGCTGCCGATGTGGACGTCATCACGTTCGATCACGAGCACGTGCCCACCGAGCACCTCGAGGCACTGGAAGCGACCGGCGTGGCCGTGCGCCCCTCGCCGCGCGCGCTGGTGCACGCCCAGGACAAGCTGCGCATGCGCGCCGCCGTCGAGCGACTGGGTCTGCCCAACCCCGCCTGGGACGCCGTCTCCACGCTCGAGGAGGTCCTCTCCTTCGGCGACACTCACGGCTGGCCCATGGTCGTCAAGACCGCCCGCGGCGGCTATGACGGCAAGGGCGTGCTCGTCCTCGACTCCCCCGACGACGCCCGGGACAGCGCCGAGCGCGGCACGCTGGCCACCTGGCTCTCCGCCGGCATCGCCCCGCTGCTGGCCGAAGCGAAGGTGGACTTCCTGCGCGAGCTCTCAGCGCAGGTCGCGCGCCGCCCCTCCGGGGAGATGGTCAGCTATCCCATCGTGGACTCGCTGCAGACCGATGGGGTGTGTGACGTGGTCCAGGCCCCGGCACCGGCTCTTGCATCCGAGCACGCCGAGGCCCTCACCCAGGCGGCCCAGCGACTCGCCGACGCCCTCGATGTGACCGGGCTGCTCGCCGTCGAGGTCTTCCAGACCGGGGAGGGGCCGGGAGACTTCCAGATCAACGAGCTGGCCATGCGCCCGCACAACTCCGGGCACTGGTCCATGGACGGTGCGGTCACCGGTCAGTTCGAGCAGCACGTCCGCGCCGTGCTGGATCTTCCGCTGGGATCCACTGACCTGCACGGCACGGGAACCGTGATGAAGAACGTGCTCGGCGGGCGGGTGGATGACCTGCACGCCCAGTTCCCCGTAGCCCTGGCTGCCCACCCGGGCGCCAAGGTGCATCTGTATGGCAAGGATGTGCGACCCGGGCGCAAGGTCGGCCACGTCAACGTCGTCACCCAGGGTTCGCTCGACGACGCCCGCGCAACCGCCGAGGCCGTCGCGGCCCTGCTCCGCGACGGCGGCACTGACGGCAAGACGGGCAGCGACCCCGACCTCGAGAGGACCCCATGACCGAGCAGTCCCCCACCCACGCGCTGACCACCAGCCTGGACGGCCGCCCAGCCCAGGTGGCCGTGGTCATGGGCTCCGACTCCGACTGGCCCGTGATGAGCGCCGCCGTCGAGGCCCTGCGCGCACTGGACGTGCCCGTGGAAGTCGGCGTGGTCTCCGCGCACCGCATGGCCCGCGAGATGGTCGAGTTCGGCAGCACGGCGCACGAGCGCGGGCTGCGCGTCATCATCGCCGGGGCCGGCGGCGCCGCCCACCTGCCCGGCATGCTCGCCTCGCTGACCCCGCTGCCGGTGATCGGCGTGCCGGTGAAGCTGAAGTCCCTCGACGGACTGGACTCTCTGCTGTCCATCGTGCAGATGCCCGGCGGGGTGCCCGTGGCCACCGTGTCCATCGACGGCGCCAAGAACGCCGGTCTGCTGGCCGCCCGCATGCTCGGCGCCGGCGAGTCTGCCGGGGCAGCGGCCCTGCGTGAGCGCCTGGTCCAGTACTCCGCCGAGCTCAATGCCGAGGCCACCGCCAAGGGTGTCCGTCTCCAGCAGCAGTGCGCTGTGGACGGCGAGGCCGGCCCAGCGTGAGCATCGCCGCCCCCGCAGCACCCGCGTACGGGACGAGGGCCGACGACGGCCCGGATCCCCTG
This sequence comes from Micrococcus sp., assembly GCA_030538555.1. Classification (GTDB taxonomy): domain Bacteria; phylum Actinomycetota; class Actinomycetes; order Actinomycetales; family Micrococcaceae; genus Micrococcus. The sequence goes on from JAUNTT010000016.1 coordinate 19,716, forward strand.
CGCGCTCCCGAGCACGCCTCGCAGCCGCAGCGCCACCGCCGAGCCGGGATCCTGCTGCTGCTCACCCTGCTCATCCCGGGTGGAGCGCAGGCAGTGGCTGGGAATCGCAGCCTGGGCCGGGTGGCGCTGCGCGTGACGCTGAGCGTGTGGGGCGTCCTGCTCGTGCTCGGGGTGCTGGGCCTGCTGGCCCGCGGCTTTCTCTTCTCGATCCTGACGCACCCGTTCGTGCAACTGCTGGCCGTCGGGGCGCTGTTCGCCCTGGCCATTGGCTGGGCGTTGCTGTGGCTGGACACCTTCCGCCTGATCCAATTGCGCCTGCTCACCCCTACCGCCCAGAAGGTCACGGCCGTGGCGACGGTGCTGGCGCTGATCCTCACCAGCGGTGGGCTCTCCGTGGCCGGCTGGGCGCTGAACGCCTCCCGCTCCACCCTGGGCACCATCTTCGGCTCCGGTCCGGCCCTGGAGGAGCACGAAGGCCGCTACAACGTGCTCATCATGGGCGGCGACGCCGGTGAGGGCCGCACGGGTCTGCGCCCGGACTCCATCCACGTGGCCTCCGTGGACGCCCGCACCGGCTCCACCGTGCTGTTCTCCATTCCGCGCAACTTCCAGAACGCGCCGTTTGAGGACGGCTCCCCGCTGTGGGACGTCTACCCCGAGGGGTACAACTGCGGGGACGCCTGCATCATCAACGCCCTGTACATGGACGTGATGAATCAGCACCAGGACTTGTTCCCCGGAGCACGCGACCCCGGGGCGGAAGCCATGATGGACGCCGCCGGGGGCATCCTCGGACTGAACATGTCCGGCTACGTGCTGGTGGACATGGGCGGCTTTGAGCAGCTCATCGACGCCATGGGTGGAATCACCATCACCACGGGCGGCTGGGTCACCCACCGCGGCCAGCGCCCGGACGGGCAATGGGGCAACATCTGGTGGCAGCCGGGCACCTACACCTTCGACGGCGCCGACGCCCTGGCCTACGCCCGGTCCCGAAAGTTCTCCACCGACTACTCCCGCATCCGCCGCCAGCAGTGCATGCAGCAGGCCATGCTGCAGCAGTTCACCCCGGCCACGGTGCTGACCCGCTTCCAGGGCATTCTCGACGCCGGCGAGCAGATCGTGGAGACCAACGTTCCACAGTCCCAGCTCGGCCAGTTCGTGGACCTGGCCGAGAAGTCCCGCTCGCAGCAGATGCGCCGCCTGACCATCGGAGCCCCGGATTTCGGTGACGCCTCCGAGCGGTTCACCACCTACCCGGACTTCGACCAGATCCACGAGCGGGTGGATGGTCTGCTCGCCGAGGACCCCCAGGCCTCGGCGGCTGGCTATAGTCCGCTGCCGGTGCTCACCATGGTGCTGGCCAGCCCGGCGCAGGCACCCGGCGTGGACGAGGACGATCCGTCAACCTGGCCAGCCGCGCCCCAGATGTATCAAGGTGAGACCATCACGCCCGAGCTGCTGATGCGCCTCGAAGACCGGGGTGACCTGTCTGGTCTCGCGTTGATCTCCGGCACCAACGAGCTCTGCAGTCCGGGAGGCTGAGAATCATGTACCCCTTGCACTGCCCCATCCGCGACTACGACTGGGGATCGCCGACGCTCCTGCCCGCGCTGCAGGACCGCGAGCCACACGGTGGCCCCGAGGCCGAGATGTGGCTGGGCGCCCACCCCGGTGCCCCCGCCGAACTGGAACTGGCCGATGGCTCCCGGCTCCGGCTGGACGACGCCGTCGCCGAGGACCCGGCGGGCATGCTCGGCGCGGCGGACACCGGTACGGGGCGGCTGCCGTTCCTGATGAAGCTGCTCGCCGCCGGTCAGGCTTTGTCCATTCAGGCCCACCCCAACAAGGCGCAGGCCGAAGCGGGCTTCGCCGCGGAGGAAGCGGCCGGCATCCCGCGCGACGCGCCCCACCGCAACTACCGCGATGACAACCACAAGCCGGAGATGCTCCTCGCGCTCACCGAGTTCTCGGCCCTGTGCGGGTTCCGCCGTCCCGAGGAGCCCGCCGCGGCCTTCGATCGGCTCTCGCAGCTGCTGCGCGAGCATGCCGATGGTGAGGTGACCGAGGCGGCCGCCGCCGCCGAGCGCCTGGCTCAGCTGCTGCAGGCCGAGGACATCGAGGCCTCCTTCACCGCCATCCTCGATCCCGATTCCGTGTGGCACCGCACTGGGGTGGACGAGGCCGTGGCCGCGCTCGAGGCGATGGGCGGGGACCTCGAGGTCCAGGACGCCGCACTCATGACGGCCGTCGAGCTCTCGCGCACCTACCCGGGCGACCCCGGCGTGCTGGTGTCCCTGCTGCTCAATCGCGTGGACCTCATGCCGGGCCAGGCGATCCACCTGCCGGCCGGGAACGTCCACGCCTATCTGCATGGCCTCGGCGTCGAAGTGATGGCGGCCTCGGACAACGTCCTGCGCGGCGGACTGACGTCCAAGCACGTGGACGTCGCAGAGCTGCAGCGCGTGGTGACATTCCTGCCCCTTCCGGTGCCCTACACCACGCCCGAGCGCGTCGGTGAGGGACGCTTGGACTTCCGCCCGCCTTTCGGGGACTTCGCCCTGATCCAGATCACTGCACCCGACGGCGACGCCCACGCCGTGGAGCTATCCGGGCCGGTCATCGCGGTGGTCACCGAGGGCACGGCAGCGCTGACCCACGCGGACACGACGCTCGAGGTGGCCACCGGGCACGCCGTCTTCCTCAGTGCCGCCGACACCGCGTCCGTCCCGCTGCACGTTCAGGGCCGGGACGGCGAGGCCACGGTGCATCTGGCGGTGTGCCCGCAGGCCTGAGGCCACACCGTTGGCGGGGACGTCAGCGGGACGTCGTCGGGAGGCCCAAGGCTGCCATGTCCGCACGCACCATGTCCGCCACGAGCTCCTTGAAGCTGATGACGGGGCGCCAGCCCAACTGTTCTGCGGCCTTGCGCGGGTCAGCGACCTGCACCGCGGCCTCCACGGGGCGATAGAACTGCGGATCAACCACCACGTAGTCGTCCACCTCCCCGATACCTGCCGCGTCGAAGGCGGCGGTGACGAAGTCCCGCACCGAGTGGGACACACCCGTGCCGATGACGTAGTCGTCGGCCTCCTCGGCGGCCGCAGCCAGGCACAGTGCTTCGACCACATCTTGCGCGGCACCCCAGTCGCGGCGCGCGTCCAGGTTGCCCAGGCGCAGCTCGTCGGCCTGGCCGGCTGCGATCGCCGCGGCGGCGGCGGTGATCTTGCGGGTCACGAACTGCTCAGGCCGGCGCGGTGACTCGTGGTTGTAGAGCACCAGGTTGGAGGCGTGCAGCCCCCGGGCACGGTACATCGCCACGCTATGGTGGGCCGCCGCCTTGGACACGCCGTACGGATTGGTGGGAGCGAGCACCGTGTCCTCGTTCTGCGGCACATCAGCCGAGTCGCCGAAGATCTCCGCGCTGCTCGCGTTCACCACTCGCACGGGATGGCCGTCCTCATGGAGCTGCCAGGCCGCCTCGAGCAGGGCCGTGGTGGCCACGGCGTTGGCTTGCAGGTAGCCCACCGGGTCATTCCATGATGCACCGACGGAGCTCAAGGCCGCCAGATGGAAGATCCGATCCAGACGCACGTCCCGGACCAGCTCTGCTAGCGCCGCCGGCTCGGCCAGGTCGAGGGCGTGCAGCTGCACGCGCTCATCGCACACTTCCTCGGCGGACCGGGACGTGCCCACCACGGTGTGGCCCTGGCTCAGCAGCCGTTCCGCGAGGTAGCTGCCGTCTTGACCGGTGACTCCCGTGACGAGGATCAGCATCAGCGTCCGGCCAGCGCCTTCTGCTCTTCGAGGTCATTGGCCACCATCATGGCCACGAGCTGCTCGAAGGACACCTCCGGCTTCCAGCCCAGCTTCTCGCGCGCCTTGGTGGGATCACCGATGAGCAGATCCACCTCGGCGGGACGCATGAAGCGCTCGTCCTGCTTGACGTAGCGCTCCCAGTCGGTGATGTCGACCTGGGCGAAGGCCACGTCGAGCAGCTCACGGATGGAGTGGGTCTCCCCCGTGGCCACCACGTAGTCGTCGGCCTCCTCGGCCTGCAGCATCATCCACATGGCGCGGACGTAGTCGCCGGCGAAGCCCCAGTCGCGGCGCGCGTCCAGGTTGCCCATCACCAGCTCGTCCTGCAGTCCCAGGGCGATGCGGGCCACGGCCTGGGTGACCTTGCGCGTGACGAACTCCTCGCCGCGGCGCGGGGACTCGTGGTTGAACAGGATGCCGCTCGAGGCGTGCATGCCGTAGGACTCGCGGTAGTTGATGGTCATGTAGTGCCCGTAGACCTTGCTGACACCGTACGGCGAACGCGGCCACAGCAGGGTCGACTCCGACTGCGGGACCTGCTGGACCTTGCCGAACATCTCCGAGCTCGAGGCCTGGTAGAAGCGGACCTTGTCCACGTCTTCCCCGGCATAGTTGCGCACGGACTCCAGCATGTTGAGCACGCCGGTACCGGTCACCTCGGAGGTCACCAGCGCGTTCTCCCACGAGTACGCCACGAAGGAGATGGCACCCAGGTTGTAGACCTCGTCCGGCTGGGAGGCGTTCAGGGTGCGCCACAGCGATGACATGTCCATCAGGTCGCCGTTGTGCAGGGTGACGTCCGGGACGGTCTGGCGGACAAGCTCGCGCTTGACGTTGTTCTGGCCGCGGATCAGGCCGTGGACGTCATAGCCCTTCGAGAGCAGCAGCTCGGCAAGGTACAGGCCGTCCTGACCCGTGATGCCCGTGATCAGGGCGCTTTTCTTGCTCATGGTTTAGAACCACTCCTCGAGTCGATCGAGAGCCTTCCAGAAGCCCTCGCCATTGTTGACGTGTCCTTGCCAGATCTCCGGGATGAAGGAGGCCTTCGGTGCTAGGCGATCCAGCTGCTGGGCCGTCACCGGCCAGTCGATCTCGCCCTCGCCCACCTGGACGCCCTCGCCGTCGATGCCGACCGAGTCCACCAGGTGGAGGTGCTCGGCCAATGGTGCGAGCAGCTCGACGTACTCACTGAAGGGGCGCTTGTAATAGTTCGCGGCGAGCTTCGAGTGCGAGACGTCGAAGCACAGGCTGACCCCGTGCTCCCGCGCGAAGTCGGCCGTGTCCTGGGCCTGCACGAACAGATTGCAGTAGAGCTGACCCCCCATGTACCACGGGAACGGCGGCAGCGTCTGGGCGCAGAGCCGCACCCCCTCGGTGTTGACCCGGGCCAGGCCGGCGGCAACGCGGGCGTACATGGCGGGCAGCTCCTCGGCGCTGGCAAACGCGTCCTTGGTAAACCCACCCAGGGAGGCGACCACCACGGGATCCTGCTCGCAGTTGAACCAGGGGCGCATCTGCCGAGTGATGTCGATGACGCGCTGCAGCTCGCGAATGGAGCGCTCCCAGTGCTCGTCGTCCTCAGAGGCGAGATTCAGCAGGAAGTCTCCCGCGAACAGGTCCGGCGAGTGCGTCGTGTAGAACATGTCCAGCGGCTCATCGAAGACGTCATTGACGTCGATCTCGAGGTCCTTGTAGCTGAAGTGGAACTCGAGGAAGTCCGGCGTCGAGTCCTCGATCAGCGGCCCGTAATCGTGGTACCGCACGGGCAGGCCCCAGGGGCGGTTGAACTCGTAGTTGCGCCCGCGAACCGCCTCATCCACCAGATCGGTGGCGTAGAAGAAGTCACCCTGCTCGATGTCGCGCTGCAGTACGCGGCCGATGAGGTCCTCGAGCTTGTTGGGCTGCAGACCACGGCCGGGCGACTTGATGTCGATGTCATTGGCCGTGATGGTCTGCCCGCTCTTGAGATCCGAGGCGGCCACGAGGCTCTTGGCCAGGTTGACGCGGTTCATCATCTCGCCGGTCGAGACCACTCGTGGGGTGTCCGTGCCGATGGCCTCCTCGACCTCGCGGATCCGCTTGACCATCTCGGCGAACTCATCGGGCAGCAGCGAGACCTTGTGGTCGTTGCCCTCCATGCCGCGGTCCACGGTGAAGTGCTTCTCGATGATGCGTGCACCGCGGGCCACCGCGGCGATCGGCACGTGGAAGCCGCGCTCGTGCCCGGAGTAGCCGACCGGGCACTGGCCGATTTCCGCGAGACGGTCCATGTAGGCCAGGTTCACGTCCTTGAACGGAGCCGGGTAGGTGGACTGGCAGTGCAGCAGCGCGAAGCCGGCTCCGGTGGCGCGGACGAGATCGGCCGAGGCGGCGATCTCCTCCTCCGTGCTCATGCCCGTGGACATCACCATGGGCAGGCGCAGGTTGCCGGCGTAGCGCAGCAGCGCGTGGTTGGTGAGGTCAGCGGAGGCGATCTTCAGCGCGGGCGTGCCGTAGTCGGCGAGCGCCTGCACGCTGGGCTCGTCCCACGGGGTGCACATGACGTCGATGTCGCGCTGCTTGCAGTGGTCGAAGACGGTGAAGAGCTGCTCGGCGGACAGGGAGTACTTGCTGAGCAGATCCAACGTGTACTGCGGTCCGAGGTCCTCACCCTGGCTGCGCTTGCTCGAGTCATTGCGGTACAGCGCGTCCATGTCTCGCAACTGGAACTTGACCATGTCGGCGCCACCGTCAGCCGCGAGGTCCACGAGGTGCTTGGCGAGATCCACGGAGCCGTTGTGGTTGATGCCGATCTCCGCGATGATCACGGAGGGCTGACCCTCGGCCACCACGTGACGGCCCAGGCGCAGCTCGGACTGGCCCCGCGTGGCCACGGCAGCCAGATGGCCGCGCTGATCCACGAGGGGGACGGCGGAGATGCCGTCCCGGAACAACCCGGCCAGCTCCTCAGTGGACTGATCCACACGACCCTGCACCGGCTGCCGGTTGGCGATGTCCAGGGCAGGCCCGCTCACGTCTCCGCTGTGCCCCGCGATCACCGAGCGGCGGAAATCGCCGTCGGACAGCGAGCCCTGCAGCACACCGCTCGAGTCGACGCAGAACACCACACCCTGCTTGTTCGCACTGATCTTGGAGAGCGCTACGAGCACGGAGTCCTCGGAGAAGACCACGAATTCGGCGGTGTTGCGGGTGACGATCACTGCGGCTCCATCACGGTAGGCGGGCCCCGGAGTCAGCGGTGCTGGGGGCAGGGAAAGTCGGCCCACACACGGCAGGCGTCAGTCCCGAATCTATACCACTCTTGATGTCACAACCTCATGATGAGGCCAGATTCAGCGCGTGATCTCCATCCACTTCGCCCACTTGGCGGCATCGTGCTCGGCGTCCACGGTACGTACCGTTCCGGACTTGGAGCGCATCACGATGGACTGGGTGTGGACCCGGCCGTGTTCGAAGCGCACGCCGCGCAGCAGATCGCCGTCGGTGATGCCGGTGGCGGCGAAGTAGCAGTTGTCCGAGGT
>JAUNTT010000017.1 GCA_030538555.1 Micrococcus sp.
CAGGGACATTGCCCACCCCGGAGCGGAGGGACAGGGACACTACCCACCCCGGAGCACGGCAACGGGGGCAGACCATATGGTCTGCCCCCGTCGGATCCCGGCGGACGCACAGGCGCCCCCGGGTCGGCCACCCACCGAAGATCGGCAGGCACCGCCCTCGATCAGCCGAAGCGGCCGGAGACGTAGTCCTCGGTCTGCTGGTTGGAGGGGTTGTTGAAGATGGTGGTGGTCTCGTCGTACTCGATGAGCTTGCCCGGCTTGCCGGTGCCCGCGATGTTGAAGAACGCGGTCTTGTCCGCCACACGTGCAGCCTGCTGCATGTTGTGGGTCACGATCACCACGGTGTACTCCTGCTTCATCTCATTGATGAGATCCTCCACAGCCAGGGTGGAGATCGGGTCCAGAGCGGAGCAGGGCTCGTCCATGAGGATCACGTCCGGGGAGACCGCGATGGTGCGGGCGATGCACAGGCGCTGCTGCTGACCACCGGAGAGACCGGAACCCGGCTTGTCGAGGCGATCCTCGACCTCCTTCCAGAGGTTCGCACCGCGCAGCGACTTCTCCACAATGTCATCCGCATCCGAGCGGGACAGGCGGGAGCCGTTGAGCTTGAAGCCAGCGAGCACGTTGTCGCGGATGGACATGGTGGGGAACGGGTTGGGCCGCTGGAACACCATGCCCACCATCGCGCGCACGTTCACGGGGTCCACGCCGGAGGCGTAGATGTCCTCGCCGTCGAGCATGATCTTGCCCGACGTCGTCGCCCCGGGGAGCACCTCATGCATGCGGTTGATGCTGCGCAGGAAGGTGGTCTTGCCGCAGCCCGAGGGACCGATGAAGGCCGTCACGGAGCGGGCCTCGATGTTGATGTTCACGCCCTCCACGGCCAGGAACTTGCCGTAGTAGACGTTCAGGTCTTCGGCGTCGATGCGCTTTGACATGGGATCTTTCCTAACTCTCTGGTTTCGTCTACTCGGCTCAGCGGCCGGTCTTCTTCGGCGCGAAGGCCTTGGCGATCACACGGGACAGCAGGTTCAGCGCCATCACGATGATGATGAGCACCAGGGCGCCGCCCCACGCACGGATCAGCGATGCATCTGCGAAGGCCGGAGCCGTGGGGTGCATGAACTGACGGTAGATGTACACCGGCAGTGCCGTCATCCAGCCGTTGAAGATGTCCCAGTTCACACGGGTCACGAAGCCCGCGGTCACCAGGATGGGGGCGGTCTCGCCGGCCACGCGGGCGATGGCGATGGTGACGCCCGCGGCGATGCCGGAGATCGACGTCGGGATGACGACCTTCAGAATGGTGCGCCACTTGCGGACACCGAGGGCGTAGGACGCCTCGCGCAACTCGTTGGGCACCACGCGCAGCATCTCCTCGGTGGAGCGCACGACGACGGGGATCATCAGCACAGTCAGCGCGATCGCCGCGGTGAAGCCCATCATGTAGTCGCGCGGACCCATGATCTGGATCATCACGGCGGCCGCGAACAGGCCGGCCACGATCGAGGGGATGCCGGTCATGACGTCCACGAGGAACGTGATGACCCGGGAGAACAGGCCACCGCGCGAGTACTCCACGAGGTAGATGGAGGTCATCAGGCCCACGGGCACGGAGATGACGGTGGCGGCCAGGGTGATCATCAGGGTGCCGACGAGGGCGTGGGCGATGCCGCCGGCCAGCGACTCGCCGTCCTGCATGAACGCCTGGTCCGCGGCGGCGCGGATGCCGACCATGTCATTGGTCAGGAAGCCCGGGCTGGTCAGGGCCTGCAGGCCCACCGAGGTGACGGTCCACAGGATCCACACGAGCGGCACGAGCGCCAGGCCGAAGGCCAGCCACACGACATTGCGCCACAGCAGGTCCGTGGCCTTGCGCCGGTTCGAGATGACGCGCACGGCGATGTAATGCCCGACGACGTAGAGGATCGCGGCGAGCACGACCCAGCCGGCGAGGTTGAAGCCCTCCCACAGCAGCAGGGCCAGGCCGGCGGCGACCACGAGGGCGCCGATGGCGACGGCGGGGATCAGCCACGTGGGGGGCTGACCGGCACGCAGCGTGTGCTTGGTGACGGCGGCGGAGGAGCCGCTCTGCGGTTTCTGCTCTGTCTGCACGCTCATCAGTTGGCTCCCGAGAATTCCTTGTGGCGGTTGACGATCCACCGCGCCAGCATGTTGACGGCCAGGGTGATGATGAACAGCACCAGGCCCGCGGCGATCAGCTCAGACTGACGGATGCCGTAGGACTCGGGGAAGTTCAGGGCGATCTCCGAGGGGATCGTGGCGTTGCCGCTCGAGATCAGCGACCAGGTCCACGGACCGGTGGAGAGCACCATGGTCACGGCCATGGTCTCACCGAGGGCACGGCCCAGACCGAGCATCACCGAGGACACGATGCCGCCGCGGGCGAAGGGGAAGACGGACATCTTCACCATCTCCCACTTGGTGGCACCGAGGGCCAGGGCAGCCTCCTCGTGCAGCTTGGGCGTCTGCAGGAAGATCTCGCGGCACAGGGAGGTCACGATCGGCAGGATCATGATGGCCAGCACCACGGAGGCCGTCATGACGGTGCGGCCCAGGTTGGAGGGGGTGCCGAAGATCGGCAGGAAGCCCAGGTACTCGTTCAGCCAGCGGTACAGCGGCACGACGGCCGGGGCCAGGAAGAACATGCCCCACGCGCCGTAGACCACGGAGGGGATCGCGGCGAGCAGGTCGATGATGTAGCCGAAGGTCTGGGCGATCTTCCGCGGCGCGTAGTGCGAGATGTACAGCGCGACCCCGACGGCGATCGGTGTGGCGATGAGGATCGCCAGGAAGGACGCGATCAGCGTGCCGCCCAGCAGCGGGGCCACGTAGCCCCAGAAGCCGGTGCTCGAGGCCGCGGAGAGCTCGTCCTGCGGGCTGGTCAGCGCGGGCATCGCGCTGGTCGTCAGGAAGATGGCGACGAAGCCCAGGACCAGGAAGATCGAGATGGCTGCGGCGATCGCCAGCGTGGAGAAGATCTTGTCTCCGGCGCGGCCGGCGGCGGAGGACTTGGCCAGCGGCGACTGCTTGGGCTGCCGCGGCGCCTCGGTGGTGGTACTCACGTGACCGTCCCTAGAGAAAACGGGGGACCCCGGTGGGGTCCCGGTGATGACGAGTGATGGGGAGCGCCGCCTGCGATCAGGACAGGCGCCCCTGACGTGGCCGAGCCACCGGCCCCTTCAGGTGGGGCCGGTGGCCGGTCACACAGTGGTGCAGATCATCCGAGTCAGAGGCCTCTGACTTGGGCGGATAGATCAGCTGCCGGAGATCTCGTTGATGTACTCCATGGCCCGCTCGCGGGTGGAGTCGGAGATCGGAGCGTTGCCGGCGACCTCGGAGGCGGCCTCCTGAGCGTCGGCGGAGACCAGGAAGGTGGCCCAGTCCTTGAGCAGCTCGGCCTGGTCGGCATCCTCATAGGTGTGGCAGAAGATGTTGTAGGCCACCATCACCACGGGGTACACATCGGCCTCGTCGGTGTTGTAGTCGATGTCGATGGCACCGGCATCGGCCTCAGAGGCCTTGTCGATCATGGCGGCGGCAGCCTCGGGGGTCAGCTCGACGTAGTTGCCGTCCTTGCCCACGTTCACCGAGTTCAGCTGGCCGATCTGGCCGGCGTCGGCGTAGGTGATGGCGCCGTTGAGGCCCTGGGTGGTGGAGACCACGCCGGAGGTCTGCTGAGCAGACTCGCCGGCGACCTCGCCCGGCCAGGACTCGGTCTCGCCGTAGGTCCACACGTCACCGGCGGTCTCATCGAGGAACGCGGTGAAGTTCTTGGTGGTGCCCGAGTCATCGCCGCGGTGCACCACGGTGATGGCGGTGTCCGGCAGCTCGATGTCCGGGTTGTGGGCGGCGATCTTCTCGTCGTTCCAGGAGGTGATCTCGCCGGCGAAGACGGCGGCGATGGTCTCCGGATCCATGTTGATGGTGTCGACGCCCTCGAGGTTGTAGGCGACGGCGATCGGGGAGATGAAGGTCGGCACGTTGAAGGCGCCCTCATCACCACAGGTGTCCTTGGACTTCTCCAGCTGGTCACCGGCGATGGCGGCGTCCGAGCCGGCCCAGTCGTAGGTGCCCTCGAGGAAGCCGGTGCGGCCGGAGCCTGAGCCCACCGAGGCGTAGTCCACGGTCACCTGAGGCTGAACGTCCTCGGTGTACATCGCGATCCACTCGTTCATGGCGGACTCCTGGGAGGAAGCGCCACCACCCTGGATGCCGCCGGACAGCTGAGCGGCGCCGGCCTCGGTGGTGGTCTCGCCGTTGCCGGCGGGGCTGGTCTCGCCGTTGCCGGAGCCACCGTTGCCGCCGCAGGCGGTCAGGGCGAGAGCGGCCACGGACAGGAGTGCGGCCGAACGGCCGAAGCGGGAAGCCTTCACGTTATGCCTCTTTCGTGAGCGTGAGAGTGAGGTTCAGGGCAGGAGGCGAACGGGCTGTCCGTCCTGCAACACACCTGGACGCTACGGGTGGGATGTGAACCGTCGTGCCGTCCCATGTGAACGCCGGGTAAACGCGGGGGCAAGACCTGCAACCCTGCTCGTGATCTGCCTCACAGTCTGGTAGGGAGCCAGCGCGGACCCACCGCCTAGTGTGGTGGGCATGGACGACCGCCTTGCCACCGCCACCGGCACGGTCCCGCGCGTGGAGGCGCCCACCCGCGTCCTCGCCGTGCGGCGCTTCCTCTCTCGCCGTTCCCGCGCGGGCTGGGCCCGCGCCCGCTCGTCCGTGGCGCACGCCGGGCTCATGGCCGCGGCCGCCGTCGGGGCGTACTGGGTAGCCGAGGCCATCCTGGGTCACGAGGCTCCCCTGTTCGCCGCCACCGCGCTGCTCATCGCCCTGGGCTTCCAGCGCGAACCGCAGATCCGACGCGTGCTCGAGGTCTCCATCGGCTGCACGCTGGGCATCCTCATTGGCGATCTGCTCATGCTGAGCCTGGGACGCGGGATGTGGCAGGCCGCCATCGTGCTCTTCGTGTCCGTGATGATCGCGCGGTTCCTGGATCCCGGGCCGATCTTCGCCACGCAGATGTCCCTGCAGGCGGTGCTGGTGGTGCTGTTGCCGGCGTCGGCAGACGGGCCCTTCTCACGGAGCCTCGACGCGCTGGTCGGCGTCGGTTTCGCGCTGATCGTCACGTTCCTCACCCCGCAGGACACCCGCCGCGCCACTCTGCGGGGACTGCAGGACCTCTACGCGCCCATGGTCACGGTGATGCGTGAGATCTCCGCGGCGCTGCGCTCGGGTGAGGCGCGCACCGCGTGGATGGCGCTGGTCACTGCGCGCGGCACGCACGCCACCCTCGAGTCGCTGCGCTCCGAACTGCGGGCGGCTCGCGAGGTCACGACCTTCTCCCCCGTCGAACGCCGCAGCCGGACCTTCGTGGAAGCGGCACGGCAAGCGGTGGATCGCACCGACCTGGCGATGCGGTCCCTGCGCATCGTGGCGCGCCGCGTGGTGAACATCGTGGACCACGATGCGCTGACGGACGAGGACACCGAGGCCGTGGCGGCATGGTTCGACGAGGCCGCCGACGCCGTCGAGGTGCTGCATCGCGCCTTCTCCGAGACGACGCCGGCCGGGCGATCCCAGGCCCTGCATGGCGCCCGCGACGCGCTCGGGGCCGCCGCCGCTCGCCTGGACCCCTCCTCCCTGGGGGCCAGTTCGCTGCACGGCGAGGCGCTGGTCATGCTGCTGCGGCCCATGATGGTGGACCTCATGGAGGCCGCCGGTTCCGAGCACGACGACGCCGTCGCTCACCTTCCGCGGGTGTAGGGCGGGCCCGCGCGGGCCTTAACGTCTCCGGCCGAGACCATAGAGTGGCGGGCATGGCACGCACCACCAGCTCTCGCACCAAGTCCGCCGGCTACGTGTGCGCCGAATGCGGCTGGACCTCCGTGAAGTGGGTCGGCCGCTGCGGTGAGTGTCAGGCCTGGGGCACTCTCGAGGAGGCCGACGGCGCCTCGCGTGCCGGCAAGACCCGCGCGGCCACCGTGGCCATTCCCGCCCCGCGGATCGCCGAGGTGGACGCCTCCGCGGCCGCCTTCCGCTCCACGGGAGTGCGCGAGCTGGACCGCGTGCTCGGCGGCGGGCTCGTTCCGGGCGCGGTGATCCTGTTGGCCGGGGAGCCCGGCATCGGGAAGTCCACGCTGCTGCTGGATGTGGCCGCCCAGACCGCGCGCGGGAGCGGTGGCGGCGGCGCAGGCGGAGCGCATGACGGCGGAACGCAGCCCGTGCTCTACCTGACCGGCGAGGAGTCCGCGGCGCAGGTGCGGCTGCGCGGGGATCGGATCGGAGCGCTCGCAGACACGCTGCACTTGGCTGCGGAGACGGATCTGGGCCGTGCGCTCGGTCAGATTGAACGGATTCAGCCGCGGCTGGTCATCGTGGACTCCGTGCAGACCCTGCAGTCCGCCGAGGTGGAGGGCGTGGCCGGGGGTGTCACGCAGGTCCGCGAGGTGGCCGCGAGCCTGATCCGCACCGCCAAGGAGAAGGGCATCACCACGGTGCTCGTCGGCCATGTGACCAAGGACGGGACCATCGCGGGACCCCGGCTGCTCGAGCACCTCGTGGACGTGGTGTGCCAGTTTGAGGGCGATCGCCACTCGCGGCTGCGCCTCGTGCGCGCGGTGAAGAACCGCTACGGACCGACCGATGAGGTGGGCTGCTTCGATCTGCGCGAGGACGGGATCGAATCCCTCGACGATCCCTCCGGGCTGTTCCTCTCCGGCACACAGGATCCGGTGGAGGGCACGTGCGTGACCGTGACTCTCGAGGGCCGGCGCCCGCTCGTCGCCGAGGTGCAGGCCCTGCTGACCCCGTCGTCCGGCGGCAGCGCCCGGCGCACGGTGTCCGGTGTGGACTCCGCCCGGGTCAACATGCTGTTAGCCGTGCTGCAGCGCCGTGCCCGGTTCTCCCTGGCCTCGGACGACTGCTATGTGGCCACCGTGGGCGGGGTCCGGCTCTCGGAGCCGGCCAGCGATCTCGCGGTGGCGGTGGCGATCGCCTCCGCCAAGCTCGGCGCCCCGGTGCCGCAGGGCATGATCGCTCTCGGGGAGCTCGGTCTGGCCGGCGAGGTCCGTCCGGTGCCCGGGATCGGGCGCCGCGTCCGCGAGGCCGCTCGACTGGGCTTTACCCGCGCCCTGGTGCCCCGCTCCCCCGAGCCGCTGGGCGAGGTACCCGCCGGCTTCACGGTCGCGGAGGTCAGCACCCTCTCCGAGGCGCTGGGCACCATCCCCACCTGGACGCGGAGCTGACCGGCGGCTGATCGGATCTGTCAGGTCAGCCCGATGACGTGGATGCGTCTGGTCAGTCCTCGGACGCGGATCCGTCCGTGGACAACCGGAAAGCGACCGGCTGCGACGTCATGCCGCCCAGGCTGACAGTGAGCCGGTAGGCCCCCGTGCCGGCGGGGTCGCCCGCCTCCTCACACGACCCGGCATCCTGCAGGCGATTCCATTCGAAGGACGCCGTCTGCTCATCGTGCGGGACCAGCACCATGGTCTGATCCCGCGCCCCCGCCTGGCAGGAACGAGTGGAGAACACTTGCGCTCCGTCCTCGCGGGACACGACGAACCGCTGCTGACGCGTGCCCACGTTCAGGCTGCAGGCCTCCGAGGACAGGTTGACGACGCGCAGGGCGAACGTCGGCATCTCGTCGGCCGCGTAGGCATGCTGATCCGTCGCCGCCGTGAGTCGGATGTCCGAGCTGCGGCAGGCCGGTGCCGCGGGAGCCGCAGGCGCCGTCGTCGTCGGGGCGGCCGTGGGGCTAGGGCTGAGGCTGCCATCGGGGCTGGACTCCGGAGTCGCGTCCGGGCTCGCCTGGGGACTGGTGCCTGCGGGGCTGGGCGACGGCGGTGCGGCGGCCGTCGTCGTCGGCGCGGTCACGGGCTGGTCCTGCGCGGGGGCCGAGTCGTCCGTGAGCAGGCGCGTGAGCACGCCGCCCAGCGCGACGCCGATGGCCAGCAGCACCACCACCAGCCCGATGCCCACCAGCAGGCGGCGGCGTCGGAACACGGCGGCGTCAGGGCGGGGCGCAGAGGACGAAGGCATGCTCACCAGGGTAGGGAACGGCCCCGCCACTACAGTGGAGGCCATGCCCGCGTCCGGAGAACTGTCAGCGCAGCGCGCCGCGGCCCTGCACACGCCGGTGCTGGATTGGTTCGAGGTGCACGCGCGCGACCTGCCCTGGCGCTCGCCGCAGTGCAGCCCGTGGGGCGTGCTCGTCTCCGAGATCATGCTCCAGCAGACCCCCGTGATCCGCGTGCTGCCGCGCTGGCAAGACTGGATGACCCGCTGGCCCACCCCGGCCGATCTGGCGCAGGCGCCGACGTCCGAGGTCCTCACCGCGTGGGATCGACTCGGCTATCCGCGCCGGGCCCTGCGGCTCCAGGAGGCGGCCCGTGCTGTGGTCGAGCGGCACGACGGCGTCCTGCCCGCCGATCCGGTGGCCCTGCGGGCACTTCCGGGCATCGGGGAGTACACCGCCGCGGCCGTGTCCAGCTTCGCCTTCGGCATCCCGGAGACCGTGGTGGACACCAATGTGCGCCGGGTGATCGAGCGCGCGGTCGGCGGTGGTGCGTTGCCGCCGAAGTCCCTCACGCGGGCCGAGATGCGCCGCGCGCAGTCCCTGATCCCGGCCGAGACGGACACGGCGAACCGCTGGAACGCGGCCGTCATGGAGCTCGGCGCCCTGGTGTGCACGGCGCGCAGTCCCCGGTGTGAGTCCTGCCCACTGCTCGAGCAGTGCGCCTGGGTGGCGGCGGGCAAGCCCGCGCCCGTGGAGCAACCGAAGGCTCAGGCCTGGCACGGCACGGACCGGCAGGTCCGCGGCGCCATCATGGCCGCCATCCGTGCGCACACGGACATTGCCGAGGCTGACCTGCGTCAGCGCGTGGAGGCCACGGGGCGGCTGGGCACGCACGTTCCCGAACAGGAGCAGTGGCAGCGGTGCCTCGCGGGGCTGCTGGGCGACGGACTCGTGGAGCGCTCCGCCGAGGGTCGACTGCGGTTTCCTGCGTGCGCGCTGGGCGACGCCGTCAGAGCGTGAGGATCATGCGGGTGTTGCCCAGGGTGTTGGGCTTGACGCGCGCGAGGTCGAGGAACTCGGCCACGCCTTCATCGCGCGAGCGCAGCAGCTCGGCGTAGACCCCGGGGTCCACGGCGGACTGATCGGCCATGACGGCGAAGCCGTGGGCGGTGAAGAAGTCGACCTCGAAGGTGAGGCAGAACAGCCGGCTGACCCCGAGATCGCGGGCCCGCGCCACGAGGGCGTCCAGCAGTCGATGCCCCACCCCGGCCCCCTTGACCACCGGGGAGACGGCCAGGGTGCGGATCTCGGCGATGTCATCCCACATCACATGCACGGCCCCGAAGCCCACGATCTGCCCGTCCTCGGCCTCCGCCACGAGGAACTCCTGGATCGCCTCGTAGTAGGCGACCTTCTCCTTCTGCAGCAGGATCCGCTCGTTCGCTAGGGGCTCCACGATCTCCTGAATTGCCGTGACGTCCTGGGTCCGGGCGGGGCGCAGTCGCACGGCGGGCGCTCGGGTCGCCTCGGCGGGTGCCTGGGGGCTCTCCGCAGGGGCCGTGGCGGGCGCCTGGGCGGTGCTGGAGTTCGCGCTCTCGGTGTTCGCGGCCATGCGTCTCAGTCTAGAAGTCCGTGGCGCCGGCGCCGGCGTCACGGGCGGCTGGGACCGCTGACACACGAAGCCCCCGCCACGGTCCGGCAGATGCCGGAACCGTGCGGGGGCCTCGCACAAGCAGTGTGTGAGCTGCGAGCTCGGATCAGGCGTTGTCGCCCTTGTTCTCGCCGCCGTTCAGGAACTTGTCCTGAGCACCGTCCACCGCATTGTTGACGGTGTCCTTGTGCTCGCCCAGCTTGTCGCCGTGCTGCTCCTGAGCATTGTCGATCTGCTCGTTGATCTTGTCCGAGTGCTGATTGGCCATGTCTCCGATGTTTCCGATGCCCATAGTGAGCTCCTCTCTCTCGGTGATGGGGTACTGCACCTCGGTCTCCGCAGGGTGCGGGGCCAAGGATTCTCTGCGTGGCTCCGGTGCTACGCCGCAGCGCATCGTCCGAAGCCGATGGTCACTTGTCCTTGCCGAAGGCGTTCTTCAGGCCGTCTGCGGCGCCGCCGAGGGTGTCTGAGACCTTGTCTCCGGCGTCCTGCATCTTGCCCTTCATGTCGGCCGAGGCAGACTCCGTCTTGCCCTCGGTCTCCATGCGGTCGTTGCCGGTGACCTTGCCGACGCCCTCCTTGGCGTTGCCCTTGAGCTTGTCCATGTTGGTGTCCATGTCTGCCATGTCCAGGTCCTCAGCTTTCCTTTGGGGGTCGACCCCGGGGGCCGGGGTACTCATGAATGACAGTCAACGTAACCCAGGTCTCACTCGTCAACCCTCGCCGCCCCATTCCACGCCCGCGATCGTCACGCTCTCAGCGGATCTGCCGCTGACCTGGGACGACGACGGCGCCGCCCCGGTGCTCATCACCGGTGCGGCGCCGTCGTGGTGGCGCTGAGAGGATCACTCGTGGGAGGCGCCAGCCTCCAGCTCGGCCATGTCTGCGCCCTCGAGCTCGCCGGTGCCACCGGTCCAGGTGAACGCCAGCTCGCGGGCATCGTCCTCGCCGGTGACGCTCACGTGGATCGCGGCACCCTGCGGGATCTCGCCGAACAGGATCTTCTCCGAGAGCTGGTCCTCCACCATCTGCTGAATGGTGCGGCGCAGGGGGCGGGCACCCATCGCGGGATCGTAGCCACGGTCCGCGAGCAGCTCCTTGGCGGGCTGGTCCAGCTCGATGGTCATGTCCTGCTCCGCGAGGCGCTTGCTGAGGCGGGCGATGAAGAGATCCACGATCTCGACGATCTCCTCCTTCTGCAGCTGCGGGAACACGATCACATCATCCACGCGGTTGAGGAACTCAGGGCGGAAGTGCTGACGCAGCTCCTCGCGCACCTTGCCCTTCATGCGCTCGTAGCCGGTGGTGGTGTCCGTGGTGGAGGAGAAACCGGTCATGACGCCCTTGGAGATGTCCTTGGTCCCCAGGTTGGTGGTCATGATGATCACGGTGTTCTTGAAGTCCACCACGCGGCCCTGCGAGTCGGTCACCCGACCGTCCTCGAGGATCTGCAGCAGCGAGTTGAACAGGTCCGCGTGGGCCTTCTCCACCTCGTCGAAGAGCACCACGGAGAACGGACGACGCCGCACCTTCTCGGTGAGCTGCCCGCCCTCCTCGTAGCCCACGTAGCCGGGAGGGGCACCGAAGAGCCGGGAGACGGTGTGCTTCTCCTGGAACTCGGACATGTCCAGGGTGATCAGCGCGTCCTCCTCGCCGAAGAGGAACTCCGCCAGGGACTTGGCCAGCTCCGTCTTGCCCACGCCCGTGGGGCCGGCGAAGATGAACGAGCCCGAGGGACGGTTGGGGTCCTTCAGCCCGGCGCGGGTGCGTCGAATGGCACGGGAGAGCGAGCTGATGGCCTCGTTCTGGCCGACGACGCGGCGGTGCAGCTCCTCCTCCATGTGGCGCAGACGATCCGTCTCCGCCTCGGTGAGCTTGAAGACCGGGATGCCGGTGGACTTGGAGAGCACCTCGGCGATGAGGTCCTCGTCGACCGTGGCGACGTCGGAGTCCGCCCCACTCCGCCAGGCCTCTTCCTTGGTGCGGCGCTCATCCTCGAGCTGCTGCTCTTGATCACGCAGGCGGGCGGCACCCTCGAAGTCCTGGCCGTCGATCGCGGCCTCCTTCTCGGCGCGCACCTCGGCGATGCGGGCCTCGTAGGCCTTGATCTCCGGGGGCACGGTCATGCGGCGGATGCGCAGGCGGGCGCCAGCCTCATCGATCAGGTCGATGGCCTTGTCCGGCAGGAAGCGGTCCGAGATGTAGCGGGCGGCCATCGTGGCGGCGGCCTTGAGGGCCTCATCGGTGATGGACACCTTGTGGTGGGCCTCGTAGCGGTCGCGCAGGCCGCGCAGGATCTCGGTGGCGTCCTCCACGGAGGGCTCGCTGACCTGGATCGGCTGGAACCGGCGCTCGAGCGCGGCGTCCTTCTCGATGTGCTTGCGGTACTCGTCCAGGGTGGTGGCACCGATGGTCTGCAGCTCGCCGCGGGCCAGCATGGGCTTGAGGATCGAGGCCGCATCAATGGCACCCTCGGCCGCACCGGCACCCACGAGGGTGTGGATCTCATCGATGAACAGGATGATGTCGCCACGCGTGCGGATCTCCTTGAGCACCTTCTTCAGGCGCTCCTCGAAGTCACCGCGGTAGCGGGAGCCAGCCACGAGCGAGCCGAGGTCCAGCGAGTACAGCTGCTTGCCGCGCAGGGTCTCGGGGACATCGCCGCGGTCGATCGCCTGGGCCAGGCCCTCGACGACGGCGGTCTTGCCGACGCCGGGCTCGCCGATGAGAACGGGGTTGTTCTTCGAGCGACGCGAGAGGACCTGCATGACGCGCTCCATCTCCTCGGCGCGCCCGATCACGGGGTCCAGCTTGCCGTCATGCGCAGCGGCGGTGAGGTTGCGGCCGAACTGGTCCAGCACCAAGGAGCCCGCGCTCTGGCCCTCATTGCCGCCGGACTGCCCGACGCCGGCCCCCGCGGTCTCCTTGCCGCCCTGGCCGGAGCCCTGGTAGCCGGAGAGGAGCTGGATCACGGTCTGGCGGACGCGGTTGAGGTCTGCGCCGAGCTTGACGAGGACCTGAGCGGCGACGCCCTCGCCCTCACGGATCAGGCCGAGCAGGATGTGCTCGGTGCCGATGTAGTTGTGCCCCAGCTGCAGCGCCTCACGCAGCGAGAGCTCGAGCACCTTCTTGGCGCGCGGAGTGAAGGGGATGTGGCCGGGAGGGTTCTGCTGACCCTGGCCGATGTCCTCCTGCACCTTCTCCCGCACGGCGGCGAGAGAGATGTCCAGGGACTCGAGGGCCTTGGCGGCGACACCCTCGCCCTCGTGGATCAGACCGAGCAGGATGTGCTCGGTGCCGATGTAGCTGTGGTTGAGCATCCGCGCTTCTTCCTGCGCGAGCACCACCACCCGCCGGGCACGGTCGGTGAATCTCTCAAACATGGCACACTCCTAGACTGACGTTGCTCTCGAGCCTACGGGTGCCGAGGACGACGACGGGCGGCTGTTCGCCACTGGGTGAAGCGATGTCAGCCGCCACGTCGACGTCGATTCCTGGCCGGTTTTCCGGGGCGCCGCCGACCTACTTGCGGTGCGAATTGCGGTAGGCCTCCACCACGTCACGGTGCAGGCGGCCCCGGCTGGAGACGTCGAAGCCCTGCTCGGCCGCCCATTTGCGAATCTCGGCTGCCTCGGCCTTCGGGGAGGGCGGCGCGACGGCCCGGCCCTTGCGCATGTAGGGCTTGAGCAGCTGCCGCAGCTGATGCGCGTTGTCCGAGGACAGGTCCACTTCATAGTGGCGTCCGTCGAGGGCGAAGGCCACCGTCTCTGCTGCCGTGGATCCGTCGATGTCATCGACGAGCACGACTTCCACTTTCTGAGCCATCAGGCTGTGTCACCTTTCCGAACCGGGCACCTAGCTTTGCAGCCGGGAACGCCGGTGGAGGGTGCGGTGAACACTGCCCTGCCTGAACCGCGGCGTCGCCGACCTTCGGTGCGTCAACTCGTCCAGGGTAACGAAGGAATGCCCTTTGTCGAGCCGTCGTGGATCAGTGAACACAAAGCGGAGGAAGAACGCAGTATCTGGCGCGTCCAGTCCAATTCAAACGGATGATCAATCTCCGGATTGATGCTCGTCCCGACGCCGCCGCGCCCACTCCTGGGCCTCGGCCTCCTCCTGAGCGGCACGGCGATCCTCGCCCGTCCGGCGTCGTGCCTGCGCCCGCCGCTCTGCCGTGTCTGTGCGGAACAGCGAGCGCATCACGAGCCAGAAGATCAGCGCGAGACCGATCGAGGGGACGAGGACAGAGAAGTAATCCCAGACGACATCCGGCATCTCAGGCCTCCGGCTTGAGCAGCGGGAAGAGAATGGATTCGCGGATGCCGACGCCAGTAAAGAGCATCACGAGGCGGTCAATACCCAGGCCGATGCCGCCCATCGGCGGAGCACCGTATTCCAACGCTCGGAGAAAGTCCTCGTCGAGCTGCATGGCCTCGTCGTCGCCGTCGGCCGCCTTCTGCGACTGCGCGGTCAGCCGCTCGCGCTGAATGACCGGATCGATGAGCTCGGAGAAGGCCGTGCCGCGCTCCATGCCGCCGATGATCAGATCCCAGGCCTCGATGACGCGCGGGTCCTCGCGGTTCGGGCGCGCCAGCGGCTGGGCAGCCGGCGGATAGTTGTACACGAAGGTTGGGTTGATCAGCGTGGGCTCCACGATCTCGCCGAAGAGCTCGATCACCAGCTTCTGCGCGTCCCACGCCGGATCCACGGACACGTCATGGGCGGCCGCGATCTGCAGCAGCGTGGCGGCGTCGGTGTCCGGAGTGACCTCCTGGCCCACCGCCTCGGACAGACCCGGGTAGACCTCGACCCAGGCCCAGTCGCCGTCAAGGTTGATGACGCCGTTCTCGGTCTCGATCTGGCGCCCCGCGCCGATCGCGTCCGCGGCGTTGAGGATGATGCGCTGCATGACCTCGGCCATGCCGTGCATGTCGCTCCACGCCTCGTAGCACTCGAGCGTCGTGAACTCGGGGCTGTGGGTGGAGTCCACGCCCTCATTACGGAACACCCGGCCAATCTCATAGACCCGGTCGATCCCGCCGACGACCGCGCGCTTGAGGTAGAGCTCCGTGGCGATGCGCAGGGTCATGTCCTGGTCGAACGCATTGAGGTGCGTCTCGAAGGGACGGGCCTGCGCGCCGCCGTGAATGAGCTGCAGGATGGGCGTCTCCACCTCCACGTAGCCGCGGTCCTCGAGGGTCCGGCGCACGGCGGAGGTGATCTTCGCGCGCTTGTAGACCATCTCGCGCGCCTCATCGCGCACAATCAGGTCCGCGTAGCGCTGCCGGACCCGCGTCTCCTCGTTGAGCTCGGCATGCAGCACCGGCAGCGGGCGCAACGCCTTGGACGCCATGGACCACGACGACGCCATCACAGACAGCTCGCCGCGGCGCGAGGCAATGACCTCACCGGTGACCGCGAGATGATCGCCGAGGTCCACGATCTTCTTCCACTCGGCCAGCGAGTCCTCGCCCACGTTGGCCAGGGAGACCATGACCTGCAGCCGGACGCCGGCGCCGTCGTCGCCGCCCTCCTGGAGCGTGGCGAAGCAGAGCTTGCCCGTGTTGCGCAGGAACACCACGCGCCCGGTGATCGAGACGATGTCCGAGGTCTCCGTGCCGGGTTCCAGATCCGGGTAGGCCGCCCGGACCTCGCTCAGCGAGTGCGTGCGAGCGACCTCCACCGGGTAGGCCTCACGGCCGGCGTCGAGCAGGGCCTCGCGCTTGGCGGCACGCACAGCGCGCTGATCGTGGTGGTCGACGGCGGTCTCGGATGCGGGATTCTGCGTGGTCACAGTGGTCAAGTCTAGGCGGCGGCATCGGGATTCACGCAGGCGGGCCCGGGGGTGCCGGCGGCCATGGCGATCGCATTGCGCGCCGTCAGCTCGGACATCGCCGCGCGCGTGTCCCGCGTGGCCGAGCCCAGATGCGGCAGCAGCATGACCGTGTCCAGCTCCGCGAGGCCCTCGGCCATGGCGGGCTCATTCTCATAGACATCGAAGCCGGCTCCGGCGAGTGTGCCGGCGCGCAGGGCCGCGACGAGGGCGTCTTCGTCCACCACCGGGCCGCGCGCGGTGTTGATCAGCACGGCGTCGTCCTTCATGCGCGCGATCACGTCCGCGTCCACGAGGTGGCGGGTGTCCGAGGTGAGCGGGAGGTGCAGGGACAGGAAGTCCGAGCGCTCCACGAGCTCCTCCCAGCGGACCTGCTCGACGCGGCCGACGAACTCGCCGAGCTCCTCGTCAGAGACCTCCCGGTGGGCCGGCGGGCGCGGCGCGAAGATCACGTTCATGCCGAAGGCCAGAGCGCGCGTGGCCGTGGCGCGCGCGATCCGCCCGAAACCGGCCAGGCCCAGGGTGGCGCCCTTGATGTCCTTGCCCACCAGCAGATCCGGCTTCCAGCCCGTGAACTCGCCCTGACGCATCATGCGCTCGCCCTCATAGGCGCGGCGGGAGACGCCGAGGATCAGCAGCAGCGCGATGTCCGCAGTGGCGTCCGTGAGCACGTCCGGGGTGTTGCCCACCAGGATGCCGTGCTCGGTGGCCGCGTCCACGTCGATGTTGTTGTAGCCGACCGCGTAGTTCGCGATGCCGGAGAGCTGGGCAGCGCCGAGCAGGTCCGCGTCGAACTTCTGATCCAGCGCCGAGACGACGACGTCGTAGTCCCCCGAGGCGGTGAGCCCGGCGAGGCGCTCATTGCCTCCGACCTCCGAGCCCAGGGTGACCTCGCCGGCATCGCGCAGCATGCTCAGCCCCGGCTCCGGGATCTCGGTCATCATCAGGAAACGAGCGGTCATGAGAGCTCCTTTGGCTGGCGGGTGGGGTGGTCCTATCCTGCCGCACCCCACCCCGTCCCGCCCACCAGCCCCCCACCCCCGCCCGCCCCCCCGACCATCGCCGCACCCCACCCCACGCTGCCGACCTCCGTTTTGCATCATGACCTCACGCAAAAACGGGGGGTCGTGATGCAAACGGGAGGTCGAACCATGCACACGGCGAGGAGGCCACGCGTGGGGATCTCGGTCGTTCTGCGTGCGAGTACTCCTGCACAGCCACCTGAACGCCTGTCCCGGTCCACAAATCCGGCGTCCACGTACCTCTGGGCGCACGACAGCCGCTGGACTGGACGCATGAGTCGCCTCACCGCATCCAGTGCCACCGCAGACCCCGGCCGCCTGACGTCTCGGACATCCAGGACGCCCACCGGCCTCGCCGCGCTGCCCACAGGTGCCCTCGCACCGGGTCTCGGTCCGCTGCTGACTCCCGCGGAAGGCCACGAGCGGCACGTCAGTCTCGCGCTGCAACGCGCGTGGCACCGCGGGGAGCTCGTCCGATTGCGTCCGGGCATCTACGCCTCCCTGGCTCGGTGGCGAGAGGCTCCCCCATGGGACCGGTACACGCTGGCGGTGGCGGCGGTGGCGTGTCGCCGACCGAACACCGTCTTCACGGGGCTGACGGCAGCCCACGTGCACGGGCTGTGGCTGAGTGCTGTGCCACGCGAGATCGAGTATCGGGCGTCGGCCCATCACCACGGTCGGCAACCGCTCACCTCGAGACCGCTGCCGACGCACGTGAGTGACTCCGTGTGGCTGCCGCAGCGGCGTCCTCGCCATCACGTGCCCAGCGCGCTGGACGAGCCTTCCGTCAGTGTGCGATTGCGTTTGAGCGACGGGACCGACGTGGGCCACGCCCGCGCCGACTCCCTGCCCACCGTGCAGCTCGTGGTCGCCACCGGCTACCCGTTGCAGACAGCCGTGGCCCCGCTTGATGCGCTGGCCCGGCAGCACCCGGGACCCAGCTCTCGATGGGCGGAGCAAGCAGAGGAGGCACTGCGCAACCGCGCTGAGACAGCGCGCTTCCACCGCCAGTGGGGCTTCGCCGATGCGTGGTCGGAATCGGCGGGCGAGTCGTGGAGCCGCGCTCTGATCCATGATCTCGGTTTCGCCGCGCCACAGCTGCAGCACACACACGCCGACGAAGAGGGCCGCTTCGTCGCGCGGACGGACTTCTGGTGGGGCGGTCCGAACGTGGTGGGCGAGTTCGATGGCATCACCAAGTACGACGTCGGTCTCTACTCGAACGAGGCCGAGCGACGGCGCGCGATTCGCGAGGAGAAGGAACGGGAAGTGCGACTCCAGCGACTGGGCCTCCGTGTGGTCCGGTGGACGTGGAGCGACCTACACCGGCCCGCCGAGCTCGCTGCTGCGCTTCACCGCGCTGGCGTCCCCCGCCAGTGATCTCGCGATCGACGCTTTGACCTCCGCTTTGCATCATGACCCCCCGTTTTTGCGTGAGGTCGTGATGCAAAACGGAGGTTGACGTGAGGGAAGCGTCACGGCCGGGGCGGGACCCGGGTGGGAAGCGTCACGGCCAGGCGGGGCAGGGCGGGCGTGGGCAGCGTCACGGTCTGGGCCGGGACGACGCGCGCACCGCCGGTGTATAGTTGCGTCGCGTCAATCATTGCGGCATGGCAACTACCTGCCGCGGCGATCCCCCTCGTGAAACTAGGACACTCGTGAGCCACACCAGCAGCCCCGCTCCGCACCCCGCAGCACCCGGCCCTGCGTCCACGTACCCCGCAGCACCCGCCGCCGCGCCTGCCGGCACACCCACAGCCGCAACACCCACCGCCACCGCCTCCCCCGAGGAGCGGCACCGCCTCATCCTGCAGGCGCTCGTCGGTCTGCTGCTGGGCATGTTCGTCTCGATGATCGCGAACACGGTGGTGTCCACGTCGCTGCCGGTGATCGTGCATGACATCGGAGGCACGCAGAACACCTACACGTGGGTGGTCACGGCCATGCTGCTCACCACCGCGATCTTCACTCCGGTGTGGGGCAAATTCGCGGACCTGTTCCCCCGCAAGCTGCTGTTCCAACTGGCGATCGTCCTGTTCGTCGCCGCCACGGTGGCCGCGGGCTTCGCGCAGGATCCCACGTGGTTGATCGTGTGCCGGGCCATCCAGGGCATCGGCGGCGGAGGCATCTTCGCGCTGAGCCAGGTGATCATGGCGGACCTCATCAGCCCCCGTGAACGTGGCCGCTACATGGGCCTGTTCGGCGCCGTCATGGCCGTCGCCACGATGGGCGGCCCGCTGCTGGGCGGCATCATCACCGACGCGTGGGGCTGGCGCTGGAACTTCTTCGTCTCGGTGCCGTTCGCTCTCATCGCCCTGGTCCTGGTCCAGCGCACCCTCAAGCTCACCTCGCCCCCGCCGCGCCGCGTCCGCCTGGACTACCTGGGCTTCGCGCTGCTCGCGGCCGGCTCCTCCCTGTTCCTCATTTGGATGACCTCCGCCGGCCACCACTTCGCGTGGCTGAGCCCGACGACGGCCTGGATGCTGGGCTCAGCGGTCGTTGCCGTGGTGCTGTTCGTCGTCGTGGAACGGCGCGTGAGCGAACCCCTCGTCCCCCTGGGCTTGTTCCGTGGGCGCACGTTCACGCTCTCGGTGATCGCCTCGGTGGCGGTCGGCGTCGTGATGTTCGGCTCCTCCGTGTACCTGGCGCAGTACATGCAGCTGGCCCGCGGGGCGACCCCCACCGAGGCCGGGCTGATGACCATTCCGCTCATGGTGGGGCTGTTGGTGTCCTCCACCGTGATCGGGCGACTGATCACCCGCCATGGCGTCTGGAAGCCCTATGTGGTGGGCGGTGCGCTGAGCCTCGTGGTGGGGCTGACGCTGATGGGCACGCTGCAGGCGGAGACGCCGTTTGTGCTGGTCACCGTGTACATGGTGCTGGTGGGCGCCGGCATGGGTGCGACCATGCAGAACCTCGTGCTGGTGGTGCAGAACGAGGCGCGGCCGGACCAGATGGGGGTCACGAGCTCGGGTGTCGCGTTCTTCCGCAGTCTGGGCGGCACCACGGGTGTGGCCGCGATGGGCGCGGCGGTTGCGGCCTCGGTCTCCGGGTCGATGAGCTCGCGCGCCGCCCAGGTGCAGCAGGCCCTGGGCAGCCTCGGGGCCGAGGGGCGGCGGTGGGCCGCGGAGCTGCAGTCCGGTGCCGTGCCCAAGGTGGCGGCCATGCCGGAGCCGCTGCGGGTCATCGTGGAGGACATCTACGCCGACGCCATCTCCCAGGCGTTCCTCATCGCCGCACCTCTCGCGCTCATCACGCTCATCGCCGTGATCTTCCTGCCCAACGTGGAGCTGGGGCGCAAGAACAATCAGGAGCGTCTGGCCGAGGCGCAGCAGGCTCAGGGGGCGCAGCGATGACCGGTCAGACCCCCGACGCCGTCCCCGCCTTCGACCAGCGCGTCCGCGACCTCGAGACCACCTTCAGCACGCTGATGCGCCAGTACCGCCAGCTCATGGCGCTGCAGGCCGAAGCCCTGGAGCCCGGGCTGTCCGCGGGCGCGTTCAAGGCGTTCGTCATCATCACCCACACGGCCCCCGTCACGCCCTCGGCGCTCGCCGAGCAGCTGCTCATGGACCGCCCGCAGGTCTCGCGTTTCGTCCGTGATCTGGACGCCGCGGGGCTGATCGAGCGCCAGTCCGATCCGCAGGACCGCCGATCCATTTGGCTCGCCCCGTCTCCCGACGGCGTCGCCCGGCTCGAGGCGGTCCGCTCGTCTCCGGCGGGCGGCGGCCTGCGCCGCGACCTGGCCGCGTGGGACCTGGGGGACATCGAGAACCTGACCGGCCTGCTGAACCGGCTGATCACCGACCGACGGCGCCGCTCGGGCTGAGCGGCGCCGTCGGGAGCGCAGCGGTCACCGGCCCCGCCTCACCAGATGGTGACGCGCTCCTCAGGGTCCAGCCACATGCCGTCACCGGGCTGGGTGCCGTAGGCCTCGTGGAAGGCGTCGATGTTCTTGACCACCTGATTGCAACGGAACTCATTGGGTGAGTGCGGGTCGGAGGCCAGGCGGGTGATCATGGTCTCCGTGCGAGAGATCTGCCGCCACACCGTGGCCCAGGACTCGAACATCTCGCGATCCTGCGCGGCCGTGTCCGCGTCCGCATCCGCCTCCTCGCGCCAGATCTCGAGCGCCCGGTGGGCGATGCCCAGGCCGCCGAGGTCGCCGATGTTCTCGCCGAGGGTGAACTTGCCGTTGACCGTGTGGTCGGGGGCCTCGGTCGGGGAGAGGACGTCGTACTGCGCCACGAGCTTCTCGGTGCGCTCGGTGAATGCGGCGCGGTCCTCCTCGTTCCACCAGTCCTGCAGCGAACCGTCACCGGCGTAGCGGGAGCCCTGGTCGTCGAAGCCATGGCCGATCTCGTGCCCGATCACCGCGCCGATGCCGCCGAGGTTCACGGCCATCGAGTGCTCCGGGTCGAAGAACGGGGGCTGCAGAATGGCGGCCGGGAACACGATCGCGTTCTCCACCGGCGAGTAGTAGGCGTTCACCGTCTGCGGCGTCACGTGCCACTCCTCCGGATCCGGGCCGCGCTCGATCTTGGCCAGATCCAGGTCCCACGCGAACTCGTCGGCGAGCCGTGCGTTGCCGATCAGGTCGGCGCCGTCGAACTCGAGGCTGGAGTAGTCGATCCACGTGGCGGGCAGACCCACCATGGGACGGAACATCGACAGCTTCTCGAGCGCACGCTGCCGGGTCTCCTCGCCCATCCAGTCCAGCTCCGAGATCGAGCGCCGGTAGGCCTCCATGAGCAGGTTGATCAGGCGGTCCATGACCTCGCGGTGCCCGGCCGGGTAGTGCTTGGCCACGTAGAGCTGGGCGACGTCCTCGCCGATGCACGCGTTGACGAAGGCCACGGCGCGCTTCCACCGCGGCCGGACCTCCTCGGTCCCGGCCAGGCGGCGGCCGTAGAACTCGAAGTTCTCGGTCACGAAGGCCTCGGGCAGGTACGGGGCGAAGGAGCGGATGACCTGCACCTCAAGCCAGTGCTTCCAGGTGGCGAGGTCGACGGCGTCGTCCCCGGCCAGCAGCCCGTGCAGGCCTCCCAGATAGGAGGGCTGCCACACGATGGCCTCGGCGCTGCGCTGCTCGGAGTGCAGCCCCATGCCCTCGAGCAGAGCCGGGGCCAGCGGGAAGAGCTCGGTCAGCGTGTCCCGGGTCAACAGGTTGTAGCGGGCGACGGCGTCACGGGTGGCGACCACGTCCCAGTGGTGAGCGGCGAGCTTGGTCTCCAACGCGACGACGTCCCGGCCGAACTGCGCGGCCTCCGCCTCATCCGCCCCGACGCCGGCCAGGGCCAGCAGACGCCCGAGGTGCTCGGTGTAGCCCTCGAGGATCTCCGCGTAGGACTCATCGCGGTAGTAGGACTCGTCCGGCAGGCCCAGACCGCCCTGCAGTAGGTGGAAGCGCATGCGGGTGGGGTCGCCGGCGTCGTTCATCACGCCGCCGTGGACCAGTCCGCTCACGCCCTGGCGCTGCAGCGCAGCACTGAGCAGCACCAGTTCCTCCGGGGTGGAGACGGTGTGGATCGCGGCGAGGTCGCCGGCGATCGCCTCGATGCCGCGGGCCTCCACCACCTCCTCCTCCATGAAGGAGGTGTAGAGCGCGGCGATGCGACGCTGGATGGCCTGGGTGTCCGGGGCGGAGTCGGCGGAGATCACGGGCAGGGAGTCCGTGTGCGGATGGGGCTGCTCGTGGCTGCCCGCGGCGGCGGTGGCGTCCACACGGGCCTGCGCCGGGTCCGTGCCGGAGCCCACCGCGCGCACGGCGTCCTCGGCCAGGTGGCGCACGGCCAGCTCGGCGGCGTCGCGCAGCTCGAGGAACGCCCCGTAGGCGGCCTGGTCCGCGGGGATCTCGGCGCGCTGCAGCCAGGCGCCGTTGACATGGCGGAAGAGGTCCTCCCGCGGGCTGGGGACTTCGTAGGGCGCGGCGGTCTCGGTCATGGACGTCCTCCTGGGGTGGTCTCGCGGGTGCCCGGACGGGGCTGGCTCTTGTCCTGCACTCTAGCCAAGAGTGAGCGCGGACACGGTGGGCGCCGACGCGACGAGGCCCCCGGGGCGTCACCGCCGTCGGGGGCCTGCGTCGTCGAGGATCGGCGAGCGGACGGGATCAGACCTGCGAGGCCAGCTTCGCGAGCGAGTCCGCCATCTGCTCCTCGCTGACCAGCGGGAACAGGTTCTTCTTCAGCAGCTCCTGGTCGGTGACCTGGGTCCAGTCATAGGTCAGGGTGACCTCGGTGCTGTCCGAGCCGGTGGACTCGAGCTGGTACACCCACTGCCAGCCTGGCGGCTCGGTGCCGGCCGGGGCGGTGGCCCAGCCCACGAGCTTGTTCTCGTCGTAGGCCACCACGTGATTGTCGGTCTGGTAGTCCCCGCCCATGTGGTCGCCGGACATGTTCATGGTGAACACGTCGCCCACGGCCTGGATGCGCTGGGTCTTCTCATCAGCGACGATGAAGCCGGAACCGTCCAGGGCCGGGTGATTGGCCGGCAGCGTCAGGAACGCGAAGATGTCCTTCGCGGACGCGTCGATGGTCCGGGTCACGGTCTGCTTGGTCTCGCCCGAGGGGCTCTGGTTCATGCTCATGGCCCCACCGTAGACACGCGCACCCCGCCGCCCGCAAGGGTCACGTCGCCGAGAGTTTGCTGAGTGCGGAGCCTTCCCGACGACGCCGCCCGCCTCCGGCGCTCGGCACCAGGATCACCCGGCGGAGAGCACCGGCGTCGCGCCGGCGCACAGCACCGGCACCGAGCCGCTCACTGCGCGGCGGGCAGCACCATGTTGTCGATCAGGCGCACCGGCGGCACATAGGCCGCCACCAGCGCCAGGGCGTCGCGGCGCAGGGGCTGGCACAGCAGCTCCGGGCCGAGCTCCTCGAGGGTGTCCCGGTCCACCACCACGAGGTGGTCCAGGGCCACGCCCTCAGCCTCGTCCACCATGTCCCGTGCGGCGGCGACGTCCACGCGCTCCCCGGCCTCGGCGGCGTCGGCCAGCATGCGCAGCGCCCGATGCAGCACGAGCGCGTCCTGCAGCCCCTGCTCGGACAGGCGGGTGTTGCGGCTGGACAGGGCGAGGCCCTCCGGCGAGCGCACGATCTCCACAGCGCGCACCTCCACGGGCACGTCCAGGTCATGGGCCAGGCGACGCAGCACGGAGAGCTGCTGGGCGTCCTTCTGCCCAAAGTAGCTGCGCAGCACCGCCGGTGCCGGGGGCAGCGCCAGGTTCCACAGCTTGGCGACCACGGTGCACACGCCGTCGAAGTGCCCGGGCCGCGAGGCCCCCTCCAGCACCGTGCCCATCCGGCCCGCGCTCACCGCGATGATCGGCGCTTCGGGGTAGCCGGGATACATCTCGTCAACACTCGGGGCGAACACCAGATCACACCCGGCCGCGCCGAGCAGGTCGAGGTCCGCCTCGAGGGTGCGCGGGTAGTTCTCCAGGTCCGCGGGGTCGCCGAACTGCAGCGGATTCACGAAGATCGTGGCCACCACCACGTCGTTCTCCGTGCGCGCCCGCTGCACCAGCGCCGCATGCCCGCCGTGCAGCGCGCCCATGGTCGGCACCAGACCCACGGTGGCTGCGGCGTCGTCGTTCCCGACGGCGGCACACGCCTGGGCCACGGCGGCGCGGAACTCGCGCTTCGTCGTCGTGAGCCGCGGACGCCGGTGCTCCCCGACCGGGACGGAATCCTCGAGGGTCAGCCCGGTCTGGGTGGGGATGCGGCGCTGGTCCGGGACGCGATCAAGGGGGCTCACGGGCGCGAGTCTACGCCCGTGAGCCCGTCACCGCGGCGGAAGACCGGCAGCCGGACCTCACGGTCGACAGCCGGCGTCGGGCCCCTACAGCCCCAGCTCAGCCGGCGGTGCGGCGGTGTCGTGGCCGAGGACATTCTCGTTGAGGAAGTCGCTGACCACCCGATACCAGACCTTGGCGTGCTGCGGGCTGAGAATCCAGTGGTTCTCCTGCGGGAAGTAGAGAAAGCGGTGCTCGGTGGAGCCGTCCTCACCCGCCGGCAGGCCGGAAGCGGAGAGCAGGTCATACCAGAGGCGCAGACCCTCGTGGATCGGCACCCGGTAGTCCTTGTCTCCGTGGATGACCAGCATGGGGGTGATGATGTCGCCCACGAACTGATGCGGCGAGTTGGCCTGGCGCATCTCCTCGCTCATCTCGCGGCGCCAGTAGAACGCGGCGTCGGTGGAGGAGTCGAAGCCCTCGAGCGCCCACAGCGAGGCGTGGGTGACGATGGCGCGGAATCGGTCCGTGTGCCCGGCCACCCAGTTCGCCATGTAGCCACCGAACGAGCCGCCCAGCGCCGCCGTGCGGGAGGGGTCGATGTCCGCGCGGGCCTCGACGGCGTCGGTGATGGCCATGAGGTCCTCGTAGGGTTCGGTGCCCCACGAGCCCCAGCCGCGCTGCACGAAGTCCCGGCCGTAGCCGGTGGACAGCGCCGGATCCGGCATGAGCACCGCGTAGCCCTGCGCCGTCATGATCCAGGGGCACCAGCGCCACGTCCATGCGTTGAACGAGGACACCGGCCCGCCGTGGATGAACAGCAGCAGCGGCCAGCCACCCTCCGGGGCCTCGCCCTCGGGCAGGGCGAGCCAACCGCGCACGCGGGTGCCGTCGTCGGTGGTGGTCTCCACATCCTCGAGCGTGCCGGGGATCTCGGGGCGTTCGGCCGGGCCCGGCAACGTGGTGGTCTTTCCGGAGGCCAGGTCGATCCGGGCCACCTCGGCAGGAAAACGGTAGGAGGAGCGCAGCCCGTAGAGGGTGGCCCCGTCCGGGGCGATCACCACATCAGTCCACGCCTCGTCCTCATGGGTGAGGCGGGTGACCTCACCCGAGGGCACCTCGATGCGGAAGATGTGGGCGCGGCCGTCGTCATCGGCCAGGGCGATCACCGCGGAGTCATCCGGCAGCCACCCGACGACGTCACCCCACCGGTCCCAGTCATGGGCCAGCGGCGTGGTCTCACCGGTGGTGGTGTCCAGGACGTACTGGCGCAGGTCCATGGTCTCCGCGTACGTGGTGTGTGGGGTGCGCGTGATGATGGCGCGGGTGCCGTCATGGCTGATCGCGCCGAGGCCGACGTCCTCGCCCGTCTCATCGAGCAGGACCGTGTGCTCACCCGTGGCGGTGTCCACGCGCACCAGGCGACCGGTGCTCATATCCGCGCGGGCCCGGGCCGTGGCCGCGACCGTGAGCAGGAAGGAGCCGTCCGGGGACAGGCGCGCGTCCAAGTCGAAGCCGCGGGAGCGGGGGAAATCGGAGACGTGGCGCAGGTGGTGGCCGTCGCTGTGGTCGGTGGTGGTGTCGGTGGGCGAGGTGGTGGTGGGCGCAGATGCGGCGGACGCGGTGGCGGGCCCGGAGTCGGTGGCCGAGGCGGACTGGCCGTCGGCGCCGTCGTCGGAGTCGGACGCGTCCGGGGTGCCCTGCGGGTCGGGGCCGTCCTCGAGGATGAACAGTTCCGGGGCGGCGGGGCCGAGGTCGTGATCCCAGAAGCGCACGGGGAAGCCCGTGTGCAGGATTGCGTCCACGCCGGCGGTCTTGCGCTGCTCGGCGCGCTCGGCGTGTTCAGCCTCGGTGCGGGCGCCGAGGAGTCGATCCGCGCTGATCAGGACGGTGTCCGCGGCTGCCGCGCACTGGACGCCGGAGATGCCGCCGGGGCGGGCCAGCACGAGCCGGGCCTCACCCCCGCGCGCGGGCAGACGCCACAGCGCGGCGGACTTCTCGGCGTCGGCGTTCTGCGGGTCCGGGCGGGCGGAGGTGAAGAACAGCGACCCGTCCGCGGCGAAGCTCGCACCGGCCTCACCCTCGGCGGAGCGGGTCAGGCGGTAGGCGGGCTGCTCCCCGGCCGGGTCCACCTCCCACAGGGCCGAGGCGTAGCCGGTCCCCTTCGCGTTGAGGGTGGCCACGGTGGTCACCAGGCGGGTGCCGTCGGGGCTTAGCGTGAGGCCGGACAATCGCGGCTGCGCCACGAACTGGTCGAGGTCATGGAAGACCGTGCTGGCCGCGCGAGAGCTGAGGGTGGTCGATTCAGTCATGAACTCGTGTCTATCCCCGCACTGTGATCCAGGTCAAACTCCCGCGCGCGACGCTCGGGCGGCGCGCGTGGCGTGTGCGGCTGGCCCCGAGCGCGGGGGCCGGGTGGCGCCAGCAACATCAACGCGCGGTGCGTCCATCCCCTGGTGCGTCC